>DBEH01000038.1 GCA_002294005.1 Firmicutes bacterium UBA911 | reverse complement strand
ACCACAATTTGGACTTGACCGGCGCGGGGCGCTCATATCCTACTCCAGGCTCCACGCCGCTCCCGAACTGCAAGCTTGTGTTTCTCCAGTCTTTCTACAACCGCCCTCTTGTTTCCTGCAGGAACCGGCCAAACCCACCGGTTGGCGGCTGCGGCATATAGTTAAGCGGAGGCACTTATCGCCGCCAACCCGCATATTCCCGATCCGGAAGTGCTCTTTCCGTTCGACACCCTGTGCGTGCCGTAGATGAAGCACAATTGCCAGACGTTGGAGTATAATGGCGGTATAAAAAGAGAAGGGGAGGCGACTATCCGGCGGCCTGCGGGCCCCCGGAAGCGCACCAAAGGCCCGGGAACACCGGGCCTTATTTTGTAGACGTCCAAATCGCCTCCCGGTAAAAAGCTGGACAAATGAACCGCGTTTCAGAATAATAAGTATTGTAGCGTCCATCAATCAACAAAAGAGGTGGCGGCGACATGGCTGGGCTCAAACCCCACCGAAGGCCGGTGGAGATTGTATACCGGAGCGGCTATGTGCTCCAGACCCTGGGGCTTTTGGCCCTTTTCCTGGCCCGCGATTCATCCCGCCTGGATTCCATCGCCTCCGTGGCGGGCTATTTCCTGATCACCGCCGGCGTGCTTGTTTCCGGCTGGCTGCTGCAAGTTTACATGCGGGAAGTAAAAGTCATCGTCCTCGCGGCGGCGGCGGCCGGCGTCGCGCTGCAGGTGACCGGAATCGCCACCGGGGCAACCCACCTGATCCCCCTGGGGCTGGGCTTCATCTTCGTCGGTTCGTGCGGGCTCGTGGGCAAAGAAGCGTACTGCTTCCGGTTCAAGGAAGGCTGGTGGCTGATGCCGGTGCTGGCCGTCCTGACCCTGGCGCTGTACATCCAGCACGGCGCCGGTCACCCGACGCTCGCGGTCCTGATCGCGACCGCGATTGCCCTGGCCCTCTTCGCCTCTTTCACCATCCGCAAATTCAAGATGCCTTACTACGGCGGGTGTGGCAGCAGCGGCGATAAAGAGTGAAGAGCGAAGGGGCACTGAAATGAACCTAAAGGCCGGCCAAAAGCCGGCCTCTCTCTTTGGCAGCACCTGCGCGGCGGTCAAGCCAAGGTCGTGGAACCGGGGCGCTGAAATGGTGGTATACTAGACCAGAATCGGCTTAACGGGAGAGGGTCACGCTGCACCAGCGCCAGGAGGATGTCAGCCGGCGAAAAATCAGGGCTGCGCGACTTTCGGTGGCCTCCAACACCGCGCTGATGTTGGGCAAACTGGCGGCCGGTTTTCACATGGGTTCGGTAAGCGTTATCTCGGACGGCGTCCATTCCGGCGTGGACCTCCTGGCGGCGCTGATCGCGCTGACCGCCGTAAAACAATCCGCCAAACCGGCCGATGAGCGCCACCGCTTCGGGCACGGCAAGTTCGAAAACCTGGCCGCCGCTATCGAAGCCGGACTCATCGTCCTCGCCGCCGGCGCTATCATCTTTACCGCCGTACCCCGGCTGTTCTCCCCCACTCCCGTCGGCGCCCTCGGCTTGGGCGCCGGGGTGGTTTTAACCGCCATCGCGGTAAATACCATTATGTCCCAGTACCTGTTCAGGGTGGCCCGGGAAACCGATTCACCGGCCCTGGAAGCCGACGCCTGGCACCTGCGGTCGGACGTGTACACCTCGGTGGCCGTACTGGCGGGCCTGGGGCTGATTCATTTGACCGGGCGGTTGATCATCGACCCGTTGGTCGGCATCGTGGTATCCCTGGTGATCCTGCGGGCCGCCTACCGGTTGATCCGTGACGCCTTAAAAAGTGTTTTGGACGTCCGCCTGCCCGAAGAGGACGAGGCGGCCATCCTGGCCGTCCTGGAAAAACACCGGGCCTCCTACGTCGAGTTTCACGACTTCCGCACCCGCAAGGCGGGCCCGGAACGGCACATCGATCTGCACCTGGTGACCCCGGCCCACGGTTCGGTGGCTGAAGCCCACGCCATGTGCGACCTGATCGAACAGGAAATCAAAGCCCTGTTCCCGAACCGGGTGCACGTTCTGATCCACATCGAGCCCTGTGACGACCGGTGCACGCCCTGCCCCAAACCGGTCAGGTCCGGCTGCCCGAATAAATAACTCCGGACTTGCGCATTTGCTCTTTGCGCTCTCCAGTCGTTTTTCGGGGTCGAACGGTCGCGCACCAGGGCATTCCCACGCCATTCAATCAGAAATTACCGAACACCCGCCGATACCCTCCACTGGAAACCCAGAAATCGTCTTTCGCCGCCGTTCTCTTTTCTCTTGCTCAAGGCAGACGTACAATGTGGGCATCAGTGACAAGGGCGGGGAAGTGGCAACGCAGTTTAGTTGGCCGCGCAATATTCAGAACATTCGGTTTTTGGCGTTTCTTATATCATCAACGGGAGGGTTTGGAACGGCCTAGAGAGCGGAGAAGTTCCCAAGCCCCAAATCCGTGAGGAGATGAGGTGTTTTGGAAGCGGCAATCGGAGTCTTGCGCTCGATTAGTCCTTTTTCGTCCCTGAGCGAAGCGGTGCTGGCGGAGATAGCGCCTGAGACCCGCCTCCGGGCTTTCTCCAAGGGCACTTATGTCTTTCGGCAGGGGACGCCCAGCCTTCAAGCCCTCTTCATTGTCGTGGAAGGCCTGGCGGAGGTTACGGTAACCAACAACCAGGGCCGGGAGAGCGTGGTCGGCTTCCGTCACCCGCATAATTTCTTTGGCGAAACGGTCGTGCTTACCGACGAGGAATACCCGGGCTCGGTACGCGCGAGGAAAGACTTGACCTGCCTGGAGATCCCCCGTGAAGTCTTTGAACTGCTGATGTACCACCATCCGGAGGTGTCCCGTTTCTTCAGCCGGGTGCTCCTGAGCCGGATGCGGTCTTTATACCGGGAAATCGTGGCGGAGCAGGCCCCGGACTTCGTGCGCGGCGAAGCGGCTCTGTTCCGCCGGCGGGCGGCCGAGATCATGTCCGCGCCGGTGGTCACCTGCCGTTGCAGCGAGCCGGTGCACCACGTGGCCCAAATAATGGTGGAGAAAAACATCGGCTCGGTGGTGGTGGTGGACCAAACCGGCTATCCCGCCGGCCTGGTCACCGAGCGGGACCTGGTGGCTCGGCTCACCGACCCGGCGCGGGACTGGCCGGCCGGCCTCACGGCGGAGGCGGTGATGCGGCGCAAGCCGGTCCAGGTGCCAACGACGGCCTACCTCTACGAGGTGCTGGTCGAAGCCATCAAGCACGGCTGCAAGCACCTGACCGTAACCGAGAACGAATTTCTGGTTGGAATCATCAGCGTGGCCGACTTGGCCCGCGCCCGCGGCACCGGGACGCTCTGGTTCGCGCACCGCATTGAAACTCAGCCGACCCTGGCGGGGCTTCGCGAAACCAGCCGCGACGTGGACGCTTTCCTGCGCGCGCTGATCAGGGAAAAAACTCCGGTCCGGGATATTCTGGCCATAATCTCGGAACTGCACGACGCCTTTACCCGCCGGGTCATTCAGCTGTGCGAAGCGGAAGTGGAGCAGACGCACGGGCCGAGGCCGTCGGGCTACTGCTGGATCGCCATGGGCAGCGCCGGGCGCCGGGAGCAGACCATCAGGACCGATCAGGACGACGCCGTCATTTACGCCGACCCGGGGGAAGGCGCCGGGGCCGCGGCGGCGAAGTACTTCCTGCACTTGGGCACCACGATTTCCAAAGCGCTTGCCGATTGCGGCTTCCGGGAGTGCAGTTTCGGCGTGATGCCGTCCAACCCCAAATGGTGCCGTTCGCTGGGCGCGTGGCGGGAACACCTGGTGCAGCTGCTGATGCGGGCCGAACCGGAGGACATCCGCCGGCTGACGATCCTTTTGGATTTCCGGCCGGTCTACGGGGACGTCGACCTGGCCCGGAACCTATGGCAAACAGCGTTCGCCGCTTTTGAACAACTTCCCGGCGCGGTGCTTGACCTGGCGGCCGACTGCCGGATGCAGATGCGGGTACCGCTGAACCTGTTCGGCGGGTTCGTCACCGCCGAGAAGTCGGGCCCCCACAAGAACGAGATCAACCTGAAGGCCGCGGCCTGCCTCCACATCGTGAACTGCACCCGCGTTCTCGCCCTCAAACACCGGATCAGCGCCACACCCACCCTGGAGCGTTTGGCCCTGCTGGTGGAGCACGGAGCGATCCCGCCGGACGAGGCCGAGTTCATCGAAGCCGCCTACGAGACGCTGCTGATGTTCCGGATCCGGGAAAACCTGAAGAAGCTGGAGCACGGCGAAGAACCGGACAACTACGTTAACCCGCAGGCGCTGAGCAAGAGGGAACAGGAAGTCTTAAGGGGCGCCCTTTCGGTGATCACCCGCATCCAGAACTTGATCGCCGGCCAGTTTGGAGAATCCTTGCGCCTCTACCCCACTTAGGGAGGCCGGAGGGATAGCACCGGATGAGCGGGAACTGGCTCTCCAAGTTCAAGAACGGCATGGGCAACCTGACGGAAGGTCTCCGGCCCGGCCCTCCGCCGCCTCCGGAAGTGCTCCGGATCAGGGAACGGCTCGCGCGGGCGGCAAGGCCGCTCGACCCCGACATGCCCCTGTCGAAACTTCGTTTCGTGGTGCTGGACACCGAGACCACCGGCTTTGAACCGGCCGGCGGCGACGAGGTCATCGCCCTGGGAGCGGTGGTGGTGGAAAACGGGCGGCCCCGTCCCGAGCAGACCTTTCACCGCCTGGTAAATCCGGGACGGCCTATCCCGCCCCTGGTGACCGCGCTTACCGGCATTGCCGACGAGGCGGTGGCCGGGGAAGACGACCTGGTGGCCGTGTTGCCGTACTTCCTGGAGTTTTTGGGAAACGACAGCCTGGCCGGCCACCACGTCGGTTTCGATCTCGAGTTCTTGAACCTCAGGCTCCGGGAATTCTCGGGAGTGGCAATCCGCAATCCGGCGCTCGACACCGCGGTTATCGCCCGGGCACTCTACCCCGCACGGAAGTACTTCAGCCTCGACGCCATGCTGTCCTTGCACGGAATCGAGCCCGCCGGGCGGCACACCGCGCTCGGAGACGCTTGGCTCACCGCCCGCCTGCTGGCGCTGCAACTGGAACTCCTCGAGATGATGCGGATAACAAAAGTGGCCGGTCTGTTGCGCCTTCTGGAGACGCAGGACGCCGGGTTCGTACCTGGTTTCTGAAAGACCAAAGCAAAAAACCGCGCTATTGCGCTATTGCCGCCGCGACGCAAGGATGAGATGGAAAGCCCGTCCAATTTGGCCCTGGGCAAAGGAGTTTGGCTTTGTGGCGCGGCGCATAAACATGTTATAATCCAAAATGATCAATTGAAGAAAAAGGAGCGTGGTACACCTCCATGGACGACCCCCTGTCATTAGGGCTCGTAAGTACTCCTGCACTTGCCCTGCTACCGGCTTTCATCCTGGTGGTACTCGTCGTTCTGCACTCTACTTTCCTTCCTGAACGCATCGGGCTTCATCACTTCACTGCTTGTCGTGTTCGGCGAACCGGTGCCGAAATCGCTGTCTGTCGAGCGGGTGGAGAGCATCGCACTGGCCTTGACGCCCCCCAAGAGGTTGTTCGCTTCATGTTCTACCCGAGGATCTGGTCGTTCAGCGGGGTGGCTGACCGCTTCGTCCGCCAGACAGGGCGCTGTGTCGACATACCGGCGGAAGTGCACAGTATCACGGAAGGCATAGCATACCAGCGGGAGGGACATATGTGGAACAACTGCTTCCTCAAATCGGGCTGATACTTTTTCTTATTTTGCTCAACGCGGTGTTTGCCTCCGCGGAAATCGCCCTGATCTCCGTCCGCCGCTCGCGCATTGATGTCCTCGCGAAGGGGGACCGCCGCGCCGTTGCCGTGGCTCGACTCCTCAAAGGGGATCCGGGCCGCTACTTGGCAGCTATCCAGATCGGCGTAACCCTGGCCGGGTTTCTGGCCAGCGCCACCGCCGCCGTCACCCTGGCCGTGCCGCTGCAGAATATCTTTCAAAACGTACCTGTCGCCGCAGTCAACACTAATGCGCAGGGAATTGCCGTGGTAATCACCACCACGCTGATCGCGTTAATCACCCTCATCTACGGCGAGTTGGTCCCTAAACGGGTGGCGTTGCAGGCGCCTGAACGTGTCGCCCTTCTTCTGGGCCGACCCATTCACTTGTTCTCGCGCGCAACACGCCCGGTAATCCTTCTACTGACCGCAGCCACCAATTACTCGCTGCGCCTGTTCGGATTGAAGCCCGGTGTTGATGAAAACCAGGTGACCGAAGACGAACTCAAACAGATCATCGTAAACCAAAGCAGCCTGGACCGGGAAGAGCAACGGCTTCTTTGGGACGTCTTCGACTTCGGAGACGCGGTGGCTTATGATGTAATGGTCCCGCGCACCGACGTGGTAGGGATCGAAACCAGCACTTCTGTGGCGGACACCCTTCGTCTGATGTCGGAAACAGGCCATTCCCGCATTCCGGTCTATGGGCAGAACCTTGACGACATCAAAGGCATTGCCGGGATCAAGGACCTGGTCCCTTGTCTCTTGCGCGGGGAGGAGCAGACGCCGGTAGAGAAGGTTGTCCGCCCGGCCTACGTTGTCCCGAATACTGTCCCGATCAGGCAGTTGCTCCGTGACTTACAGAAGCGTGGGGTGTCAATGGCCGTGATCGTAGATGAATTCGGCGGGACTGACGGTGTTGTCACCGTGGAGACTCTGCTCGAAGAGCTTGTAGGAGAAATCCGCGACGAGTACGACCGGGAAGACCAAGAAATCTTGTCTTCAGAAGACGGGCAAGCGATCGTCAAGGGTTCGGCCGGAGTAAATGAGGTCAACCGCCAACTAAAACTGGCGATCCCGGAGAGCGAGGAATACCACACGATAGCCGGTTTCATCCTCGATCAGCTCAACAAGGTGCCAAAAGCCGGGGACCGTGTGACTTTAGACGGTACCGTGCTTGAGGTCGCAAAAATGAAGGCGAACCGCATCTTGATGGTTTCGGTCAAAAAAGAAGATTGATAGCCCGCCACAAAAGCACAAAAGCCTGGCACTAGGAGCGGGCCTCCTCGTCATCCAGAGGTTGGGCGCGGAACAGGAGGTCATCCCGGATGAGCACCCGGAACCGCTGCCCCGGCTTCAACTCCCCGGTCAGGAGCCCGGCGTACAGTTGGGCGTTCTGGTAAGTGTTCTTGGTCCCGTCCTCGAACATCACCACCACGTTCTGGCCCCTGCGGGTGGTCACCAGGGTGACCACCGCCGCCGTCACCGGGTGACTCAAGACCTTGAGAGTGACGAAAATCCCGGGCAGCACGATAAGGGCGGCCAGAAAGCCGATGATGAAGTAGATCCGGGGCACATCGGGGCTCAAGATCCCGGCGACGGCAATCGCCAGGGCCAGGGCCAGGGGAACGAACAGGGTCACGGGCCAACCTACGCGCCGCATGAATTTCATCGTGTAACCGCGATGCCTCCCACGTTCCTAAAGGTAGATCTCGGCTTCCGCGTCGACATCCGGGTTGGCGACGAGGTCCAGCGGGATCCGGTCCAGCCAGTCCTCGCCGTATTCCAACTCCAATTGCCGCACCCGGCTTAAACCGTGCTCGGTGACCGTGCGCCGGTCCCCTTCCCCGGACCGCATGCTGGGCTTGGCGCCGGTGAAGTATCCGGCCGCGCCCTTGGGGTGCTTGCCGTATTTACGGCAGAACCAGCTCAGCTCCAGGGGGGTCACGGTGCCGCCGGCCCGCACCACCTCGGCCAGGGGCGCCACGGCGCGGATGGTTTGAACCAGGATCTCCTTGCCCCCTTCGGCGGCGTACAGGTTGCGCAACTGGACCTTGACCGCCTTCAGGTCCTGCTCGATGAGCGAAAGCTGGTCGGCCAGGTGCTTTAAAGTCTCCGGCGAAACACTTACCTTCACGGTCCAGGGGCTCCTCTCCGGGTGCTGCCACTATTCTAGCATGTCCGGCGCCCGGCGGAAAACGGGCGCACAAGGAAAAACCCCGTCTTGACGGGGTTTTTCAAAGAAGCTCAAATCCGAGCTACATCATGTCCATGCCGCCCATACCGCCCATGCCGCCCATGCCGCCCATGCCGCCCTTCTTGTCCTTGTCCACCTTCTCAGCCACCAGGGCCTCGGTGGTCAGGATCATCGCCGCGATGCTGGCGGCGTTCTGCAGGGCGATGCGGGTCACCTTCGCCGGGTCCACGATACCCGCCCCGATCATATCGGTGTATTGCTCGCTGAGGGCGTCGAAACCAACGCCCGCCGGGCTTTCCTTCACCTTTTCGACCACGATGGAACCCTCTACCCCGGCGTTGTTGGCGATCTGCCGCAGCGGGGCCTCAAGGGCGCGCTTGATGATGTCGACACCGGTCCGCTCGTCGGGAAGCTCGGGCTCCAGCCCGTTCAGGACGGGAATCACGTTCACATACACGGTGCCGCCCCCGGGAACGATGCCTTCCTCCACGGCCGCGCGGGTCGCGTTCAGGGCGTCCTCGATGCGGAGCTTTTTCTCCTTCATCTCGGTCTCGGTCGCCGCGCCCACATTGATGACCGCCACGCCGCCGGCCAGTTTCGCCAGCCGCTCCTGGAGCTTCTCCCGGTCGAAGTCCGAGGTGGTGTCCTCGATCTGCTTTTTGATCTGGGCCAGCCGCTTGGTGATCGCGTCCGCGTCGCCCTGGCCGTCCACGACGATGGTCTCGTCCTTCTTCACCCGGACCTGGCGGGCCTTGCCCAGGAGGTCCAGGCCGGCCTTGTCGAGCTTCAAGCCCACCTCTTCGCTGACCACCCGGCCGCCGGTGAGGATGGCGATGTCCTCGAGCATCGCCTTGCGGCGGTCGCCGAACCCCGGCGCCTTGACGGCCACGACGTTTAAAGTGCCCCGCAGCTTGTTGACCACCAGGGTGGCCAGCGCTTCGCCTTCCACGTCCTCGGCGATAATCAGGAGCGCCTTCCCGGCCTGGAGCACCTTCTCCAGGACGGGCAGCAGGTCAACCACGGCCGAGATTTTCTTGTCGGTGATCAGGATGTAGGGGTCACTGAGAGTGGCTTCCATCTTGTCGGCGTCGGTGATCATGTACGGGGAGATGTAGCCCCGGTCGAAGTTCATGCCGTCCACGACCTCCAGCGAGGTGCCCATCCCCTTGGACTCCTCGACGGTGATCACGCCGTCCTTGCCGACCTTCTCCATTGCGTCGGCGATCAGGTTGCCGATGGTAGTGTCGTTGGCGGAAATGGACGCCACCTGGGTGATGGCCTCCTTGCTCTCCACCGGCTTGGCCCGGTTCTGGATCTCCTCCACGGTCTTCTCCACGGCTTTCTCGATGCCCCGCTTCAGGATCATCGGGTTGGCGCCGGCCGTCACGTTCTTCAGGCCGGCCCGCACGATGGCCTGGGCGAGCACGGCAGCGGTGGTCGTCCCGTCACCGGCGATGTCGTTGGTCTTGGTGGCCACCTCTTTCACCAGTTGGGCGCCCATGTTTTCAAACGGGTCCTCCAGTTCGATCTCCCGGGCGATGGTCACGCCGTCGTTGACGATCATCGGCGAGCCGAACTTCTTTTCCAGGACCACGTTGCGGCCTTTCGGGCCGAGCGTCACCCGCACCGCGTCGGCCAGGGCGTTGACGCCCCGCTCCATCGCGGTCCGCGCCTCTTCACGGTAGACTATGTCCTTAGCAGCCATTATCGGCTATACCCCCTTAATACCTTAATAATCTGGTCAAACCCCCACAAGGCTCATTCCCAAGGCTTACTCCAGCACCCCGAGCACGTCGTTCTCCCTGAGGATCAAGTACTCCTCGTCGTCGATCTTGACTTCGTTGCCGGCGTACTTGGAGTAGAGCACCTGGTCGCCGACCTTGAGGTCGATGGCCACGCGCTGCCCGTTGTCCAGCAGCCGTCCGGAGCCCACGGCCACGACTTCACCCTTTTGCGGTTTTTCCTTGGCCGTATCCGGCAGCACGATACCCCCCTTGGTCACCTCTTCCAGCGGCAGAGGCTTAATCACTACCCTTTCACCCAACGGCCTGATCAATGGATACCCCTCCTTAACTGTAACTGTAGTTTGTGCTCCTCCTGTTAGCACTCATTAGAGATGAGTGCTAACAGGCTTACCGGTATTATGATAAAGAAACCCCGCAAATAAACGCAAACCCGCAAAATTAAGGAAATACCGCCTGGCTTGGCCATCAAGGCCGATGTGCGGCCAATAGCTTTACTGCTCTACCATTTACTTTGAATCCAAATTGTGGACCCTTCTCGTTTAAATATTTTTTCCGTTTAAAGAAATCTTATACAAAAAAAACGGGCCGGGTTTATGGTCCGTTTCCAGATCCAATGAGGCCGTGATCGTCGCCAGAAGCAACCTGAGGCCGGCCTGGGCGTGCAGGTCGCTTTCATAGACCCAGATTCTAATGAGGCCGTGATCGTCGTCAGAAGCAACCCAGCTCGCAGTTTTTCACCTTGACCTTAAGCAGGTCCGCCGCCCGGCCGATCACCTGCGGCGGCACGCCCAGATCATGAGCCAGCTTCCGGGCCAGCGTGCAACTGATCGACCCCTCCGGCGCGGCCGCCCGCACCGCCGCCATTACCTCGGGCCCGGGTTCCTCGAAACGATACTCTTTTCTCATTGTGCGCCATCCTTCCGCTGGCCGCGTTATTTGCAGCCAGCCTCGGTGATTGTCGTCACCGGCGTAACTTACGTCTATAATAAGAAAAACACCTGGGCGGGTTCAAGGGGGGTTTGCTTTGAGCCACATCCCGATGGCATTATCCAACCTGCGTCCGATGCACCGTTTCAGCAACCAGGAAAACGTCCACGGCTGGGACGAGATCGCGACCGAAGAGGAAATCGCGATCCACATCGACGGTCATGAATTCACCAGGCTCCTGTGCCTGCCGGCCGACCTGGATTACCTGGCCGCGGGCCACCTGGCGCTGGCCGGACGCCTGACTCATCCCGGTGAAGTCGACCGGATCGAAGTGGAGCCTTCGGGACGAGTCGTCCGGGTCCGCACGCGGTCCGGCGGCAAGCCGGGGCTGGCGGCGCAAACCGGGCGCCTCGAAATGACACCGGAAGAGGTCCGAAAATGCACCGGGCACCTGCCGGCCATGTCGGCCCTTTTTCAGCGCACCGGCGGGGTGCACTCCGGCGGGCTGGTCGGGGAGGGAAACCTGCTGTTCCTAGTGGAGGACACCGGCCGGCATAACGTAATGGACAAGATCTACGGCCGGTCGTTCCTGGAGGGGATCCCGCTGGGGGACAAGGCCCTCCTGTTCAGCGGCCGTTGCACGGCGGAAGTGGCACTGAAGCTGGAGCGGATGGGCGTCCCGATGATCATCGCCCGCGGCGCGCCGACGACCAAGGCCATCGACCTGGCGGAACGCGCCGGCATCACCGTGGCGGCCTACGCCCGGCCCGACCGGTTCAGCCTGTTCACCCACCCGGGGCGGGTCACCGGCTTGTTCGCCGATCCAGAACCCGGGCCTCGGTAACCACGCAGTCCACCGCCTCGTCGTGCGGGCCGGGGTACACGGTCGGACAAATCTGAAATTCGTAGGCCAGGCCGATCCGGGCCGCTCGGTGCCCCACCCGGTGCAGGAACCGGTCGTAGTAGCCGCCGCCGAACCCGAGGCGAAAGCCCCGGTGGTCGAAGGCCACGCCGGGCACGAGGATGCAGTCCAAAACCGCGCCGGCGACTTCCTCGAAGTGCCGCGGTTCGGGAATACCGAACGCCCCCGGTTCCAGCCCTCCCGGATAGGTGGTGATCCGGGCCGGGACCAGCCGTTGCCGCGCCCGGTCGGTGACCGGCACGGCCACCGTTTTTCCAGCGGCGAGGGCCGCACGGATCAACGCCCCGGTCCCCACCTCGTTACGCACGCCCACGTAAGCCAGCAAGCATCGCGCCTGCCGGAAGGCGGGCAGCTCCCGCACCGTCCGGGCGACCGCCGCCTCGGCGGCCGTCGCCGTGAGGGGGTCCAGAAGGCGGCGGGCGGCGAGCATCGCGGCCCGCAGCTCTTGTTTGCCGTGCGCCTCATTCACAGCCCAGACCAAGCCCGGCGAGGGCGTTCAAAGTCAGGGGCGACGAATCCCCCTGCAGGTAGCGGTGGTAACCCGCGCAGGCGACCATGGCCGCGTTGTCGGTGCAGTACACCGGCGGCGGCACGGTGACGCCAAAACCCTCCGCCGCCGCCCGCCGCGAAAGCTCAGCGGCCAGCACGCGGTTGGCGGCCACCCCCCCGGCCAGCAAGATGCGGGCCGGGCGGTGGACCCGGGCCGCGGCCAGCACTTTGCTCACCAACACGTCCACCACCGCCTGCTGAAAACCGGCCGCCACGTCGGCCTCGGCCACTTTGCGGCCTTCCCGCCCCGCCCGGTTCAGGTAATTCATCACCGCCGTTTTCAAGCCGCTGAAGCTAAAATCCAGGGTCCCCTCCTCCAGGTAGGCGCGGGGGAAGGATATTGCCTCCGGATCGCCGTTTCCGGCCAGCTTTTCGATGAGCGGGCCGCCGGGATAACCCAGTTCCAATACGCGGGCCACTTTGTCGAAGGCCTCGCCCGCGGCGTCGTCACGGGTACAGCCCAAAAGGCGGTACGCACCGAGCCGCGTGATGAGCACGAGGTCGGTGTGCCCGCCGGACACGATCAGACAGAGCAAGGGAAGAGGCAGGTCGGGTTCGACCAAGAAATTCGCGTAGATGTGGGCCTCCAGGTGGTTGACGCCGAACAGGGGAATGTCCAGCGCATAGGCGATGGTCTTGGCCGCCATCAGCCCCACCAGCAGCGATCCGGCCAGACCCGGGCCGTAGGTGACGGCAACCCCGTCGAGTTCCCGGAAAGAAACGCCCGCTTCGTCAAGCGCTTGCCGAATAACGGGGTTGATGTTCTCCAAGTGGCGCCGGGAGGCCACTTCGGGTACGACACCGCCGAATTTGCCGTGCAGGTCAAACTGAGAGGCGATGATGTTGGAACGGACCAGATGACCGTTCTCCACCACCGCCGCCGAGGTCTCGTCGCAGGAGGTCTCCACACCAAGCAGGATCACACTCATGGGTGTATTTTACCAGACCGGGGAACCCTTTTTACGCTTTGGCCCAAAAATTTTTTTCTAGCAAGTTGCTTTTTGCCGTTAACTGGGGTATACTGATACTGCCTCTAAAGGTTTCAACCTTGTGGTGGATCACCGGAAAGCTATCTTCCCCGGGGGAGCTCGTCAGGTGGACCCAGGTGGACTTTGGAGAGACTCATTAATCTAAGGGGAGATACTTTTCGTGTTCCAGGACAAGACACTGCAGTGCAGGGACTGTGGGGCCGACTTCGTGTTCACCGCCGGTGAGCAGGAGTTCTACGCCGACAAGGGTTTCGAGAATCTGCCGGCCCGGTGCCCGGAGTGCCGTTCGGCCAGAAGGCAGAACCGCAGAGGTTTCGGCGGGCAACCTCGGCAAATGTACCCGGCGGTCTGTGCGGGCTGCGGGGTGGAAACCGAGGTTCCTTTCGAGCCGACCGGTGTGAAGCCCGTTTACTGCAGGGATTGCTTCCAGGCCAACCGTTCCTACGGCGGCCGGTAGGCATTGCCCGGCAAACAAAGACATCTTTGATTTGACTCAACTGACCGGCACCAATGGTGCCGGTCCTTGTTTTTTTTAAGCCCCCTCCCAGAAATTTTAAGCCCCCTCCCAGAAATTTATCCGCCGGGCCAGAACCGACACCGCGCCGTCCCGCCGGTGCACCCGCCCCGCCACCTCCACCGGCCCGGAGGCGGTGAACAAAATCCAGCCGCTTTCCCGGTAGCAATCCTCGAACACGGTGACGTCGGCCAGGCCGAATTCGTCTTCCACGGAAAAGAACACCACCACCTGCCCGCTGCGCGTCGGCGGCCGGTGCGGGCGCACCGGGAAACCGGCGAGCCGCACCGCGGCGCCCTCCGGTTGGTCCCGGACCGCGACACTGCTCAGGTAACCCCGGGCGTTGAGGGCGTCCCGCAGCCCGGCCAGGGGGTGCGGACCCACGTCCAGACCAAGGAGGGTGTGCTCGTAGCATCGTTTTTCGGCCGCGGTAAAATCCGGCCACTCTGCGGCGGGTTCTTCCTCCCGCAAAAGGCCCCCGCCCGTGTCCCGGAGCCGGGACCGGAAACGGGCCAAAAGCGCCCGCCGGTTCGGTTCAAGGTTATCCAGCGCCCCGCACAGGATCAGGTTCACCAGCACGTCGCCGTCCACCCCGGCCGCCGCCCGGGAGAAAAAGTCGTCCGCCGTCTGAAACGGCCTTTCGGATCGGGCGGTCAGGACGGCCCCGGCGTCCCGCACGGACGTGCCCCGGACCTGGGTGAGCGGCACGCGGATGCTCCCGTGCTCCACGGTAAAGCGGGTCCCGCTCCGGTTGACGTCGGGAGGGAGAATTCCGACCCCGTGGCCCCGGGCGA
Organism: Firmicutes bacterium UBA911; assembly: GCA_002294005.1. Classification (GTDB taxonomy): domain Bacteria; phylum Bacillota; class Desulfotomaculia; order Desulfotomaculales; family Desulforudaceae; genus Desulforudis. Next base: position 10,433 of record DBEH01000038.1, on the reverse strand, counting down.
CCGTGCACAGGGTCTGCGGGCTGTAGTAGCCCATCGGTTGGTTTAAGAGCAGGGCGGCGAAATACTCCGCGGGGTAGTGCCGGGCCAGGTATCCGGTCCGGTAGGCGGTGAGCCCGAAGGCGGCGGCGTGGGCCTCACAGAAACCATAACCGGCGTAACCCCGGAGGCAGTCGAAGATTTCCCGGGCCGTGCCTTCCTCCACCCCGGCCGCCACCGCCTTGCCGGTGAACTCCTCCCCGATCGCCTCCATCTCCCGCCGCGAACGGTGTTTGGAGATCGCGCGGCGCAGCCGGTCGGCCTCTCCCGGCGTGAAACCGGCCACCGCGGTGGCGATGGCGAGCACCTGTTCCTGGAACAGGACCACCCCGTAGGTCTTTTTCAGGATCGGCTCCAGCCGGGGGTCCAGGTAGGAAACCGGCTCGGTCGCGAGCCGCCGGGCGATGTAAGGCTCAACCATGTCCCCCTGGATCGGGCCGGGACGAATTAAGGCCACGGAGGCCACCACGTCCTCCATTTCCCGCGCCCGCAGGCGCGGCTGCAGCGCGCGCTGGGCCGGGCTTTCCAGTTGAAAAACCCCGACGGTCTCCCCCCGGCCGAACATGGCGAAGGTCTCGGGATCGTCCTTCGGAATCCGGCCGTAGTCGAAACCGGGCTCTTTCCGCCGCACCGCAGCCACCGTGTCCTCCACCGCGCTCAGGGTCCGCAGGGAGAGCAGGTCAAACTTCAAAAGGCCCAGGGCCTCCACGTCGTCCTTGTCGAACTGGGCGACCGTCACCCCCTTGGCCGCCCGCTGGAGCGGCGTGACTGCGGTCAGCGGACCCCCGCTGATAACCAGCCCGCCCAGGTGGGTGCCGATGAAGCGCGGTAAGCTGGCCACCGCCGAGTCGCCTGCCGAGCCGCGCCCGGCGAAGCGGATCCCCTTCCCGGCCGCATACCGCACCGCGTCCCAGGCCACCAGGAAGTAGTCCTCGTAGCCGAGCCGCGTAATCGCGTCTAGTTCGTGCTCCAGGCGGGCGGTCACGGCCGGCGTGGGCGGCCCGTAACGGCGGGCGGCCCCGGAGCGGACCAGGGCACGCAGCATCCCGGCGGCGGTCTCGCCTTGCGGGACCGGGAACCGCGGCCCGCGCCGGACCCCGAGCTCCAGGGCCGGACGGCAGGACGCCGCCAACTCCAGGGTGTTCGCCACCGCCCGCGGCTGGGACCGAAAGAGGGCGGCCATGGCCTCCGGGGGCTTCAGGTGGTTTTCGGCGTTCAGGCGGCGCTCCGGGTGGACCGCCTCCAGAACGGTCCCGGTCCGGACACAGGTCAGCAGGTCGTGCGCCGGAAAGCCGGCGAGCGCGGCGTAGTGCACGTTGTTGGTGGCGACCGTCTCCAGGCCGAGCCTGGCGGCCAACTCCACCAGCAGGCGGTTCAAGGCGCGGTTGCCGGGCAGGAAATCCTGAATCAGCTCCAGGAAAAAGCGGCGCCCGAAGACCCGCCGGTACCGCCGGGCCGCCTGTTCGGCCTCCCGGTGGCGGCGGGCCAGCAGCAGGGCGGGGATCTCCCCGCGGCGGCAGCCCGAGAGAGCGTAAAGACTCCCGGCGTGCGCGGCGAGCGAGGCGGGACTCACCCGGGGCTCCCCGCGCGGGTTTTCCAGGTGGGCGGACGTGAGCAGGCGGCACAAGTTCGCGTACCCTTCCGGGCCGTCGGCCAGCAGCACCAGGTGGAACCCGCCCTCCAGGGTGACCTCGGCCCACTGCACCGGCTTGATCCCGGCGGCCGCGCAGGCCCGGTGGAAGCGCACTGCGCCGCCGACGCCGTCGTGGTCGGTCAGGGCGAGCGCCGGCATCCCGAAGCCGGCCGCGGCCGCCACCAGGTCCTCGATGCCGGAAGCCCCGTCCAGAAAAGAAAACGGGGAATGCACGTGCAGATGCACAAACACCAACCCACCCCCGAAAAAGCGGTCAGGCCCCTTTTTCAGAATCTAATCCCGGGTCCGTGAGTTAAAAAAGCTCTTTGTTGCTGGGAATGCATCCCATTCTGAATTCTAGATTCTGGATTCTGCATTCTCGCCCCGAAAAGGGGCCTGGCCCCTTTTCGGGACTCTTTTTGCTAGTCGTAGATTTTATACAGGTACCAGTCCTGACGGTCGGTGTAGAGTTCGTAGACGCCGCCGGTTTCAGTCTCCACCCGGTAGAATATCTTCTCGGTTTCCCCCGCCCACCACCGCCCTGTCTCCTTCCAAGCGTCGAGGACCCGGCGGACCCGTTCCCGTTCCTGGTTCTTTTTTCCCCGGCCGAAACGGGACGGCCTTCCATCCGGCCCGCAAACCACTTCCACCCGCCGGTCGACGATCCTGGACATTTAACCGGCCCCGCCCGCTCCCCACCGCCCCCGGCAAGGGTCGTAAAAGTGGAGCATCCGCTCGCGGCGGTAAAAACCCGCATCCCAGCCGCGCGCCAACCGCCCCGGATACCTGGTGTCCAGCGCCGCCGCCCGTTCCAGCCCGTCCGCCGCTCGGGTCTCCGGGGAGAAAAGGTCCAACTGACGTGGGGCCAGACGATAAAGCATACCGGCCGTGACCCGCAATTCATCCACCGGACCGTCAACTTCCTGAGCATCCAGGAGCAATAGCAACTGGTGCCGTAAACGGGCCGCGTCGGGGGGCACGTGGGCCGGAAAACGGCGCTCACTTTCCAACCGCCTTCCACCGTCCAGCCCGATCTCCAGCCGCAGGCGCCGGTAACCGCAACCCTTTTGCCACAACCGGCCCGCCAGGTTCCGGGCCCCCGCCCCAAGCCAACCATCCAGAGCCGAACGGTCCACCACGCCCCCGGGGACACACCGCCAGACAACTTCGGGCGGCGGGTAAAGTGCTTGGACACGGCGCCGGTCCAATCCCCGGGCGTAAGCGGCCGCGAGCACCCCGGCCTCCCCGAAATGCGCCCGCAGTTCAGCATCCCCGACCCGCGCCACGTCCGCGCCGGTAACCAGGCCCAGGCCGCGGAGCGCCAGGCGCGTTTTCGGGGGCAGGGGCCAGAGTAGTTCCACGGGCAACGCCGCAGCGAACTCGGCCTCCGAACCGGGTGGCACCGCGAAAAGCGCTCCGCCCTCCGGAGTCCGGATCCGGACCAATCCGGGAAGCCGCCCCCGCCCGGCCCCCATTCCGGCCGGAACCGCCGCCCGGGCGATGAACGGGTTGGTTCCAATTCCGCCCGCCACCCGAAATCCAGAGCGCCCCATCTCCCGTACCAGGCTGCGAATCCCCTGCCGCGGTATTTCCAGGAACACTTCCCCGTCCGGCCGGGGTTCGATCACCGGGGAATAGCCGGTCAAAAAGTCAAGGAACCCGGACTCCTGCTCATACTGCAAACAAACCACCCGCATACCACAACCGCCCCCGGCCAAAAGTTTTCCTTATTATCAGGCATGAACGGTATTTACGTAAAACACCGGAATATGCCCCGTGAGGTTCGGGTGCGCACATTTAAACCAGTTTGCGGCCCAAAACGGGGCGGTGCGCCCAATACCGGGGGATTGCGCCCCTAGGCGGCGGTAAAATTTAACCCGCAAATAACGGTAAACTCAATGCGCCACCCCAAAAAAAACCCCCCCCCTGGGTCCAGGGGGGGGTAAGAAGGGGTTTTGGAAGAAGCGCACTTATAAGTGTGCCCTCCTCACCCCGATTTAAAAATCGGCGCGGGAATTCCCATCTCCTTCAGGGGATTGGGAGTGTCACCAAGGGGACTCCGGCGCGGTTAACCCTCGCCGGCCGGGCGGTCAACCGCACCGCCCAAATTTTCCTCAAGGCTTTTCTACAGAATAATGGTGATCGCTTGCGTCGCCGGGTCGTAATGCACCGTAGCCCCCAGGGATTCCCCCACGAACCGCAGCGGCACAAAGATCCGCCCCGGCGGCACGACGAGCAGCCGCACCCCCGGATCGGCCGGATCAATCGATTGCGGCGTCCCGTTGACCAGCGCGGTGCCATTATTGACCCGGAGTTCCACCACCGTTTCCCCCAGCGCCACGGTGGCCCGGCCGGCGGCGGCATCCCAATCCACCCGGGCTCCCAGAGGCTCGGTCACGTAACGGATGGGCACAAAGGTCCGGGCACCGACCAGCAGGGGAGCGGCATCTATCGGTTGCACGCGGGATCCGGTGTCCTCCAGGATGCCGGTCTCGGCGCGCCCGATCCAAAAACGCAGCTCCACCCCGGGCCGTTGGGCGCCAGATGTCTCCTCCGCTTGGGTTTCAGCCTGGTCCGGCACCGGGTACCGGTCGGCGCCTCTCCCGCGGCCGGCGGGGGCGGCGTGGGCTGCGTCGGCGACACCGGCTCGGTCAGCGGCAACTGGGTTTCCAGGAGGGCGGCCTGGGGGGGCAGAAAGGTGATCCAGTCCGTGAAGGCGTTGGCGCTCGACTTGGAGATTCCACCCGCGTGGTTGTGGCAGCGCACGGTGTAGAGGTACATTTCCCCCCGGGTCACCTCCGTGTCGAGCCAGGTGGTGCTATTTGGCGACAGGCTGGCCACGTGCCGCACCTGCCCGGTGGACGTGCTGCGCATGACCACGTAAGCGAGTTCGGTATCGTCATTGTCGGTCCAGTTCAACTGAATCCCTTCGGGGGTGACGGTGGCGGTCAGGTTGCCCGGCTTGGCCGGATGCCCGCCGTGGGTGTTGACGCAAACGGTGTTGGAATAAGGCGAACTCCCCAGCGCGTTGACCGCCCGCACCCGGTAACAGAGCTCCGTCCCGGACGGGGGATACTCATCGAAAAAGACGGTGCGGTCACTCGCCACCGTGCCGTAGACCGCGAAATCCCCGGTTCCCTTTTTCCGTTCCACCACAAATCCCGTTTCGTTGAAGGCGTTATCCCGCCACATCAGGCGCACGCTGGTCGGGCCGTCCGTGCGGTACCACACCTCCAGACTATCGGGCGCGGCGGGAAGCGGCTTGGGAATGTCCAGCGGAAGCGGCCCCTGGAGGGTCGGGTAACCGGTCCAGGTGGCGGCGTGGACCGGGGCTGGCGAAGAAAACAACAGTGCGCCAACCACTACAAGGGCCAAAAACAGGAATACTTTGGAAAACGACGGGCGCATGCGGATCTCCTCCTTAAAAAAAGAAAAATAAAAAGTTTTACACCGCAGAACCGGCTGGCTGGCGGCGGCCGTTAATCGCGGGGGTAGGTGACCTTGACCTCCTGGGCGGCCGCATTCCAGTCCACCCGGCAGCCCAGCACCTCGGCGATAAACCGCAGGGGAAGCATGGTCCGGCCCGGCGGTAGCGTCAGGGGAGCCACGGCCGGGTTGGCGGGGTCGATCGGCACCGTGACTCTGTTCATTCGGGCGGTGTGGCGACCGATCCAAAGCTCCACCCGGTTTTCACCCAGCGCAACCGTCGCCTTCTGCGCCGCCGGGTCCCAACTGACCGCCGCCCCCAGGGGTTCGGCCACGTACCGGATGGGCAGGAGGGTCCGCCCCTCCCTGATGACCGGCGCGGCATCTAAGGCCTGTGGCCGGGCGTCGGCATGTCCGGCGGGAAGGACGTACGACTCCGCCCGGTTGATATAGAAGTGCAGTACCGTCTTTTCTGCTCCTGCAGGCGGCACCTCGCCCGGCTCTTCCCCGGGTGTCGCCTCCGCGTCCGGGGGGAGGCCCACCTGGGGCGGCGGGAGAACGGAGGCGGCGGCCGTGTTGGAGACCGGGGAGGTACCAATACTGTTAAAGGCGTAAATGTAATAGATGCACACCACTCCCGGCACCACGTCGTGATCCACGTACCAGGTCACATCCAGACCGGTACCGCCAAGAACGACGACGCTTTCGCCCTCTACACGCCGCATGATCCGAAAACCGGTTTCGTTGAAGGAATTATCCGTCCAGGAAAGCTCGATGCGGCCCTCGCCGGCGGTGGCCCTTAAGTCGCTCGGGGCTGCGGGCGGCCCCGGGGTGGTGAGCTGGACCACGTTGGAGTAGCCGGAGTTGCCGAAGGCATTGTAGGCGTAGACGCGATAGGCACAGTGCTTGCTGGGCGGCGCCCCAACGGTGATACTGGTGGTATTGGCGCCGACGCTGGCCACCTGGGCGAAGGGTTGCTCATCCCCGTTCCGCCGTTCCAGCTTAAAGCCCTCTTCGTTATCGGCATTATCGCGAAAGGTTAAGTGGACACGAACCAGGCCGGTCCACGACTCAAAACGGGCTTCCTCCACCCTCAGGTCGCTCGGAGCGGCTGGCGGCTTGAACGGTATGTCGGGCAGCAAATCGGGTGGGGACCACGCCGCGGCCGGGCCGACCAGGCCGGCGCCGCTCAGCAGCAGGGCCAGCGCCAGCGCCAGCAGAGAACGCCCCCGAACGCGCCAGCGCCCGCTCATTGGCTCCTACCTCCCGGACCGGTCAATTGCGACAGCGCTTCGGCCGCCCCTTCCTCCGCCGGCACCAGGCTGATGGTGTAACAGGTGGGGTACTCTTTGAATTCTGTGCTGTCCACCACGGTCACGGTGTAGATGTAATCGTCCTTCACCCCGTAGGACACGTAGCTCTGGTCATCGTCCGTGACCGAAATCACCTGGGCATCCTGCAGCGCCTCCCGGTAAAAGGCGGTCACCTGGGCGCGCGGTTCCTTGGCAAAGCCGGTGACGATGCAGCTCTCCTCGTAGTCCTGTGCGGCCGCGATGAAACTGCCCGGGTAAACCGGAAAGCCGGCCTCCGGGTAATCCGCCGGCAGGGCCACGCTCTGCTGCGGCTTGTCGGAATACCGGACGGTGAAGGTGTCGGTGCCGGCAGCCGACCCATCGCCGCCCGTGGACGCCTTTTCGCCGCCACTGACCTGGTAGTTCTTCTCGCCGCCACCGCAGCCGACTAACGCGCAACACAACCACACCGCCAACACCAAGATCAGTTCCCTTTTCACGTGCTCAACCCCTTTGGAGTGTTTTGGAAGTAGTCTTAGTAAATTCTACGTTTCGACCGTGGCCCGGGGCAAGTAACCCGGGTAATCAACCACGGTGTCGGTCGGGCAATCTCCAGGTGACCGTGGTCATTTCCCCGGTCATTCCCCGGTCATTCCCCGGTCATTCCCCGGGTTTTGGCGGCCCGGAATCCCCGCATGCCTGGCAGGGCAACCGGGCGTGCACCGTGAACCCCTTTTCGCCGGCCGCGCCGCAGGCGAAGGTGCCCCCCAGTTCCCGCACCCGCTGTTCCATCCCCGCGAGGCCGCGGCCTTTCTGGAAAGCGGCGCAACCGCCCCCGTCGTCCAGCACATAGAGGTCCACCTCTTTGGGATTCAACCGCACAAAGACGTAGATTTTGTCGGGGCGGCCGTGTTTTAAGGCGTTGGTCAGCGCCTCCTGGCAGATTCTGTTTACCGCGTGGCAATGGGTCGCCGGCAGTCTTTTCCGCGAGCCCTTCATCTCCACCTCGACCCGCACGCCGGTCGGTCCGTATTCTTCCGCCAGACGGTGCAGGGCATCGGCCAGGAACGCCACCGGCCTTTCGTCCTGTTCCACACCCACCTCCCCGAAAGCCCTTTGCAGTTCAGAGAGGCCGGTCCTGGCGACGGCCAGGGCCTGGTCCATTTTGGCCCGGGCTGCGGCCGGATCGCGGTCGCAAAGCAGGCGGCTTGCTTCCAGAATCTTGAGAACCAATACCAGGGAATGGCCCAGGACGTCGTGGATTTCCTTGGCCATTCTATTTCTTTCCTCCATAACGGCCGAGCGCTCAAGGTCCGCACCGTAGGCCGCGAGTTGCTTGTTGGCCCGGGCCAGCTGCCGATTTTTTTCTTCCAGCTCCCTGATCAGCTCCAGGTAGGCGGTGTTGTCATGGATGAGGCACACGTACCCCCAGGGGCTGTTCTTGAACGGTTTCGCCGGCCGGATCCGAACGGTCAGGTACCTCGTTTTTCCGTCCGTGTCGGCGATCTCGCCGACCGTCTCCACGTCTTCCCTTTCCCGGAGAGCGTCCATTGCCTTGGCGATCAGGTTGCCACCCCGGCCGGAATAATCGCCGGCGGCGGCGATTTCGGTCACGGTCTCGTAATGCGCCCCTTTATCCAGGCCAAGGATGCCGACCAGGGCCTCGTTTTTGTCCAGGGCCCGCCCGTCGGCGTCAAACACCAGCACCCCTTCCCGGAGATTGTGGAAGGCCATCGAGACACCCGCAGGCACCACGTCCAGAAACCGGTGCTTGTAAACGGCGTAGGCGAAGAGTAGGAGCGAAAGGTTGTAGGTGACGGGGGTGATGTCAAAACGCGGTTGCATGAGGCCGCCGACGTACAACGCATTGAAAAACAGGGGAATAACGATGCCCGCCACCAATAACCGGGACTCAATCCGCTTGGCGCCGGGGTTCTTGGCGAACTGAGTGGCACAGAAATAGAGCCCGACGATGATGTAGAGGTAGGTCATTGCGCTGTAAGCGTAGAACAGGGGACCAAAGGTGTCTCCCAGAAATTCGTAGGTGGTGTAGAAGAGGTGGTGTTTTTCGTTGGTGGCGAGCACCAGGAAGAAGAAGAGCGGCGGAATGTTCAGGGGAATACTGATCCGTGCCGGAAGGGTCCTGCCGGTGGCGTACCGGTAGCCGAACATCAGCACGGCGCTGCCAAGAAAGCAGACGGTGGCATACTGGGCCAGAATGAAAAGCCATTTCAGCTCCGCGGTGGGCGCCACCGTCTTAAATACCTTACTGATCAGCCAGTTCAGCAGAATGATTTGCAGGACCACGTAGTGATAAAAGAGCGCTGTTCTTCTGGCGTTGAGACAAATGTAGCAGATAAAGAAAACGGCGAGGATGATGGAAACGGCGTGCCAGAACTCGAGGATGAAAATATCGTACAGCCATTCCAGGTCATACTCCATGGGCGGTACCCCTCATCCTTCAAATCAAATCGTTTTTCAACGCATATACCACCAGTTGGGTCCGATCCTTTACCTCCAGGATTTCCAAAATCCTGGATATCTTGTTCTTGATCGTCCCCTCGGAATAATTCAGCAACGTGGCGATCTCCCGGTTGTTTTTTCCGTCACCGATCAGCCTGATGATTTTCAACTCTTCAGGCCTTAACTGTCGTGTCGGCTCGGCCGACTCCCTTTCGGCCGGGGCGGTAAGCTCCTGCCGCAGAAGACAGCTTACCGAAGGCTGCAGTACCGTGAGGCCGGCGGCGACACATTTGATGGCCAGGATCAGTTTTTCCGGCTTGACGTCCTTCAGGATGTACCCGTTCAAGCCGCCGACCACGGCGGAAAGGATGTTCTCCCGGTCTTCGAAAGTGGTGAGGATGATCACCTTCGTTTCCGGGCGGAACTCCTTGATCATTGCGGCCGCCTGGAAACCGTCGCAGCCCAGCATTTTGATGTCCATCAGCACCAGGTCCGGGCGCAGATGCCGACACATTCCCACGGCCTCGTCGCCGTCGGCGGCCAGCCCCACGACCTGCAGGTCTTCGTCCTGCTGCAACAAAAGACGCAAGCTTTCCGTGAAGAGCGTGTGGTCGTCAGCGATCAATACCTTGATCATGCCTGGTCCCTCCTCGGCTTTCTGAAGACTCGGCAAGCACCGAAACAGATTCCCGGATCCGGTCGATGCCCATTCGGGCACACCGGATGGCCTCTGGCAACCTTTCCTTCATTGCATCCTCCGGCGGTTGGGCAAATCTGGTGGCCGACAGATGGCGGATGATCTGGTATATGTGCTGTCCCACCGTCTGATTGATTGCGGGCAGGATTCGGTTTCTTTCCGTTTCTTCCGTCAGCTGTTTGACCAGCTCGGCGTGGCGGCGCAGTTCCTGTTGTGCCTGGAGCAGTTCTTTATTCTTTTGGTCCAGCTGCGCAATCAGGGTCTTGTATTGTGTAATCTCCCTAAAAGCATAAATCCTGCCGGCCGGGTCCCCCTTCCCCTTTTTGATCGGTTGCACGTAATATAAGAAATGTCTGGGTTCCGAGCCGTCAAGAACCATTTCTCCGGCCGGCGACTTCCATTCGCCCACATCGTCCATATGTACATCGGCTCCCAACCGCAACCGCCGGCCGAGATCGGTCTCGTTGTAGTAAACGACACGATTCTCCCGGTCGGTCAGAATCACGGTTTCATTCAGGCCGTCCAGCACGTTGATCCGCGTGGACAGCAAAGACCGAAACTCTTTTAACCGTGAACCGCCGGCGAGAAAGAACACCTGGGCCACGGCCAGGCTGGCGGGCGTAAGATCGTAAGAAGAAAGCGGCACCAGGTATTCAAACAGGTCCACCGCCAGAACGAACGAAACCGCCCCCAAAGCGGCCGCGACCATCCCCCGGCTCGGCCTGTCGTTCTTCTTGTAGTGCGCAAGGAGTAATAGGAGCGCGGCCCCAGCACAGAGATAATTGTAGGCGTGAATGAGGTAAAAGGAAGAATGATACAAAACGCTGAAATCATTGCACACCGTATAGAACAAGTGGTGAAAATCGTAGTAGTGTCCATTATGATG
>DBEH01000035.1 GCA_002294005.1 Firmicutes bacterium UBA911 | reverse complement strand
CTTAAACCTTACACTCACCCGACCCCAGCCAGGTCCCGGAATCCTTACTGTGGCCCGGCCACTTAAGATCGTGCGTCAGTCCTTTAACCCGATTTATGCCGCCAGGGACGTGCGCAGTTCCCGGGGAGAAGGCCCGATTGTTCGCAAAGAAAACTCCGGAGTTGGTTTCGCACCGGAGGCGGTTTGCCTTTTGCATAATCCTTCTTGACAAGGTAAACTATGAGCATAGCAAAATGTGTGTGCGGGGAGGTCCGGATGTGAGGGAAAAGGTTGAGGAAGTGCTCAACAGGGTTCGTCCCTTTTTGCAGCGGGACGGAGGAGACGTGGAACTGGTCGAGGTCAAGGACGGTGTCGTCCACGTGCGGCTTACCGGGGCTTGCCGCGGCTGACCCATGTCCACCATCACCCTCAGGCAGGGGATTGAGCGGTCGCTCAAGGAAGCGGTTCCCGAGGTCAAACGGGTGGTTCAGGTCTTCTAAGCCGGAGGCCCCCCTTCACGGGGGGTTTTGCACCGGTGAAGGGGTTAGGCGATCCCGCGGCCGGGGAGAATACTATTACCAGCAAACCTAAATATTGGATCAATTCCGGGAGCTATTGGTAGTGCACGGGGCCTAGCCGCAGATTTCCTTGACAAGACGGTGGATAAGCCGTTAGAATTATGCTTGGGAGAAAATAGAACTGGCATTTACCTTATCGGTTTTTAGGATAAATAACCGAATACGGCCCGCGGGTCACCTGCTCAGGGGCGCTTTTCGGTGATCCCGTGGAGGGGGTGCCGTTCATTTTCTGCCGGGGGATCCTCGGTTTTTCTATTTTCCATATCAATTTAAGGTAAGGAGGTGAACTTTTTGCCGGAAAACACAGCAATCATAATCGCCATTGCCGCGGCACTCGTGGCATTTATCGGTGGGTATTTTCTGCGCAAGCTCCTGGGTGAGATGAAGATCTCGTCCGCGGAGGAGCGGGCCAAGCTGGTACTGGGCGAAGCGGCCAAAGAGGCTGAATCCAAGAAGCGGGAAGCTCTTGTTGAGGCCAAGGAGGATATCTTGAAACTCCGGAACGAGGTGGAGTGGGAGAGCCGGGAGCGGCGCAGCGAGTCGCAGCGTCAGGAAAGACGTTTGGTCCAGAAGGAAGAGAGCTTGGACCGCAAAATGGAGGGGCTGGAAAAGAAGGAGGAAAACCTGGCCAAGAGAGAGGCCGAACTGGGCAGAATGCACGACGAACTGAAGGCGTTGCAGCAGAAAGAACTGCAAGAACTGGAACGCATTTCGGGGCTTTCCACCGAGGAGGCCAGGCAGATTCTGCTCCAGGACGTCGAAAAGGAGATCCAGCAGGAGGCGGCGTTGCTGGTCAAGGAGATCGAAGGGCGGGCCAAGGAGGAGGCGGACCGGCGGGCGCGCAACATCATTTCGTTGGCCATTCAGCGGTGCGCGGCCGACCACGTCGCCGAATCGACGGTGGCGGTGATTCCGCTCCCCAACGAGGAAATGAAGGGGCGGATCATCGGGCGTGAGGGGCGCAACATCCGGGCCTTTGAGACCCTGACCGGAGTGGACCTGATTATCGACGACACGCCGGAGGCCGTGATCGTGTCGGGGTTCGACCCGATCCGCCGGGAAACCGCGCGCACGGCTCTGGAGAAGTTAATTTCGGACGGCCGGATTCACCCCGCTAGAATCGAAGAGATGGTGGAAAAGGCCCGCAAGGACATGGAGGTCCAAATCCGCGAGACCGGCGAGCAGGCCGCTTTTGACGCCAACGTGCACGGGCTGCACCCTGACCTGATCAAACTGATGGGCCGGTTGAAGTACCGGACGAGCTACGGCCAGAACGTCATGAAGCACTCGGTGGAGGTCGCCTATCTGGCCGGTTTGATGGCCGCCGAACTAAGGGCCGACGAAAAGCTGGCCCGGCGGGCCGGACTCCTGCACGATATCGGCAAGGCCGTGGACCACGAAGTGGAGGGTCCGCACGTGACCATCGGCGTCGACCTGGCCAAGAAGTTCGGTGAAAGCCCCGAAGTCCTGCACGCCATCGCCGCGCATCACGGGGATGAAGAGCCGGAGACCGTGGAGGCGGTGTTGGTTCAGGCCGCCGACGCCATCTCGGCCGCCCGTCCGGGAGCGCGACGCGAAACGCTGGAGGCCTACGTCAAGCGACTGACCAAGCTCGAGGAAATAGCGAACTCCTTCTCCGGAGTCGAGAAGGCTTTTGCGATCCAGGCCGGCCGTGAGATCCGGATCATGGTCAAGCCGGACAAAGTGGACGACTTGGGTGTGGTGCGTCTTGTCCGTGATATCGCGCGCAAGGTCGAAAGCGAACTTGAATATCCGGGCCAGATCAAGGTCGTCATTATCCGTGAAACCCGGGTGGTCGAGTATGCCAAATAGATGGGCCGGGAGTAGGGGAATGCCGTGCGGCTTCTGATGATCGGCGACGTCGTGGGCCGACCCGGACGCCGGGCCTGCCGGATGGAGGTGGAGCGCCTGGTCCGGGAGTTCGGCGTGGGCTTGGTGATCGCAAACGGAGAGAATGTGGCGGGAGGCAACGGGATCACCCGGGAAACAGCGGATGAACTCTTCTCCTGTGGGATCGACGTGCTCACCATGGGTAACCACGTCTGGGACAAGAAAGAGATTCTGGGCTTCATCGAGCACGAGGCCCGGCTCATCCGGCCGGCCAATTACCCGGCCGACACTCCGGGGGTGGGATATGCGGTCTATCGCACCCGCGAAAACCAGCCGGTCGCCGTCGTCAACCTATTGGGACGGGTCTACCTGGCTAATCTGGAATGCCCGTTCCGTACGGTAAGCCGTGTTCTGGACGACATCAGAAAGTATACGCCGGTGGTGCTGGTGGATTTTCACGCCGAGGCCACTTCCGAAAAAACCGCCATGGGCTGGTACCTCGACGGAAAAGTGAGTGCCGTATGCGGCACTCACACCCACGTGCAAACCGCCGATGAGCGCATCTTGCCCCGGGGCACCGCCTACATCTCCGATGTCGGCATGGCCGGCCCCCAGGACTCGATCATCGGGGCCAAGGTCGAAACAATGCTGGAGAAGTTTCTGACCCAGATGCCGAAGCATTTCCAGGTGGCCGGCGGACCTTATCAGTTCAACGCCGTTCTGGTAACCGTGGACCAGGATTCGGGAAAGGCGCTTAATATCTCGCGCATTCAAAGGTATGAGCCAGTATCATAGAAATTTTTCCAGTTGTTGTTAAAGGAATTCTCAAAATATTGGCGAATACCCATAAGTGTCTTGGCAGCAGTTTCCGAAGCCTTTAAGGAGGTTACTAGACATGGAAGTATTAAAGGTTTCAGCAAAGTCCAACCCAAATTCCGTAGCCGGTGCCCTGGCCGGGGTCTTGCGCGAACGCGGCACCGCCGAGCTTCAGGCGATTGGAGCCGGGGCTATCAACCAGGCAGTGAAAGCCATAGCGATCGCCAGAGGGTTTGTAGCGCCCAGTGGAATGGACCTTATCTGCATCCCGGCGTTCACCGACATCATGATCGACGGCGAAGAAAGAACGGCAATCAAGCTGATTGTGGAACCGCGCTAGAAGAATAACCTTAGGTTAAGCCGACACCTTGGCTGTCTCCTTATTGGGGGGAGGGGTCAAGGTGTAGTTTTTTGGAGAATAGTATGTTAGGAACCGGCGTTTCAAGGAAGGTGAGAGTATGCCCGCGGACCTGCACGTGCACACCACCGCCTCCGACGGCACCCTGTCCCCGGTCCGGGTGGTATGTCTGGCCCGCACTCTGGGTCTCGGGGCGATTGCGATCACCGACCATGATACGGTGAGCGGCGTGGCGCCGGCTGTCCAGGAGGCCGCCGCCGGAGGCGGGCCCGTGGTCATCCCCGGGATTGAGATCAGTGCCAGTCACCATGGGCGGGACGTACACATTCTGGGGTACTACGTCAACACGATGCACAGCGGCTTTTTGACCCGGATCAGGCAACTGGCCGATAAGCGGAGCGAGAGGGCGGCCCGGATGGTCGGCCGCCTCCGGTCATTGGGCTTGAGGGTCAGTTTGGACGACGTGCTGGAGCAGGCGGGCAAGGCCAGCCTGGGGCGCCCGCACATCGCCGACGCCCTGGTCCGTGCGGGGGTGGTCCAGAACCGTGCCCAAGCTTTCAGCCGTTGGATCGGGCGGGACTGTCCCGGCTATGTCCCCCGGGAACCGGTTTCCCCTTTGGAGGCCGTGGCGCTGGTCCGCCTCGCGAAAGGGGTGCCCGTCCTGGCGCATCCCGGCACCGCGCGGGCCGACGGCATCATCGCCGAGTTGGCCGCCGCAGGCTTGCAGGGCCTGGAGGTTTATCATCCGGAACACAATGCCGAGCAGGTGCGCCGCTACCTGGACATGGCCGCCACGCTCCGGCTGGTGCCGACCGGGGGATCCGACTTTCACGGCGGCGACGACCATGGGCGTCTGGGTGAGGTGCTGGTGCCGCTGAAGGTGGTGGAGGAGCTGGAGCACAGGTGTCTGTAAGTCTATCACCAACCCAAACTACATAGACTATGGGTAAACACCTATTGGCGGGGGTTTGCCGATGCCGTATGATGTTGGCCGGCTGGAGCAGCGGGTGCGTGAACTCGAGGATAAACTGCTCCAGTTGCGGTTGAGCAGGAGGGTGCTTGTGCTGCTCTTGGAGAGGCAGGAGCAGGAAAAAGCTACTTTCCTGGAACGCCTTGCCCGTGAGAATCGTCGGTTGATGCGGGCCAACCAGCAGTATGCCCACCACCTCCTTCAAAAGAACCGACAGATCTACGAGCTCGAATCCCGTCTGCAGATGATCAGCGGCGAGAAATCGAGGCATTAGACCAGCTTATCCACAAAACTGTACACATAATGGGAAAAACTGTTAGCAACTTCAGTTAATGGTACCACTCTCAGCATATGTTATCACAGCACGGGGCCGGGTGGGGGCTCTTTTTTTTCCACACGTATGCTATAATTCAGGGCAGAGGTGGGAGCGGGTGCGTATTGCGATCGTTGACGGCCAGGGAGGCGGCATAGGTAAGCACATCACGGAAAAACTGAGAAGGGAACTCCCCGAGGGAGCGGAAATTCTCGCTCTGGGCACGAACGCTCTGGCCACGGCGGTAATGTTGCGGGCCGGTGCGAACGAGGGCGCAAGCGGGGAAAACGCCGTCGTGTTGAACGCTGGGAGAGTGGACCTCATTGCCGGCCCGATCAGCATAGTCGTACCCAATTCCATGCTGGGGGAACTCACCCCCAAAATGGCCGAAGCCATCGCCCAGAGTGCCGCGGCCAAAATCTTGCTGCCCTTGATTCCGGGGAGAACCACTATTGTAGGCCTGAAGTCCGAACCATTGCCCCACCTCATAGACGAGCTGGTGCGCAAGGTAAAGGAACTTTGGGCCGATTGACGCGGGTGGTTTTGGGCGCGGCCTGTCCGCGCCGTGGTCTTTTCTCGAAGAAGGAGGTAGGATACCCTTGGGCTGCAAGATATACTTGGTGCGGCACGGTGAAACGTTGTGGAATTACGAACTCCGTTATCAGGGTCACGCGGATATCTTGCTGAGCGAGTCCGGAATCCGGCAGGCCCGGGCCTTGGCGTTCCGGCTCAAGGACCAGCGTTTCGCCGGCTTCTACTCCAGCGACCTGCGCCGGGCTTACGACACCGCCCGCATCCTGGCGGAACCGCACGGGGCGGAAGTGGAGCGGATGGCCGAATTTCGGGAGATTAACTTCGGTGACTGGGAGGGGTTGACCCGCGAGGAGATTGTCCGCCTGTACCCCGACGTCTCCAGGAAATGGTGGTCCAAGCCGCTGGAAACCCGTTTGCCGGGCGGTGAGACCCTGAACGAGGTGGCCGACCGCTGCATCCGTGCGCTGCAAGCAATCGCCGCCCGCCATCCGGACGACCAAGTGCTGGTGGCCGCCCACGGCGGTTCGATCCGGGCCAGTGTGGCCCTCCTGATGGGGATGGACCTCAACCAGTACTGGCGCCTGCGCCAGGACAACGCCGCTCTCACCGTCGTCGAGCTTTTCGAACCCGACCGCGCCCAACTTTTGCTTTTCAACGACACCTGCCATCTATAGGCCTGGTGGCAATAACTGTATCTTTATTTGACACCGGTCTGTTGCGCAGTGTATACTGTCTTCACAAGAGCGCTGAGTTCCCGGGAAAAGTCCGGGAAGCGGGGGAACCACCAATTGGGGTGAATCCCGGCATTACGCCGGGTAGGGTTAGCTTTCGACCCGAACCCGTCAGCTAACCTCGCAAGCGTGGGAAGATGGCCCGGCCGACAAGCCGCTCAGGATTGTCGGAACGGTTGTTGCTGACACGTCTTCCCCGGAACCGGTGCTCCGGGGTTTTTGTTTGCCGGCCAAGTCTCTTTCGGGAGGTGGAAACAAATGGCGATCGACAGCCTGGAGCGCGGCGTATTGTCGCCGGAGGAGAGCCGGAAGCAGGGCCTGAAGCGGGCCAAGGAACTGAAGGGCCGCATTGCCGACTACCTGATGGTCAAAGACTATATCCCCTGTGGGCGCGAGCGGGCCGATGAGATCGGGGTCTACAAAGAGCGGCTGTTAAAGCTATTGGGCGGGACCAGGGAAGAGTGGCTGGACTGGCATTGGCAAATGCGCCGGCGAATCACCGACGTCGAGGTGCTGGCCCGGTTTGTTGAACTCAACCACGATGAGATTCGCGATATTGACCAGGTCTCCAGGCAGTACCGGTGGGCCGTGTCTCCGTACTATGCCGCCGTCATGGCCGTTGGGGGAGTGAAGGGGCCGATCTGGGCTCAGGCCGTCCCGTCGGTGGCCGAGGTCGCCGATTGCCGCGGAACGGCCGACCCCATGGCGGAACGGCTGACGTCCCCTGCACCCGGTATTACCCGGCGGTACCCGGACCGGCTGATTATCAACGTTACCAACCAGTGCGCCACCTACTGCCGCCACTGCCAGCGGCGCCGGAACATCGGGGAGGTGGACCGGCACCAGCCGCGGCGGGTGCTTGAGGCTGCCTTGCAGTACATCCGTGAAAACCGCGAAATCCGCGACGTTCTGGTCACGGGCGGTGACGCGCTGCTTTTGAGCGACACGGTGCTGGATTGGCTTCTGGGCGAGTTGCACGTCATCCCGCACGTTGAGATCAAGCGGTTGGGAACCCGGGTGCCGGTGACCCTGCCGCAACGGATCACGGCGGGGCTCTGCGCCGTACTGGAGCGGTACCCGCCGGTATACATCAACTCGCAGTTCAACCACCCGCTGGAGGTTGCGCCCGAGGCCATCCAGGCCTGCGACCGGTTAGTGCGGGCGGGAGTGGTTCTGGGCAACCAGGCCGTGCTGTTGAAGGGAATCAACAACGACCCGCACGTGATGAAAAAGCTGAACCACGAGCTTCTCCGCGCCCGGGTGCGGCCCTACTACATCTTTCACGCCAAGTCGGTACGGGGCACCAGCCACTTCATCACTCCGGTCGAGGAAGGGCTGGCCATCATGGACCAACTGCGCGGTTATACTTCGGGCCTGGCGGTGCCCACCTACATCATCAACGCTCCCGGGGGTTACGGCAAGACACCGGTGACCCCTTCGTACGTGGTGGACCACGACGACCAGCGCTTGATCCTGCGCACCTGGGAAAACCGCGTGCTCCCTTACCCCAACCGCTCGTCCGGCTTATGAAAGTGCCGGTCGTGGGGGAACCTATGGGCACGGAGCGGACCGGCGGTCTTCGGTCTTGCAGGCCAACGCCTGCCGGGGAAAAGGGGGCCTTAGTGCGCCAATGGATATCGACCGTTGGGAAACCTGGTCGCGGGCGCCGTGGAGCACGCAGCCCAGCTTGAAACTAAAGACTGACGAGGTCGGCATAGACTTCGGCCTTTTCATCGAGGGCTTGCGCGAGGGGCGGAGCGATGCGGAAATGGCCGGCGCCTTCGGGGTGCCGGTGGGGACGGTGGCCAACCTGCGGGAGCACTTCGTGCGCTACGGCGTGGACTCGGTCCAGGGTCAGGACTAGGTATTTGCCCGGGCTGACGGGCCGCCGGCCGGCCCGGACCGCGCGGAATAGAATACCGGTCAGAACCGGGCGAGCCGAGCATTGAAGCGGCTTTAAGCCAACGGATTATTCCTTGAGCACTGCACCTCAGCAAGTCGTCCAGCAAGTCCGGAACGCCTTTGACGCCTTTGGAGCGACTGGCAGGCCCGTTTCTCCTATGCTATAATGGTCGGCAATCAATGTTAGGAGGCGGGCTTACTTGACGCACCCCGAAAGGTTTATCCAGGAAGGCTTGACATTTGACGACGTGTTGCTGGTGCCCGCGGCCTCGGAGGTCCTGCCTTCGGAAGTGGACACCCTGACCAGGCTCACCCGCAAGATAACCCTCAACATTCCCCTGATGAGCGCCGGGATGGACACCGTAACGGAGGCGCGCCTGGCGATCGCCATCGCCCGCGAGGGCGGCGTCGGCGTCATCCACCGGAACATGAGCATCAAGAAGCAGGCCCTGGAGGTGGACAAGGTAAAGCGTTCCGAACACGGCGTGATCTCCGATCCGATTTACCTGTCGCCGCGCAACCTGATCGGCGAGGCCGATGCGCTGATGGGCCGCTACCGGATCTCCGGGGTGCCGATTACGGAAAACGGCAAGCTGGTGGGAATCATCACCAACCGGGACCTCCGTTTTGTCACCGATTTCAGCCAACTGATCGATGAAGTAATGACCAAGGAAAACCTGATCACCGCTCCGGTGGGCACCACTCTGGAAGAAGCCAAGGAAATCCTGCGCCGTTACAAAATCGAGAAACTGCCCCTGGTGGACGGGGAGAACAACCTGCGCGGCCTGATCACCATCAAGGACATCGAAAAGGCGCACAAGTACCCGCATTCGGCGAAGGACCCCCAGGGACGGCTGCGGGTGGCGGCCGCGGTGGGCGTTTCCCGGGATTTCTTGCACCGGGTCGACGCCCTGGTGGAAGCAAAGGTGGACGCCGTGGTGGTGGACACCGCGCACGGCCATTCCCGCCGGGTGATCCAGGCCGTCTCGGTGATCAAAAACAAGTATCCGGACCTCTGCGCGATCGCCGGCAACGTGGCCACCGCCGAGGCGTCCCGGGACCTGATCCAGGCCGGGGCGGACGCGGTCAAGGTGGGTATCGGGCCGGGTTCCATCTGCACCACCCGGATCATCTCCGGCGTCGGGGTGCCGCAGATCACCGCCGTGTACAACTGTGCCGGCGAAGCGGCGAAACACGGCGTGCCGGTCATCGCCGACGGGGGCGTGAAGTACTCCGGGGACATCGTGAAGGCGATCGCCGCTGGGGCCGACGTGGTCATGATCGGGAGTCTTCTGGCCGGCACCGAGGAGAGCCCCGGCGAGATCGAAATCTTCCAGGGCCGGAGTTACAAGGTTTACCGGGGAATGGGCTCTCTGGGTGCGATGAACGAGGGCAGCAAGGACCGTTACTTCCAGGAAGGCGCGGGCAAGCTGGTGCCCGAAGGGGTGGAGGGGCGCGTACCCTTCAAGGGTCCCCTGTCGGAGACCGTTTATCAGTTGGTGGGCGGGCTTTGCTCCGGCATGGGCTACTGCGGAGTGCGGACCATCGAAGAGCTGAAGCACAACACGAGCTTCGTGCGGATTACACCCGCCGGCTTGCGCGAGAGCCATCCCCATAACGTAACCATCACCAAGGAGGCACCGAACTACAGTTTGCGCTAAAAACTCCTAAAAAAAGTTTGCCTTCTCCCGCAGGGTTTACCGGGTCGACGGGGTATTTATTCTGTAAAGACCTGGGAGTGCTAGTAAATGAAGGGAGAAGGTGAGCGCACCGGTGAGCGGGAACCTACATTCGTTGACCGATGTGCTGAAAAAGACCCTATTCTTTTTTGAAGCTATGTCCGCCAAGGAACTGGCGCCTTACGTGCGGCGGAAAATGCTGCAAGACTATTCCCTGAGCCAGATTGAGGAAAAGGTGCTGCTCTGCCTGAAACAGCACGCCGGCTTCAAACAGGGAGAGGACCGTCTGTGGAGGCTTAACCTGGAGGGCAACCGGGAAAACGACCAGTTCTACCACCTGCTCCTCAAGCGGGGGGAAGCCCTGAGCCTCTGGGAGGCGGTCAACGCCGGCGGAAACAAGAAGAAGAAGCTAAGGCGCATGATTGCGGAAGAGGCGAACCTGATTCGGGACGGGCGGTTCGTCCAGTTGACCAACGGGACGTGGGGCCTGACCGAATGGGATACCGAGACCGAAGGCTATCCCTTGAATCATCTCATTATCAAGGCTCTCCGGCTGCATCCCGCGGGCCTGTCCCTGCCCCAGATCGCAACCGTGGTAAACAAATGGCGCCTGGCCACCGAGGCTTCGGTGGAGGCCCAGGTGCGCAAGTTTCCGTACTTCGAAATCCAGGGTGAGAGCATTTGGACCTACAACCAGTCCGCCCACCGGGTTTACGAAGAGGTCATGAAAAAGTACCTGGGCATCCTGCGCGATCAGAAGAAACGCTGGCAGTGGGAGCGCGAGCAGTGGTACCGCAAGTACCAGCAGGTGCAGGCCCAACTCGAAGAGCTGGGTTCCGCCCAACGGGAGGCGGCCGCAGCCGTCGCTCACCACGTCGTCGTCCGGGACCAGCGGGACCATCTGGCCACCCTGCTTTCCGAGAAAGACCTGCTCCTGTCGCTGCGCAAGAAGGAAATTCTCTACTACCAGGACCAGGTGCGGAAACTGGAGTCGAAAGCGAACAGCATCCTGCACCAGTGCCGCCTGTGGGTCCAGCGCGCCCGCGACTCCCAGGATGAGACCCGCCGTCTGCGGGACTCACTGGAGGCGACCCAGAACAACCTGGAGGGGATGTTCAGCAAGCTCCAGCAATTCCGCGAGCGGGCCCGGGAACAGAAGAACGAGCTCGCCCAGCTGAAAGAGGAGCAGAGTGCCCGCGTGGCCGAACTCCAAGGGGAAATCATCGAACTGAAGGCCCGGGGCGAGAAGGAACGGTTCACGGCCTCCCGCAAGGAGAAGACCCTGCGCGAAGAGATCGACCGGATGCAGCGCGATCTGCGCGATGCCCTGGAGGCTGGGGAGGACCTGCAGCGTTCAATCCGCTTCATGCAGGAGGAAGTGGGGCGGGCGCGGGAGGAGTTCCGGCGGCTGCAGAGGACCGCAAACCATCCCTTGGTGCGGCTGGCCGTACGGATCTCCACCATCCTTGCCCGCCGTCCCAGTGATGCCTAAAGGGCGCCAAAAGAGGAGCGCGCCCAAAAAAGGTGTCGCCCCTTTTTGCCCACCGAGGGGGACAGGGTCACCGGGGGGGACAGGCACCTTTTCCCGCGTTGTCGCTCGTACTGGTAGTCGTCAGGTTTCTATGCGGGAAAAGGAGCCAGTCCCCTGGAAGGTCTGCAACCTGCGCGCAAACAAGGGGGACTCGCAAAAAAGGGGGACGGCCCCCCTTTTTTAGGTGTAGACGCGCAGGCCGCGGTCGCGGGCCAGGCGGATCGCTTCGAGCACCTCGTCCCGGAACGGCCGCCGGTCCAGGGGCGGGAAGTGCTGCGCGCGGTAGGCGGGGCGGTACTGGGCCATGATGTTGATGAAGGTGTCCGGGGAGACTTCTGCCGCCAGGAAATCAACCAGCTCGGCGGTGCCCGCCAGGCCGCCGGGCAACACCAAATGCCGCACCAAGAGCCCCCGGGTCGCGATCCCGTCCCGGTCCGTCACCAGGTCGCCCACCTGGCGCTGCATCTCGCGGACGGCGGCCTTGGCGATGCTTGGGTAGTCTTCCGCTCCCGACAGGCGCCTGGCCGTGTCACGGTCCATGTACTTCACGTCCGGCATGTAAATGTCCACTATGCCGTCGAGCAGCGCCAGCGTCCGCAGCGAATCGTAGCCGCCCGTGTTGTAGACCACCGGGATCCGCAGACCCTCGCGGGCGGCGAAATAGAGCGCGGCGATGATCTGCGGCACGTAGTGGGTGGGGCTGACGAAGTTGACGTTGTGGCAGCCCCGTTTCTGCAGGACCAGCAGGATGCCAGCCAGCTTTGGTACGGCGACCGGTTCGCCTTCCGCCTGCCAACTGATGCCGTAGTTCTGGCAGAAGACGCACTTCAGGTTGCAGTGGGCCATGAATACGGTGCCCGAACCGTACTGCCCCACGAGCGGGGTCTCCTCGCCGAAATGCGGGCCGTAGCTCGAGATCATCACGAGCCTTCCGGCCAGGCAGGTTCCGGCCTCGTTCAGGACACGGTTCACCGCGCACTCCCGGGCACAAAGCCGGCAGTTCTTCAGCTCCCGGTAAGCCTGTCCCGCTCGGCGCCGCAGATTCTCCAACCCCAACTTCAGGTAAGCCGGTACAGAGCCCCGCCCCCGCTCCTTGCCCTCGGCCATAGCCGTTTTCTCACCCCCATCGAACGTACCGTTCCATAACTATTTATGTCTTGCGTTTTACATTAATATAATTGCACTTGTAAACACAAGCGCAACAAAAAGCCACCGGCAAGAGGAAAACCGCGAAAGATGGAGAAGTATTGTTTTGAGGCAGTAATGGGCTTCACCGCGGAGGAGGAAAAAGGGCCAGTGAACGAGAGGGTCATCAAAATCGGCCTTCTGGGTCTGGGCACGGTCGGCGGCGGCGTGTACCAAGTTCTGCAGAAAAACGCCGGTCTTATCACGCGCAAAGCCGGTGTGCGGCTTGAGATTGACCGGATTATGGTCCGGGACGTAGGCCGCGACCGGGGTTTGTCCTTGCCCCCCGGTGTGCTCACCGACAGTCCGGAAGACATTCTGGACAACCCGGCCATACAAATAGTGGTGGAGGTCATGGGCGGCACCGGGCCGGTGCTCGACTACGTGCGCCGCGCGCTCAAGCGGGGGAAGAGCGTGGTCACCGCCAACAAGGACATGCTGGCGGAGCACGGGAAGGAACTTTTCGATCTCACCCGTGAGCACAAGAGCGACCTCCTGTTCGAGGCCAGCGTGGCTGGCGGCATCCCGATCATCCGGGTCCTTAAACAGTGCCTGGCCGCGAACCGGATCGAAGCGGTGATGGGTATCCTGAACGGGACCACGAACTACATGCTCACCCGGATGACCGCCGAAGGCACCGACTTCCAGACCGTGCTGCAGGAGGCGCAGGCGCTCGGCTACGCGGAGTCCGACCCGACCAACGACGTGGAGGGCTACGACGCGGCCCGGAAAACGGCAATCCTGGCCTCTATCGCCTTCAACACCCGGATTTCGTTCCCGGCCGTGTACGTTGAAGGAATTTCGCGAATTACCGCCGAAGATATCACCTATGCCACCGAACTCGGCTACGTGATCAAGCTCTTGGGGATCGCCAAGGATACCCCGGAGGGCGTTGAGGTCCGGACGCACCCGGCGCTGTTGCCGCGCCGGCACCCGCTGGCCGCCGTCAGTGACGTTTTCAACGCCATCTACGTCCGGGGTGACGCGGTCGGCGAGACCATGTTTTACGGACGCGGCGCGGGAGCCCTGCCGACGGCGAGCGCGGTGGTGGCCGATATCATGGATGCGGCCCGGAACATCAGGCACCGGGTTCCCGGCATCATTAGCTGCACCTGCTTCGAGGACCGCCCGCTCAGGGAGATGGGGCGGGTCAGCTGCAAGAATTACCTGCGCCTTCGGGTCGTGGACCGGCCCGGGGTGCTCGCTCAGATCGCGCGGGTGTTCGGGGACAACCAGGTCAGCCTGGCCGCGGTGACGCAGAAACACAGCGAAGGGACCAAAGCCGAACTGGTCCTGGTTACGCACGAGGTGGCCGAGCAGAACCTGCGCGGCGCCCTGGCCGGACTCACCGGCCTGGACGTGGTGGAGAGAGTCTGCAACGTGATCCGGGTGGAGGGCGATAGTTGAGCGGGCGCAAAGTAATGGTCCGGGTGCCGGCCACGTCCTCCAACCTGGGCCCCGGCTTCGATTGCCTGGGCTTGGCCCTGGAGCTTTACAACTTCGTGGAGCTCAAGGTCGTGCCGGAGGGCCTGGATGTCACCGTCCAGGGTGAGGGGGCTCTGGAGATCCCGGCGGACGAGTCCAATCTGACGCTCCGGGCGGCGCGGCGGGCGTTTGACCTGCACCGCGAGCATCCACCCGGCCTTAGCCTGCGCCTGACCAATAATATCCCCCTGGCTCGCGGACTCGGTTCCAGTGCGGCGGCGGTGGTCGGCGGGCTGGTCGCCGCCAACGCTCTTTTGGGGAACCGGCTGTCAAAAACCGAACTTTTGCGTTTAGCCGGGGAAATGGACGGACACCTGGATAACGTCGCCCCGGCACTGCTCGGGGGCCTGACGGTGGCCGTTCCGGACGGCGCGGCGGCGCTCGCCCTGCGCCTGGAGCCGCCCGCCGGACTCCTGGCGGTGGCGGCCGTTCCCGCCGTCAACGTATACACCCCCCGGGCCCGGGCGGTTCTGCCGCGCGACGTTCCCTTCGCGGACGCGGTGTTCAACCTGGGGCGCGTGGCGCTCCTGGTCGGGGCCCTCACCGGGGACCGATTAGAGTTCTTGGCCCCCGCCATGGCCGACCGCCTGCACCAAAAATACCGGGAACAGCTTGTGCCCGGGTTGCCCGGCGTTATCGAGGCCGCTCTTGAAGCCGGCGCGCTGGGAGCGGCGCTCAGCGGTTCCGGACCCACCGTGGTCGCCTTGACCGACGACCCGGAAAAAGCGGGGGCAATAGCCGCGGGGATGCGGGAAACCTTTGCGAAACTCGGACTCCCGGCTTGGACGCCGACCCTGGCGCCGGACCGGGAGGGCGCGTGTACGGTGGAAACTGCGGCAGGAGGCGCGATATGCTCGTAGTGCAGAAGTTTGGGGGCAGTTCGGTGGCCGACGCCGGACGGATCGCCCGGGTGGCCGTCCGGATCAAACATACGGTTGAAGACGGGCACCGGGTCGTGGTGGTGGTCTCGGCCATGGGCGACACCACCGACGAATTGCTGGCCCTGGCCGGCGAGGTCACCCGGAACCCCTCGGCCCGGGAAATCGACATGCTGTTGGCCACCGGCGAGCAGGTGTCGGTCGCCCTACTGACTATGGCGCTTCAGGCGATAGACTTGGACGCGGTTTCTCTGACCGGTGCCCAAGCCGGGATCACCGTCGACGGCATTCACACCAAAGGGAAGATTGTGGGCGTAGACACGGCCCGCCTGCACTCCGAACTCGAGCGGGGCCGGGTGGTGGTGGTGGCCGGCTTCCAAGGGGTGACCCGCGACGACGAGATCACCACCCTGGGGCGGGGCGGTTCGGACACCACGGCGGTGGCGCTGGCCGCGGCCATGAAGGCCGGGGTCTGCGAGATTTTTACCGACGTGGACGGCGTGTACACCGCCGACCCGCGCCTGGTGCCCGAAGCCCGCAAACTGGACGTGATATCCCATGACGAAATGCTGGAGCTGGCTAGCCTCGGGGCGGTCGTGCTGCACCCGCGGGCCGTGGAGCTGGCCAAGCTGTACGGGGTGCCCCTGATGGTCCGGTCGAGCTTCAACAACGGGCCGGGGACGCTCATAAAGGAGGTCGGCGATTTGGAGAAGACGGCGGTGGTGAGTGGGGTGGCCCACGACGTGAACATCGCCAAGATCAGCCTGTTCGACGTAGAGGACCGTCCGGGCATCGCCTCAAGGATCTTCCGCGAACTGGCCCGGTCCAACATCAACGTGGATATGATCATTCAGGGCGCAATGCGCGACGGCCGGAACGACATCGCCTTCACGGTGAGCCGGGACGACCTGTCCCGGGCACTGGAGGCCGTTCGCCGCATCCAGGCACTGGTCGGCGCCAAGGGGGTGACCTTCAACGACAGCCTGGCCAAGGTTTCGATCGTGGGGGCCGGAATGGTCTCCTATCCCGGGGTCGCGGCGACGATGTTCGAAGGGCTGGCCGAAGCGGGCATCAACATCGCCATGATCAGCACTTCGGAGATCAAGGTGTCGTGCGTGATCGGCCGGGAAGAAATCGAACGCGCGGTCCGGGTACTGCACATGAAGTTCAACCTGGGCGCGGTACCCGCCTCCGGCGCACCGGCCTAGCGGCTGTTTCGGTTGCGGGGGGAGGACGCAACACCCGTCCCGCCGGCAACCAGGAGATAGATACCGTTTCCGGGGACGGGATTAGACTAGAGGGTCCGCCTCCCGGGAAACGTAATTTTGCAAGGAGGTGAAACATCACCAAAAGAAAAGAGTACTAGGCAAGGAATATTACGGATGGCCTGGCTTTTAACACCTATTTTTTTAGGAGGGAAACACTGATGGCGCTTCCAAATCCGCATGGCCCGGAGAAAAAACTGATGCCCCTGTTCCTGGAGGGCGAGGCGCGTGAAGCCGAAATCGCCCGCGCGGCAAGCCTCCCGAAAGTCTACATGGCCTCTATGGAGACCTCGGACATCCTGATGCTGGGCATGGGTGCGTTCACCCCGCTGAAAGGCTTCATGAACAAGGCCGACTGGCAGGGTTGCGTATTCGACTTCAAACTCGCCGACGGCACCATGTGGCCGATGCCGGTCACCCTTTCCATCTCCGCCGCCGAACTTGAGGCCTCCGGTGTCAAGGAAGGCAGCGACGTTGCCTTGATCGACCGTGAGTCGGGCGAGCTGTACGCAACCATGGACATAGAAGAGATCTACCAGATCGACAAAATGGCCCAGGCCAAGGAAGTCTTCAAGACCGACGATGCCGAAGGACACCCCGGCGTGGAGAAGACCTTCAAGCAGGGCGAGTTCAACCTCGGCGGCCCGGTCAAGGCCCTGAACGAAGGCAAATACCTCGAAATCTACCCGGAGTACTACATGTACCCGGCCCAGACCCGGGCACTCTTCGCGAGCAAAGGCTGGTCGCGGGTGGTGGCCCTTCCAGACCCGCAACCCGATGCACCGCTCCCACGAGTACCTGGTCAAGTTCGCCCTGGAAAGCGGAGCCGTTGACGGCGCTATCATCCACGCCATCGTGGGCGCCCTGAAGGCCGGCGACATCCCCGGCGAGACCCGCGTCAAGTGCTACGAGGCCCTCATCAACAACTGGTTCCCGAAGCAGAACATCGCGCTCGCCGTGTATCCGATGGAGATGCGCTACGGCGGCCCGCGCGAGGCCCTGCTGCACGCCGTCTTCCGGCAGAACTTCGGCTGCAAATACCTGATCGTCGGCCGCGACCACGCCGGCGTGGGCAGCTACTACGGCCCGTTTGACGCCCAGACCATTTTCGACGAGCTGTGGCCGGACGCCCTGGAACTGACCCCGATGAAGATCAACTGGACCTTCTACTGCTACAAGTGCGAGAGCATGGCTTCCCTGATGACCTGCCCGCACGGCAAGGAAGACCGGGTCATCGTGTCCGGCACCCAGTTCCGCCGCGCAATGCAGGAAGGCGCCGAACTGCCGAAGGAATTCGGCCGGTCCGAAGTCCTGGCTATCCTAGAAGAGTACTACCAGACTGCGGAGAAGGTCGAGATCAAGAAGCACGCCTACGAAGACCTGACCCCCGAGATGCTGAAGAAAATCCAGGAAGGCAAGAAGTAGCCAGTCTCTTTTCGGCTGCAAGAACCGCTTAGAGGGCCCGCCTCCGGCATAAATCCGGAACGCGGGCCCTCTTTCCCTGGAACGTCCTGGAACGTTTTCGGCTCGCTTGACGAGCGGTCGGATCATGGGGTACAATCACGATACAAACTAAGTCGGGGCGTAGCTCAGCTTGGCTAGAGCGCTACCTTGGGGTGGTAGAGGCCGCAGGTTCAAGTCCTGTCGCTCCGACCATTTTATTTCGGCAAAACCAGCAAATACGCCCAAAACGCGAGGCGGGGGCGGCGGTCTTTTAGTGGCGCAAGGGTTTTGGGTGTTTTGCCGGGTGTTTTGCCAAAACACCCGGGCGGCGAAGCCAGCAATGCCAAGGGTTCCAACTGTATCGATGTGTTTTGCAATGTGTACAAGTAAAGAGTTGCTCTTCGGCAAGGTCATGTGATACCATGGCCAAGGGAACATCCTCCTCCAGTATTGGTTTGTCATGGTAACTTACCAATTCTCG
>DBEH01000056.1:62048-70325 GCA_002294005.1 Firmicutes bacterium UBA911 | reverse complement strand
CTCCGTTTTGTGCGTACACCCCGGCGTTTTGCACGCGTTGCCAAATCGTAAAGAATCTGGTATCCTCATGTTTTAAGATACCGTTTTCGGGGTGGTCTAGACTCTTCAGGAGCGTTTGAACGTACTTACCTGGATAGATGTGCACCAGTGAGTTTTTTTGGGGAGGCCCTTATGATTCCAGCCGAAATAGAGTCTATTTGGAAGCAACTGATGCAGGGTCTTGAGAAGTCAGTGAACCGGCAGTCTTACACCTACTGGCTCAAACCGTTGCGTCCCGCGGCTTACCACAATAACACCCTGTTGATCGAAGTACCCAATCATTTTTCCCGCGATTGGCTGCACGAACGCTACGCTCCCCTGCTCAAGCATTCTTTTGAAAACCTGGCCGGACACGAAGTAGCCATCAAGTTTCTGCTAGCGCGTGAGGTGCCGCAAGTGGAGAAATACCTCGCCAAACCATTGGATAAGTTTCCCGCCGATCTTTCGGCACTTAATCCTAAGTACACCTTTGACTCTTTTGTGGTCGGCAACGGCAACCGGTTCGCCCACGCCGCTTCGTTCGCGGTCGCCAACACCCCGGTCAAAGCCTATAACCCGCTATTTTTGTACGGCGGTGTAGGTCTGGGAAAGACTCACCTTATGCATGCCGTTGGGCATCATATTCTCGGCCATCACCGGCGCTACCGGGTGGCATACGTTACGTCCGAGCGTTTCACCAACGAACTGATTAACGCCATCAAAAACGACCAAACCCCACAGTTTCGCAATAAGTACCGCAACACCGACATTTTGCTGGTTGACGACATCCAGTTCGTAGCCGGCAAAGAACGTACCCAGGAGGAGTTTTTCCACACTTTCAACAGCCTTTATGAAGATGCCAAGCAGATTGTAATTTCGAGCGACCGGCCGCCCAAAGAGATTCCGATGTTGGAAGAAAGGCTGCGTTCACGCTTTGAATGGGGATTGATCGCCGACATCCAGCCTCCCGACCTTGAGACCCGGATCGCCATTCTCCGCAAAAAGCTTCAGTCTGAAGAAAACGGTCTCGTTCCCGATGAGACTATTCTTTTTATCGCCGACCGGATTCAAGCCAACATCCGGGAACTGGAGGGGGCCTTTATCCGGGTGTCCGCCCACGCTTCCCTGAACCAGTCCACCGTGTCTCCGGAAAAAGCGGCCGAGATCTTGAAAGGCCTCCTGCCGCCGCACCAACCCAAGCAAATCACCTGCCCCCTCGTTCAGCAAGTGGTGGCCGGCTACTACAAGTTGCGGCTTGAGGACTTGAAGGCCAAAAAAAGGACCCGCAGCGTCGCCTATCCGCGCCAGATCGCCATGTACCTGACCCGCGAACTAACCAGTCTCTCTCTTCCCAAGATTGGGGACGAATTCGGAGGGCGGGATCATACCACCGTCCTGCACGCCTGTGAAAAGATTAATCAGCAAGTTCAAAACGATCCCAACGTCCAGGAAATAATCAACGAATTGATCCGGCTTATCCAAAAACCATAGACAGTCTTGTCCACACCGCCGGGGCGGTAGACCATCCGGGTCAGAAGCGATTTTGCACACCATCACCAGCACCTACTACTAGAACTACTGGTTAATCCAACATTAAATTTATCCCAACGGGGGGTACTGAAACCGATGCAATTCCAAACCACACGCGAAAACCTCCTGGCGGGCGTCACCACCGTGGTGCGTGCGGTGAATCAGAAAAGCCCGGTTGCGGCTTTTTCGGGGATTCTCTTTGAGGCGGCGGCTCAAAACGTGAGCGGCCAAGACCAGGTGTCACTGACCGGCAGCAATTTGGATCTTACGATTCGGCGGACCATTCCGGCTCAGGTGACCGATCCCGGAGCAGTGGTGATTGGTGCGCGGCAATTGGCGGAAATAGTGCGCCGCTTGCCCGACGTTCCAGTTGTAGTTACGGCCGACAGTGAGAGGAACTCCGTGGAACTGAGCTACGCCAACAATTATGCGCGGCTAAGCGGCTTTAACGCCGCCGAGTTCCCGCGGTCGGCCTACCGGCAGGGCGCCGGTGCCGCCGGAAACGGGACCCGTCTGGAGATCACCGCCCCTTCCAAGCTTTTCCACAACTTGTTTCGCCGCGTGATCTACGCCGTTGGGGCCGACGACTTGCGCCCCATTTTCACGGGCGTTTTGTTGGAAATAGACGAGGGCGAGATCAGAACCGTAGCCACCGATACGCACCGTCTCTGTGTGAGAAGTGAGAAGTGGGAAGCGGGAAGTGAGAACGCAAACGCCTCTCCCCTTCCCGTCCCATTCCCTCTAACCTCTCACCACCCACTTCCCACCTCCTGCATTGTATCGGGACGGGCTTTGGGGGAACTGGTTCGGGTGCTGTTTCAGGCCGAAGAGGAGTTGTTTGAACTCTCGATCACCGAAAGCTATGTAGTGTTTTCGGTCGGCCCGATTCTGATTCTCTCTCGGCTGATTGTGGGTGTTTACCCCGATTACCGGCAAATAATGCCAAAGGCTCACCACACCAGGGTTTCCAGGATTGAGGCACCCCTTTTGTTGCAGATGGTGGAAAGAGCGGCGACCCTGGCCCAAGACGGCTCACCAGTTATAAACCTGCACATAGGGGGGGGTGTGCTGAAAATAACCGCTCAATCGGAAGCCGGCTCCATTCACGAGGAGATGCCGGTAGAACTGACCGGCCAGGAGTTAGAGATCAGTTTCAACGCTAAGTATCTCGAAGAAGCACTCCGCTGGTCTGAAAGTACGCAAGTGGTTTTGGACTTTCACGGTCCCGCCGGTCCGGCGATCATCCGTCCCCTTGGAGACCGTGATACCTACTTGGCCTTGGTGCTTCCGGTTCGCCTGTTCTAGGAGGGTGGGATTGTTTGCGCTTATTGAGGATCAAAGCCGGGAACTTCAGGAATTTACAGCGCCTGGACGTTCGGCCGGGGGTGGGCCTCAACGTTTTGCGGGGAAGAAACGCCCAAGGAAAGACAAACTTCATTGAGGCCGTTTTATTTGCTTTGCGTGGGTATTCCTTCCGTTCCCTGCGCGAACGGGAACTGGTGACCTGGGGCCAAAAGACCACCTTTGTCGAGGTTGAGTTGGAGGATCGGAACGGTCGTATCACGGTACGGACGGAATTTGATTCAACCGGCAAGAGAGCCGTCTTTGCCGGAGAGCCGGTGGGAAAAGCGCAACGGGCCGGACGACTGGGGACGGTCCTCTTTACGCCTGCTGATCTTGGTTTGGTGAAATGTGGGCCGAGTGAGCGGCGCCGGTTTTTGGATTTCGAACTGGGCGTTTTCGTGCCCGGTTACTTTAGCGCGCTGCAGTTGTACAGGCGGGCGGTTGAGCAGCGCAATCACTTGCTGCGGACGGGTGGTGGGAGTAAGTCCTTTGACACTTTGGAGCTGTGGACCGACCAGGTTTGTGAGTATGGCACGGTGTTGCTGTCCGGGCGCCTGGAGATACTTAAGGAATTTGCCCCGGCGGCGTGCCGGCTTTTCGGGGCTTGGGCCGGTGAAGAACTGTCCATCCGGTACCGCAGTTCGGTCGAGCTTTCAAACGGGGCTCGAAAACCGGGAAGCGACGACCTTCGGCAGACACTGGCCGCTATCCGCCGGGAAGAGGTGCGGGCCGGGCAGACCAAAGCCGGACCGCATTTGGACGATCTTACCTTCCTGGTGAACGGGCGGGAAAGCCGGGTTTTTGCCTCCCAGGGTCAGCAGCGGTCGGTGGTCCTGGCGTTGAAGCTGGCCCAGGTCTTCCTGTGGCGACGCCACACCGGTGAGGCCCCCGTGGTCCTGCTCGACGACGTTTTGTCGGAATTTGATCGGGAGCGTCGTGATAAGGTGTTGGAAACGCTCCAAGACGACGTCCAGGCGTTCATTACCGCCGGGGAAGCTGTTTTGGACGTGGGTCGTGTGTTTCGTGTCCATTCTGGAAACATTCAGGAGGAGAGTTGAAAAAAATGTTTTTGCACCTGGGAGCCGACGTGATGATTCCCAAACAAGACATCATCGCCATCCTGGACGTGTACACGGGCTTGGTGGACCCAACCCGGGATTTCCTGAAGATGGCCCGCAGCCAGGGTCTGGTGGAGACTATCGGCGAGCCGGAAAAAGTCCGGACGTACGTCATCACCACGGATACTGTTTACCTGTCACCCATCTCCGGCGGCACGTTGAAAAAGAGAACGGGAGTGGCACATCCGGGACTCGTTGACCTTTAAGCAGCTTATTTATCCCCGATCCATTTTGATCAAGGAGTGAATGGTTTGGAGAAAAACGGTTCGGAGTACCGGGCCGAGGATATTCAGGTCTTGGAAGGCCTGGAGGCGGTACGCAAGCGTCCGGGCATGTATATCGGGTCCACCGGCCCGAAGGGTTTGCACCACCTGATTTTCGAAGTGGTCGACAACAGCATCGACGAGGCGCTGGCCGGCTTTTGCGATTACATCGAGGTGGTCATCCACGCCGGCAATGCGGTGACCGTCACGGACAACGGCCGGGGCATCCCGGTGGACATCCACCCGCAGGTGGGCCGCTCCGCTCTGGAGGTGGTCCTGACCAGGCTGCACGCCGGCGGTAAATTCGGCGGAACCCAGTACAAGATCTCCGGCGGCCTGCATGGCGTCGGCGTTTCGGTGGTCAACGCCCTCTCCAGCAAGATGGAGGTGGAGGTGAAGCGGGACGGGTACCGCTACCACCAGTATTTTGAGCGCGGTCTGCCGGCCGGGGAAATGGAGCTTCTGGACGAGGCGGACGAAACCGGCACCCGGGTAACCTTTGCCCCCGACCCGGGTATTTTCGAGGAAGTGGAATTTCAGTACGACGTGGTGGCCAAGAGACTTCGCGAGCTTTCCTTCCTGAACGCCGGCGTGACCCTGGTGCTCCGTGACGAGCGGGGCGCCCACGCCAGTGGGGGTACCCAAGCCAGTGGGTCCGTCCGCGAGAAGGTCTATCAGTACTCCGGGGGTATCCGGGATTTCGTGCGCCACTTGAATGTGCACAAGGAGGTCCTCCCGGCGGACCCGGTGTACGTTGAGGACCACAAGAACGGCGTTCTGGTGGAAGTGGCCGTTCAATACGTGGTCAACTCCGACCGGGAACTGATCTTTTCCTACGCCAACACCATCCACACCATCGACGGCGGCGCCCACGAAGCGGGGTTCAAGTCGGCGCTCACCCGCACCATCAACGACTATGCCCGCAAATACAATCTGGTGAAAAACGATGCCTTAAGTGGCGAGGACATCCGCGAGGGTTTGACGGCCGTACTCAACGTCAAGGTGCCCGAACCGCAGTTCGAGGGTCAGACCAAAACCAAGCTCGGCAACAGCGAGGTGCGGGGCGTGGTGGACTGGGTGGTGTCCCAGCGGCTGGCCGCCTACCTGGAAGAGCACCCGCCCGAGGCCAGGCAGATCGTGCAGCGGGCGGTGGTCGCTTCGAGGGCCCGGGAGGCGGCCCGGAGGGCGCGCGAGTTGACCAAGCGCAAGAGCCTGCTGGAGAGTTCAACCCTCCCCGGCAAGCTGGCCGACTGCTCCCGGCGCGATCCGAAGGCCTCCGAGTTGTACCTGGTGGAGGGGGATTCGGCCGGCGGCTCGGCGAAGCAGGGCCGGGACCGGGAATTTCAGGCCATTTTGCCGTTGCGGGGCAAGATTTTGAACGCTGAAAAGGCCAGGCGGGACAGGCTTTTGGGCAATGAAGAAATCCGGGCGCTGATCACGGCGATCGGCACCGGGTTCGGCGAGGACTTCGACCTGGCCAAAGCCCGCTACCACCGGATCGTGATTATGACCGACGCCGACGTGGACGGCTCACACATCCGCACCTTGCTCCTGACCTTTTTCTACCGGTACATGAAGCCCCTGATCGACGCCGGGTACGTGTACATCGCCCAGCCGCCGCTCTACAAGGTCAGCGGCAAGGGCCGCAAAAGCGGTGTGTACCTCTACAACGACCAGCAGTTGGAGCAGTTTTTCCGGGAAAACGGGCGGCAGAACTGGAGCATCCAGCGTTACAAGGGCCTTGGCGAAATGAACCCGGAACAGCTCTGGGACACCACCCTGGACCCGCAAAACCGGACGATGCTCCAGGTGACCCTGGAGGACGCCCTGGCCGCCGAGCAGCTTTTGTCCACCCTGATGGGCGAACAGGTGGAGCCGCGCCGGGAATTCATTCAGCAGCACGCCCGGGAGGTCCGAAACCTTGACGTTTAGAACATCGGGAGGGCGGCCGGTTTTCACCTATGGAACTGGAATTGCCGCTGGTGGTCTTGGGGAGGGATGCGCAGGGGGTGCGATCGGTAATGGACGAGAAGAGTAAGGGTTGCAGAGTGAAGTTGTTGCGCCGAAGGGTAGTGGTGTCGTTTCGAGACCAAGGGGACTTGCGGGCCTGCAAGGCTGCGGTCCGCTCTGTGCTGCCGGAGGCCAAGATGGTGCTTTACGGGAGTAGGGCGCGTGGCGACGCCGAGCCCGAGTCCGATTTCGATCTTCTGGTCATTGTGCCTGCGCCGGTCTCTGGGGCTACTCTCCAGAAACTAAGCGATACGATTTATGACGTAGAGCTTGAGCGCGGCATTGTGGTTTCGTGCCTCGTATGTTCTGACAAGCAATGGAACGCAAGTCCGTGGCGGGTGTCGCCCTTCCGTATGAATGTCGAGCGGGAGGGGATTGTGCTTTGACCGAGGAACAACTTGCGCTGGTGCTGCACCGGATAAATCGAGCCCGTGAGGCCATCGAAGAGGCGCGAGTGCTGCTGGCCGCCAATCACGCGAATGCGTGCGTCAACCGTCTCTATTATGCATGCTTCTATGCCGTTAGCGCTTTGATACTCACCGAAGGTTCATCCTCGAAGCACGCCGGTGTTCGGGCCATTTTCGACCGAGAGTGGGTCAAACCGGGACGCGTTCCGATTGAACTCGGACGACTGTACCGCCGTCTTTTCGAGAGTCGCCAGCAAAGCGACTACGCCGATTTCGTCAGTTTTGAAGTGTCCGCCGTCACTCCTTGGGTAGACGAAGTTTCCCAATTTGTAGAAACGGTTGAAAGTGTGATTGAGGGCAGGGACAGGGGTTGAGCAGGCCGGGCGCACCCATGTCGCGTAGAGTTATCGGAACACAGAGAAGTGACCGAATAGGCCAAAGCGTTGCTGATGCAAAGCAATATCCAAGAAGGAGGTATCGGCATGCGCCAACGCATTGTAGCCCAAGGCATAAGGGCTGATCATTTCTTTGAAGAGCACGTTACTTACCAGGTTTGAGGAAGGGGGGCCTTAGGCACCATGTCCGCACACAATGCGGATGGTTGCAGTTGTGGTGGCGGCGGTGAGTGGAATACAAACCAGAAGCTTTTCAGCGACGCTGACAGTCAGGAGTTGCACCGGCTGTTGCTGGAAAAGTCCTTCCAGTTCGGGGAGTTCACCCTATCCTCCGGAAAGAAAAGCAGCTACTACTTTGACGGCAAGCAGGTCACGCTCCATCCTCAGGGGGCTTTGCTGACGGCCAAGGCGGTTTTGGAAAAGGTGCGCGGCAAAGGCGTGCAGGCCGTCGGCGGGCCGACCATCGGCGCGGACCCGATGGTCGGGGCGCTGGGAGTGGTCTGTGCGCTTGAGGGTGTCGACCTCGGGCTCTTCATCGTCCGCAAAGATCAGAAGGAACACGGCAGGCGCCTGCGCATTGAAGGCCGGAAGATAACGCCGGGAGAGAAGGTGGCCGTGATCGACGATGTCCTCACCACCGGAGGCTCCATTTTGACCGCCGTGGCGGCCGTCCGGGAAGCCGGCGGGGAGGTGGTGCTGGCAGTGGTCCTGGTCGACCGGTTGGAGGGAGGGACCGAGACCTTGGAAGGACAGGGTATTCCGGTCGCTCCCGTGTTTACGGTCAAAGATTTCGGCCTCTAAAAGGCTTGCAGTTATCCACAGAGTTATCCTCCGTATCCACAGGCCCGGAACAGCTTCGCCTGGTAAAATCACTCCCTTTTCGGCTCAATCCGTCCGCAACCGCCAATCTTCCATAATTGGATAAAATAGGCAGCGAGACCGAGCCGCAGGAAGCAGATTTGCGGCATCAGGCCCTAACCAAGTCCCAGGCCCAAATCCGCGGCTTGCCAGGGCATGGTAAGATGGTTCCAAAAAATGGTGGTCAGCCAATTGCATAAAAGCCCGGTCCAGCCGGCGCGACGGCGCAAGGCGCAAGCGTGATGCGGGCATCAAAACCAAAGGCGGTGAGAGGATTGCTGGAAATAAGCGTGAGAAGGTTGAGCGCTTTCGTGGTTCTGGCCTTTGCGGCCGG
>DBEH01000056.1:45021-61712 GCA_002294005.1 Firmicutes bacterium UBA911 | reverse complement strand
GCGGCCGGTATCCTGGCCGGGGTTGGGGGAATGATCTTCCTGCGGCGCCTGCGGGAGGCGAACAGCCTGGACACGGTGCGCGGCTCACGTTTCAAGCGGAACGGGGACCGCTTTTAGGGCCTCTTTTCACGGCCAAGCCATTTGGACAGCAACTCCCGGTTCAGAGCGGCTCCCGCCGCCCCTAAACCTTACCGTTTAGGTGCAGGGCTTTTTTGGTATAATGATCGTAA
Organism: Firmicutes bacterium UBA911; assembly: GCA_002294005.1. Lineage (GTDB taxonomy): Bacteria > Bacillota > Desulfotomaculia > Desulfotomaculales > Desulforudaceae > Desulforudis. The sequence continues at coordinate 61,482 of DBEH01000056.1, read as the reverse complement.
TGGACGGGTTGCCGTAATCTGGATGGGGGAGTGAAGTGTTTGGCTGCCGACCCGGGAAGGATTGTGCCCATCGACATTAACGAAGAGCTGAAGCATTCGTACCTGGACTACGCCATGAGCGTCATCGTGGGGCGGGCGCTGCCCGACGTGCGCGACGGCTTGAAGCCCGTGCACCGCCGGATTCTGTACGCGATGCACAACCTGGGGCTGACCGCGGACAAGCCCCACCGCAAGTCGGCCTACGTGGTCGGCGGGGTGCTTTCCAAGCTGCACCCCCACGGGGATGCCGCCGTGTACGACGCTCTGGTCCGGTTGGCGCAGGATTTTGCCTGCCGGTATCCCCTGGTGGACGGTCACGGGAACTTTGGTTCCATCGACGGGGACGCGGCCGCGGCCATGCGGTATACCGAGGTCCGGATGGCCCGGATCAGTCGGGAGATGCTGGCGGACATCGACAAGGAAACGGTGGATTTAATCCCGAACTACGACAGCACCGGGGAGGAGCCCGTGGTGCTGCCGTCCCGCATTCCGAACCTCCTGGTGAACGGCTCGGCCGGGATCGCCGTGGGCATGGCCACCAACATCCCGCCTCACAACCTCAAGGAGGTCATCGACGGCCTGGTGTGCCTGGCGGACCATCCGGACGCCGAGTTGGATGATTTGATGCGGTTCATCCCGGGACCGGACTTCCCGACTGGCGGGAAGATCATGGGCCACCACGGAATTGTGGAAGCTTACCGGGCCGGGCGCGGTTCGGTTAAGATGCGCGGCCACGCCGAGTTCGAGAAAGCCGGTTCCCGGACCAGGATCGTGATCACCGAACTGCCCTACCAAGTGAACAAGGCGCGCTTGGTGGAGAAGATCGCCGCCCTGGTACGGGAGAAGAAGATTGAGGGCATTTCCGACCTGCGTGACGAGTCCGACCGCAAGGGAATGCGGGTCGTGATCGAACTGCGCCGGGAAGCCAACCCCGAGGTCACCTTGAACCTCCTTTACAAGCACACCCAACTCCAAGACAACTTCGGGGTGATCATGCTGGCCCTGGTGAACGGCCAGCCCCAGGTGCTGGCTTTAAAAGACGTACTCGCCCACTACCTCGGACACCAGCGGGAAGTGATCACCCGGCGGTGCCGCTACGAACTCAATCAGGCGCAGGCCCGCCTGCACATCGTCGAGGGATTGCGGATCGCGCTTACCCACCTCGACGAAGTGATCCGGACCATCCGCCGCAGCCTGGACGTGCCCGAGGCGCGCACGAGCCTGATGACCAACTTCGGCTTGAGCGAAAAACAGGCGCAGGCCATTCTGGACATGCGCCTGCAGCGGTTGACCGCGCTGGAACGGGATAAGCTCGAAAACGAGTTCAACGAACTCCTGGCCGCCATCGAGCGCCTGGAGGCGCTGTTGGCCGACGAGTTTAAAATCCTCGCGGTCGTCAAAGAGGAGCTCTTGGCGGTGCGCGACAAGTTTGCCGATCCCCGCCGGACGGAGTTGGTGGCCGAGGACACGGATTTCAACCCCGTGGACCTCATTCCGCAGGAAGACGCGGTGATCATCCTGACCAACGACGGGTACATCAAGCGCATGTCCCCCGCGGTGTACCGCAGCCAAAGACGGGGCGGCCGGGGCATCGCCGGCGTGGAAACCAAGGTGCAGGATTTCGTCCGCCACTTGTTCGTCGGCAAGACGCACGATTACCTTCTGTTTTTTACCGAGCGCGGCAAGGTGTACCGGGTGAAGGTGTACGGGATACCGGAGGCAGGCCGGCAGGCCCGGGGGACCGCCGTGGTGAACCTGATTCCGGTGACGAACGGCGAGCGCGTGACCGCTGTCATCCCGGTGACCGAGTACACCGGGGACACCTTTTTGTTTATGGTCACCCGCAAAGGGGTCGTCAAAAAGACGGTACTACAGGAATTTGATTCGGCGCGGCGGGACGGGCTGATTGCGCTCGACCTGGACGAGGGTGACGAACTGGTGGAGGTGAAGATCACCGGCGGCCAGTCCGAGGTGCTCCTTGGGACCAGGAACGGCATGGTCATCCGTTTCCCGGAGGGCCAGGTCCGGCCCATGGGCCGGACGGCCCACGGCGTCCGCGGGATAAGCCTGCGGCCGGGCGACCTGGTGGTCGGGATGGACATCGTCGACCCGGAGGACCAACTGTTGGTGGTGAGTGAGAAAGGATTCGGCAAGGTGACGCCGGTGCGGGAGTTTCGGACCCAGTCCCGGGGCGGCTTCGGATTGATGGCCGCCCGCGTGTCCGGGCGCAACGGCCCCCTGGTGTCTTTGAGCCTGGTGGGCCGGGGCGAGGAGATCCTGATCGTCAGCAAGAGCGGGATTTTGATCCGGATGAAGATCCGGGAGATACCTCGATTCGGGCGCCAGGCCCAGGGCGTGCGCATGATGCGTCTTGACCCGGGCGACGCGGTGGTGGCCGTGGCCTGGATTCTGCCTGAGGACGCGCCCCCGGGAGAATAAAAGTGTTTCAAAGCCGGCCGGGGGATCCGCTTCTAAAAAGCGCACTCGCGAGCCGGCAACCCTGAAACGGCCCTGACCGCGGGGCCGGTTTTCATTTCCGGGGCGCGTGTGGCTTGCCGGATGCTTGTTTTTCCCTTGGCGCTGGTATAAGATTAATGGCGAGAAAAGGCAGTCGGAGGCTTTAAACCATGGTTGAAAAGGGTACTTGGACAGTCAAGAAGGGTCTGGCGGAGATGCTAAAAGGGGGCGTCATCATGGACGTCACCACTCCGGAGCAGGCCCGCATCGCCGAGGCGGCCGGAGCATGCGCGGTGATGGCCCTGGAGCGGGTGCCCGCGGACATCCGGACGGCCGGCGGCATCGCCCGGATGGCGGATCCCACCGTGATCCAGAAGATCATGGAGGCCGTGACCATCCCGGTGATGGCCAAGGTGCGGATCGGCCACTTCGTGGAGGCCCAGATCCTCGAAGCCCTGGGCGTGGACTATATCGACGAGAGCGAGGTGCTGACGCCAGCGGACGAGCAGTACCACATCAACAAGCATCTCTTCAAAGTGCCTTTCGTGTGCGGCTGCCGCAATCTGGGCGAGGCCTTGCGGCGCATCGCCGAGGGGGCGACCATGATCCGGACCAAGGGCGAGCCGGGGACCGGGAACGTGGTGGAAGCCGTGCGGCACATGCGGATGGTGACCGATGAGGTCCGCCGGGTACGGTCGGCGCCGCGGGAGGAACTGGTGGCCGCCGCCCGGGAATTGGGGGCGCCGCACGAACTTGTGCTGCAGGTGGCCGAACTCGGGCGGCTCCCGGTGGTCAACTTCGCCGCCGGCGGGATCGCCACCCCGGCGGACGCCGCCTTGATGATGCAACTGGGGTGCGACGGGATCTTCGTCGGGTCGGGGATCTTCAAGTCGTCCAACCCCGAGGTCCGCGCCCGGGCGATCGTGGCGGCCACCACCCACTACAACGACCCCCAGGTGCTGGCCGACATCTCCCGCGACCTGGGCGAGGCGATGAAGGGCCTGGAGATCAGCACCATTCCGGAACACGAGCGGATGCAGGAGCGCGGCTGGTAATGCTTAAAGTCGGGGTTTTGGCGCTGCAGGGCGCCTTCCTGGAGCACGCCCGGGCGGTCGAGGCCTGCGGCGCGCTGCCGGTTGAAATACGCAAAGCCAGTCAGTTGGCTGACTGCCGGGCGCTGATCATCCCGGGCGGGGAGTCCAGGGCCATCGGGAAACTAATGGCGGCCTTCGACCTGTTGGGGCCGGTGCGCCGGTTCGGGTGCGCCGGCCGGCCCATTTTCGGCACCTGCGCGGGGATGGTGCTGCTGGCCAAGGACATCGAGGGTTCCGGGCAGACCCGGCTGGGGCTCATGGACATCACGGTGCGGCGGAACGCGTTCGGCCGCCAGGTGGACAGCTTCGAGGCCGACATCAACGTCCCGGTGCTGGGGGAAAAGCCGCTGCGCGGGGTGTTCATCCGGGCGCCCCACGTGACGGTGGCGGGGCCGGGAGTGGAGATTTTGGCCTCCTTCGACGGGAAAGCGGTGCTGGTCCGTCAGGGCCCGCTCCTGGCCGGCGCCTTTCACCCGGAGCTGACCGCTGATCTGAGGCTGCACCGGTATTTCCTTGATTTTGTGGATTAAAAGCCCTTTTCTCTTGACCGGGGACGGCAGGTCGTAATAAAATTTTGAGCAGCATCCCACATTTAAACCCAATGCCGGGGAAAAGTAACCGTTGGCCCGCGCACAGAGAGCCGGTGGGTGGTGTGAACCGGCCGGAGAAGCGGCGAATTCCTCCCCGAAGGGGTCCCGTCGAAAACGTAGGCGGGAACGGAGATGCCCCGTTATGGCAGCAAGCGGGCCGAAGCTTGACTCAAGCGCCGGCCAAGAAGGGTGGCAACGCGGGAGGATCCTCTCGTCCCTTTTGCGAGGGAGGGGGGTTTTTCTATTATCGCCCCGGTTTTTAAAAATATTAACGTCAAAGAGGAGAGAGCGGTTTGATGTCCAGGAAACTGCGCCTGATGATCCCGGGTCCCACCCCCATGCCGCCCCAGGTGGCGGAAGCGATGGCCCGGCCGATGGTCGGGCACCGGAGCAAGGGCTTTGCGGAGTTCACCGCGAAACTGCACGAGAAACTCCAGCGGGTGCTGCAGACCAAGAACGAGGTGCTCATTCTGACCAGCTCCGGGACCGGGGGGCTGGAGGCGGCCGTGGCCAACACAGTCAACCCGGGCGACAAAGTGCTGGCGCTGGTGGCCGGCAAGTTCGGCGAGCGTTTCCGGGACCTGGCCCGGGTGTTCGGCGCCGAGGTCGTCGAACTGGCTTTCCCATGGGGAAGGCCGGTGGACCTGGACACGGTGCGGGCCGAACTGGCGGCCCATCCGGACGCAAAACTGGTGCTGGCCACCCAGAACGAAACATCCACTGGCGTGCTGCACGACATCCGGGGCCTTGGGGAGTTGTGCCGGGACCACGGCGCGGTCCTGGCCGTGGATGCGGTGAGCGGCCTGGGGGGGGCGGACCTGCCGGCGGACGAGTGGGGCGTGGACATCCTGGTCACGGCGACCCAGAAGGCGCTGATGACCCCACCCGGTTTGGCGATGATCAGCTTAAGCCCCAAGGCTTGGGCGCTGGTGGGTGGGTGCCGGTCGCCGCGTTATTACTTCAGCCTGGAGGCGGCGAAAAAAGCGCATGCCAAGTGGAATACGGCCTATACGCCGGCCGTCTCGCTGTTCTTTGGGCTGGACGCCGCCCTGGACCTGATCCTGGAGGAAGGGTTGGAGGCCGTTTTTGCCCGCCACCGGCTTTTGGGCGCGGCGGCCCGGGAGGGGATCAAGGCCCTGGGACTGGACTTGCTGGCTCCGGAAGCGGCGGCGTCGCCGCTGGTGACGGCGGTGAAGGGTCCGGACGGCGCGAAAGTCGACGACCTGCGCAAACTGCTGCTGGACAAGTACGGCGTGCTGTTTGCGGGCGGCCAGTCCGAGCTCAAAGGCCAGATCTTCCGGATCGCCCACATGGGCTACGTGGACCGGGTCGACGTGCTCACCGCGCTGGGGGCCCTGGAGATGGCCCTTTACGAGCTTGGCTATGAAGTCCCGCTGGGCGGCGGGGTGGCCGCGGCCCAGAGAGTGTTCCTGGGAGGTGTGCGGCAGTGAAGGTGCTGGTAACCGACAACGTGGCTCAGGACGGCGTGGACGTCCTCTTGCGGGAAGGGGTCGGGGTGGAGACCGGGAACAAGCTGACGGAGGACGAGTTGTGCGCGGTCATCCCCGAGTTTGACGGGATCATCGTGCGCAGCGCGACCAGAGTGACGGCCCGGGTGATGGAGAGCGCGCCGAACCTGAAGGTCGTCGGGCGGGCCGGAGTGGGGGTGGACAACATCGACGTCCCCGCGGCCACCGAACGGGGGATCATCGTGGTCAACGCCCCGGAGGGGAACACGATGGCCGCCACGGAGCACACCATGGCTATGATGCTATCCCTGGCCAGAAACCTGCCCCAGGCCGACGCGCGCCTGAAATCCGGGGTTTGGGACAAGAAGAGTTTTGTGGGCGTGGAATTGCGGAACAAATGCCTGGGCATTATCGGCCTGGGCCGGATCGGCAGCGGCGTGGCCCGCCGGGCGCACGCCATGGAGATGGACGTGGTGGCCTACGACCCGTACATCACCGAGGAAAGGGCGCGGGACCTGGGGGTGACCCTTCTGCCGCTGGCGGAGGTGTTCCGGAAGGCGGACTTCATCACCGTCCACATGCCCCTGACCAAGGAGAACCACCACCTGCTGGACGACGCTGCTTTCGCGGTCATGAAGGACGGCGTGCGGATCATCAACTGCGCCCGGGGCGGCATCGTGAACGAGGAGGCCCTTTACCGGGCGCTGGTTTCCGGCAAAGCAGCCGGCGCGGCCCTGGACGTGTTCGAAAAGGAGCCCCAGACCAAGAGCCCGCTCTTTGCGCTGCCGAATTTCATCTGCACGCCCCACCTCGGGGCCTCGACCCGCGAAGCACAAGTATCCGTGGCGGTCGACGTGGCCGAGGAAATAGTCGCCGCCCTGCGCGGCGAACTGGTGAAAAACGCGGTGAACATCCCGTCGCTAAAACCCGGCGTCCTCAAGGAGATCGGGCCGTACCTGGGGCTGGCCGAGAGACTGGGGCGGTTCCACGCGCAGCTTCTGGTGGGGCGCCTCAAGCGGATCGAGGTTATCTACAGCGGGGAACTGGCGCGGTTTAAGCAAATCGACCCGCTCACCACGGCCCTGGTCAAGGGACTTTTGGACACCATTTTGCAGGAGCGGGTGAACTACGTAAACGCCCCGGTCATCGCCCGGAACCGGGGGGTTGAGATCAGCCAGACCCGCGTGGACCGGGTGGAGGACTATGCCGGCTTGCTGACCGTTAAAGCAGCGTCCAGCGAGGGGGAGCACGAACTGGCCGGCACCCTGTTCCGGGGCAACGACCCCCGGGTGGTGTTCATCGACGGGTACCGCGTGGACGCCGTCACGGAGGGGCACATGCTGATCGTCCCGCACATCGATCGGCCGCGGATCATCGGCGCGGTGGGCACCCTGATCGGGCAGCACGACGTGAACATCGCCGCGATGCAGGTCGGGCGCAAGGTGATCGGCGGCCGGGCCGTGATGGTGCTCGTGATCGACTCGCCGGTGCCCCCGGAGGCGCTGGAGGCGATCCGCCGGGTGGACGGGATCCTGGACGTGCGGATGGTAAGCCTTTAGATAACTGGATTCTGCTGAAAAAACCTCAGAGTGGCATTCGCCGGGGCATTATCTTCGGTCACTGTGTCCGCGCCAAGGAATGAACTCGCTCGTCTCGGGCGGCGCCGAAACTCGCCCGCCTGCGGCGGCCTCAAACAGTCGGACGCCGCTGATCCTCGGCTCGCTGCGTTCCTTGAACAGGCTCCCAATGTGACCTTCGATAATTCCCCGGCGCACACCTGCGACTTCTTCATATCGGAGTGTGAACCCATGCTGGACCTGAAATACATCCGGAAACACCCGGAGGCGGTCCGGGCGGCGCTCGAAAAACGGGGGGCCGGCTTCGATCTGGACCGCTTGCTGGACTTGGACGACGAGTGGCGCCGGAAGCTGTTCACGGTGGAAAGGCTCAAGAACCGCCGGAACGCGGTCTCGGAGGAAATCGCCCGCCTGAAGAAGGCCGGCGGGCCGGCCGAAGCGCTGATTGCGGAAATGCGGGACGTGTCCCAGCAGATCCGGGAACGGGACGGAGAAATCCGGCAGGTGGACGAAAACCTGCAGGCGCTTTTGCTCCACGTGCCGAACGTCCCCCACCCGCTGGTGCCCTTCGGGCGGGCGGACACGGACAACAAAGAGGTGCGCCGCTGGGGCGGGCGGCCTGAGTTCGGGTTTGAGCCGCGCCCGCACTGGGAACTGGGGGAAGCGCTTGAGATCCTCGACTTTACTCGTGGCGGCAAGGTGAGCGGGGCGCGTTTCAGCTTCTGCCGGGGCGCGGGCGCCCGCCTGGAAAGGGCCCTGATCAATTTCATGCTGGACCTGCACACCGGGCGGCACGGCTACACCGAACTGTTTGTGCCGTTTTTGGTGAACGCCCGGAGCATGACCGGCACCGGGCAGTTGCCGAAGTTCGCCGCCGACATGTACAAGGTGGAAAACGAGGACTACTACCTGGTGCCCACGGCCGAGGTGCCGGTCACGAACTTTTTGCGGGACGAGATCCTGGACGGGGACACCCTGCCCCGCAAGTACGCGGCCTACAGCGCCTGCTTCCGCGCCGAGGCCGGCGCGGCCGGGCGGGATACCCGGGGCTTGATCCGCCAGCACCAGTTCAACAAGGTCGAACTGGTGAAATTCACCCGGCCGGAGGACTCCGACGACGAACTGGAAAAACTGGTGCGCGACGCCGAGGAAGTCCTGCGGCTCTTGGGGCTTCCGTACCGGACGGTGCTTCTTTGCACCGGCGACCTGGGCTTCAGTTCCTCCCGGACCTACGACCTGGAGGTGTGGATGCCGGGGCAGGGACTGTACCGCGAGATCTCCTCGTGCTCGAACTTCACCGACTTCCAGGCCCGGCGGGCGAACATCAGGTACCGCGCGCACCCGCGGGCGAGGGCCGATTTCGTGCACACTTTAAACGGCTCGGGACTGGCTGTGGGCCGGACGCTGGCGGCCGTTCTGGAGAACTTCCAGCAGGCCAACGGCACGGTGGCCGTGCCGGAAGTGCTGCGGCCGTACATGGGCGGGATGGAAAGGATCACCAGGGAAATGGAAAGGATCACCAGAGAATAGGTATTGCCAACCGGTCCCCGACCCTGGATTCCGGCCTTGGAACGGGTTTGCGGCTGCGGGATGACGACGGTGAGCCATTCGAGGAGAAGATGCAGAGACTGGTGGCGCAACTGCGCGAGCAGCAGGCCGAGGCGCACCGCCTGGACGAAACTATATGGAAGAACCTGAAGGAACTGGGTTATGATGCTTGAGCAGCGCGCATTGCCGGGCCGTTTCCCCGGCCCGGAATCACCTGTAATTTCTTGACAGGCAAATACATGGTTGCTACAATCAAGTCAAGCGGACGGCAAACAGCGCCGCCGCGCTTTTGCCAAGTTAGGCAACGAAAGCGTTTGGCAACAATATAGAATATTCCTTGCTATGGAGGTTGAAATGCAAAAGCCATTGATTGTATCAGATCCAAACGTGATGATGGGAAAACCCGTTGTTGCTGGGACACGTATCACTGTCGAGCTTATCTTGGAGAAGCTATCTGCCGGTGAAACAGCCGAACAGATTCTTGATGCTCATCCCCGCCTAACTTCTGAGGCGATTCGGGCAGCATTAGCATTTGCTTCTCAGGCTTTGCGGGCTGATGTGGTTTGACCCGATTGTTGCAATCGAACGTCCATTTGGTTCCGGAATGCGGTTCATCAACGGCGACACGCTGGTTGCTCGCATCACGCCTTGTCTTGAAAACGGCAAGACTGCGTTCGTTGACTTTCTTGGGGAAGGCCAGGTCGGCTGGGGTTCAACGGAATACATTGTTCTGAGACCAAGGCCACCACTCCCGCCCGAGTTCGCGTATTGCCTCGCGCGAGGCGCTGTGTTTCGTGATTTTGCCATCCAAAGCATGACCGGAACGAGTGGTCGGCAGCGCGTCCAAGCCGATTCGCTTGCTCACCTCCAATTACCGCGAGTTCTGAAGCCGGTCGCACAAGCGTTTGGCCGCGCGATTAAACCCCTGTTTGCGCGGTCATCGGCGGCGGTGCGCGAATCTCGCACCCTCGCCGCCCTGCGCGATGCGCTGCTGCCCAAGCTCATCTCCGGCGAGTTGCGAGTGCGCGACGCGGAGCGGTTCATCGGGAGGGCAGTGTGATGGGCATCGCTCGCATATCTCGTCTGCGTGGCTGCGGCGTTTTCCGCGATTTCACGTGGCCGTCTGATTTGCCGGACTTTGGCCGGTACAACCTCGTCTACGGTTGGAATGGGGCCGGCAAGACGACACTGAGCCGGATACTGCGCTGCATCGAGAAGCGGACGGTGCCAGCAGGTCAGGTTGCGGTCGTAATCGACGGGCGGGATGTTCGGGGGGATGAGTTCTCGAACGAGGCGGTGCCGGTGCGGGTGTTCAACCGGGAGTTCATCGCCGAGAACGTGTTTCCCGTGGGTGACGGGGACCTGCCGCCGATCTTCGTGTTGGGGGCGGAAAGCGTCGAGAAACAGAAGCACACTGAAGACCTGAAGGGCGATCGCAACGCGGCCCTATCGGAACTAGACCCCGCGCGCTCCACGAAGCAGAGAGCCGAGAGGGACTTCGACCAGTTCTGTATCGACCGTGCCAGGGTCATCAAAGATACGCTCCGATCTAGCGGCCAAAACACGTACAACAACTACAACAAGTCCGATTTCCAGGGCGACGCTCAGAAGATGACCGCGGTCGGCGACGGCGTATCACATCGCCTGACCGACGCGGACCGCGATAAGCTGCTAGCACAGCATCAGGCGACGCCGAAGCCGAAGGTGCAGGATGTCACGTACGCTTTTCCTGATATCTCGGAGATTCTTACCAGCACCTCGGAAGTCCTCACAGCCACTGTCGTTTCGGCGGCGCTCGAGCGACTCAAGAGTGATCCGACACTCGCAGAATGGATCCGGCACGGACTGGGTCTGCACCGCGAACGGAACTCCGAACGATGCCTGTTCTGTGAACAGCCGTTGCCGAAGGACCGGTTGGCTGCGCTGGAGGCACATTTCAGCGCTGAGTATGAGCAGTTCGTGCAGCGCTTGGAACGGCTAATCAAGGAGCTACAGGCATCGTCGAAGGCGGCGGGCGAACTCCGACTGCCGAATAAGGCGGAGCTCTATGACGACCTCGGGCCGGAGTTTCAAACTGCGGAGACCGGGCTAAGGAAAGCCCTGGACGCGGCGCGGAGCTTTCTTGACGCTGCGGTGCAAGCGTTGACGGACAAGAAGCGTCGGGCTTTTGAGCACGTCAAGCTGGAGCTTGAAGCACCGGCGGTGGACGCGGATGTGGTCCAGAAGCTGAACGCGGTGATCCGCAAGCACAATCAGGCGTGCGATGACCTCCAGACCCGGGTCAGTAACGCACGCAGGAGGCTTGCCGAGGACATGATTGCAGAGGCGCTGGGGGAATTCGTATCTCTGAGAGGTGCATTGCAGAAAGCGAGCGACGATCTGCAGACAGCATGAGGAAAAGGTCCGGGACCTGGGTACCGAAATCGACCGGTTGGAGCGGGAGATCGTTGAGCATCGCCTGCCGGCCGAAGAGCTGAACGAGGAGTTCCGCAAGTACCTCGGGCACGGCGAACTGCGACTGGAAGTCAGGGAGACGGGCTACACGATCACCCGGGGCGGTGTCCCGGCACAGGCGCTGAGTGAAGGTGAAATAACGGCGACCGCCCTTCTTTACTTCCTGAAATCACTCCAGGACAAGAGTTTTGATCTAGCCCGTGGCATCGTCGTGCTCGATGACCCGGTGTCGAGCCTCGATGCGAACGCACTGTACCTGGCCTTCGGCTTCATCCAGGAGCGCACAAAAGACGCAGGGCAGATGTTCATCCTGACGCACAACTTCTCCTTCTTCCGGCAAGTTCGAAACTGGTTTCACCATCTGAAGGGGCAGAATAAAAGGGACATCAACCAACGACCGGCACGATTTTTCATGCTCGATTGCTCCCGCGATGAGAACGGACGATACGCCGCCATTCGATGGCTCGAACCGCTGCTGGAGCGGTACGATTCGGAGTACCACTACCTGTTCGCCCGCGTCTATCGAGCGTCGACCGAGACGGGACCGACGGGCCTGGAGAAAAACTATGTCTTTCCCAACATAGCCCGGCGCATACTGGAAGCGTTCCTTGCGTTCCGTCAGCCGCAGGCGTCTAGGGAGCTGTGGCAGAAGGTCCAGGCAGTGCCGTTCGACGAAGCGAAGAAATTGCGAATTCTCCGGTTCCTGCACACGCATTCCCACAGCAGCGGCATGGGAGAACCAGAGCACGACCTGTCCGTTTTGGCGGAAGGCCCGGCGGTGCTAAAGGACCTTTTGGAGTTGATCGAATCGGAGGATGCCGCGCACTATTCGGCGATGGTGCAACTTGTGGCCCCGCCCTCTGATGCCGGGGACGATGAAGGCGACGTGGTCACGACATGAGCACGGGACGATTCACCGAATCAGCCTTCGAGTTCGCCGCTCTCGCTTGGCTGGAGGCCATCGGCTGGCGCATCGCGCACGGCCCCGACATCGCGCCGGGCATGCTGGCAGCCGAGCGGCGTGATTGCGGTGAGGTGGTGCTGGCCCAGCGACGTGAGACGGGCTGCTGCCGAAGCTCATTTCCAGCAGACTGCAGGTGTAAGGATGCCGAATGCTTTCTGAAGCGCAGGGCTATCAAGACAACTGCTGACTTGTACATAACAGGGCGGGGAGTGCATGCTCACGGGCATAGATGGAAAGAGGAGGCACCGCTTTCATGAGCGAACTTAAGACCTGTTTCAAGAAGGTTGACTACGACCTAAGCGGCCTGCTTCATTACATTGACATCGGCGACATCGGGTTGCCGGATATCCAGCGGCCGTTTGTGTGGTCCAATACGAAGGTACGTGATCTGTTCGACTCGATGTATCGCGGCTTTCCAGTCGGCTATCTGTTGTTCTGGGAAAACGCGGCAGCAAACGGCACTAAAAAGATCGGTCTTGAGCCCAAGCCGCACCCAGTACCCGCGCGCCTGATCGTGGACGGGCAGCAGCGCCTGACCTCACTTTATGCGGTGTTTCGCGGCAAAAAGGTGCTTGACAGCGATTACCGTGAACGGCAGATAGAGGTGGCGTTTCGGCCGCGGGACGGCCAATTCGAGGTGGCGGATGCGGCCATCAGGCGTGATCCGGAGTGGATCGCCAATATCTCCAGTATCTGGGCATCAGGCAAGCCGGGCTTCCTGATGGTCAAGGCTTTTCTTAAACAACTGGAAGCCAAAAGAGCGCTTACTGAAGAAGATGAAGAGCAGATTGCACGCAATCTCGACCGCCTTTTTGACCTGGACAAGTACCCATTTACGGCATTGGAGATAGCGTCTATGGTAGATGAAGAGCAGGTAGCCGACATCTTTGTGCGCATCAACAGCGAGGGGGTGCGGCTGAACCAGGCGGACTTTATCCTTACTCTTATGTCCGTCTTTTGGGATGAAGGCCGTGCGGCGCTGGAGGAGTTTTGTCGCCTGGCGCGTAAAGTTCCGGACAAGAATGCACTGCCCGGGCCGTTCAATTGGTTCATTCAGCCGGACCCCGGCCAGATGCTGCGCGTGGCTGTTGTTTTCGGATTCAAGCGTGCGCGCCTAAAGAGCGTGTACCAGATTCTCCGCGGCAAAGACTTAGAGACCGAGGAGTTCTCCGACGAGCGGCGCGACGCCCAGTTCAAGGTCCTCCGGGAGGCGCAGGCGGAGGTGTTGAATCTTACGCGCTGGCACCAGTTTCTATCTTGCCTTACCGGAGCGGGCTTTCGCAGCGCGGAGATGATCTCATCACGAACGACGTTGCTGTACGCCTACGCGTTCTATCTCCTCGGGCGCAAGCGCTTTGGTGTGCCGGAGCATCGGCTGCAAAAGCTGATCGGCCGCTGGTTCTTCGCCGCAAGTTTGACCGAGCGGTACACGGGGTCGCCGGAAACGGTGATGGACAGCGACCTCAAACGCCTGGGAGAGGCCAGGTGCAGCGATTCGTTTGCTGCCATCCTGGAAGAGATGATGGCCAGCCAACTCACAGGAGATTTCTGGACGGTAACCCTGCCTGCCTACCTGGACACCTCCTCAGCACGGAATCCCGGGCTATTTGCCTATGTCGCGGCGCAGAACCTGCTTGGCGCGCCGGTGCTGTTTTCACACAAAAAAATCGCGGATTTACTCGACCCAGCCATGAAACCCGTGAAAAAAGCGCTGGAGCGACATCATCTGTTCCCCCGGGGGTGGCTTGAGCGCCAGGGGGTCGCGGACCTTAAAAAAATCAACCAGGTGGCCAATTTCGCCTTGCTGGAGTGGCCGGATAACATCGGTATAAGGGATGCTTCGCCCGCTGAGTACGTACCGAAAGTAGAAAAGTGGTTTTCCAGCAGCGAGTGGTTACGGATGCATGAGCTCCACGCTCTGCCGATGGGGTGGCAGGAAATGCCGTATGAAGTATTCCTCATAGAGCGTCGAAAGTTGATGGCGGCTATCATTCGGCGCGGTTTTGAGCTATTCCGGCAGGTGACAACTTGAGCCATTTTACTGAATCCGAGGTCGAATCCGCCGCCCTCGCCTGGCTGGAGGCCGCCGACTGGCGCATCGCGCACGGCCCGGAGATCACGCCGGCAGGCGATGCCCTCTCCCCGTCTCTCACCCCGACCCTCTCCCAGAGGGAGAGGGAGAGTTTTAGGGAGGAGGTGCTCTCGCCGCGGCTGCGCGATGCGCTGGCGCGCCTCAACCCGCACTTTCCGGCCGAGGCGCTGGAGGAGGCCTTCCGCAAGCTCACCCGCCCGGAGGGGGCCGATCTGATTCAGCGCAACCGGGTCGCTCCATCGCCTGCTTATTGAAGGCATTCCGGTGGAATATCTTCAACCCTCACCCGGCCTTCGGCCACCTTCTCCCTGTCCCTCACCCCAACCCTCTCCCATTGGGAGAGGGGGGAGAGAAGCGGAGGGTGAGGGTTCGCGCCGGTGAGACATTGTTGCCGTCATTGATTTCGAGAACCCCCTCGCGAACGACTGGCTGGCGGTTAACCAGTTCAGCGTCACGGACCTGCCTGCCGGCCAGGCAGGGAACAAGCACAGCCGCCGGCCGGACGTGGTGCTCTTCGTCAACGGCCTGCCGCTTGCGGTCGTCGAGCTCAAGAACGCGGCGGACGAAGACGCCACCATCTGGACGGCCTTCCAGCAATTCCAGACCTATCAGGCCGAGATTCCGTCGCTGTTTGCGTTCAACGCTGTGCTGGTCGTCTCCGACGGAGTCGAGGCTCGCGTTGGGACGCTCACGGCCGGCCGGGAGTGGTTCAAGCCGTGGCGCACCACCGGCGGCGGGACGCTCGCGCCCGAAACGGTGCCGCAGTTGCAGGTCGTCATCGAGGGGCTGTTTGAGAAGCGGCGCTTTCTAAACTTGGTGCGCGACTTCATCGTCTTCGAGGACGATGGCAGCGGCAAGCTCGACAAGAAGATGGCGGGCTACCACCAGTTCCACGCGGTGCAGGTGGCTGTTGGCGAAACTTTGCGCGCGGCTGAGCTGGCGCATGCGGAGCTTGCGGCGGAAGCCCCCGGCCGGTATGGTGCAGGCTTGTCTGCCCGTCAGGCCGGCCGGCAGCCCGGAGGCGACCCGGGTTGACCGGCGCGTCGGCGTCGTCTGACTCAGGGCTCGGGCAAGAGCCTCACGATGGCGTTCTACGCCGGCCGCATCATCCGCGAGCCGGCGATGGAAAACCCGACCCTCGTCGTGCTCACCGACCGCAACGACCAGCTCTTTGGGACCTTCGCGCGTTGCCAGGAGCTGCTCCGCCAGCCGCCCGTGCGGGCTGAGAGCCGCGCGCACCTGCGCGAGCTGCTGTCGGTCGCGGCGGGCGGCGTGGTGTTCACCACCATCCACAAGTTCATGCCGCCTGCGTCGGCACCCCCACCCCTTTCCCCTCTCCCGGAGGGAGATGGGAGCAATGTGCCCTCACCCCAACCCTCCCCCAGGGGGAGAGGGGGGATGATGGAGATGCTCTCCGGGCGCCGCAACATCGTTGTGATCGCCGACGAGGCGCACCGCAGCCAGTACGATTTCATCGACGGCTTCGCCCGCCACATGCGCGACGCGCTGCCGCACGCCTCCTTCATCGGCTTCACCGGCACCCCGGTCGAGCTCGCGGATGCGAACACGCGCGCCGTCTTCGGCGACTACATCAGCGTGTACGACATCCAGCGCGCGGTCGAGGACGGGGCGACGGTTCCGATCTACTACGAGACCCGCCTTGCCAAGCTGGCGCTCGACGAGGCTGAACGTCCCAGAATCGACCCGGACTTTGAGGAAGCCACCGAGGGCGAAGAAGTCGAGCGCAAAGAGAAGCTCAAAACCAAGTGGGCGCAGCTCGAGGCCATCGTCGGGGCCGAAAAGCGCCTCAGGCTCGTCGCGCAAGACATCGCCTTGCACTTCGAGCGCAGGTTCGAGGCGATAAACGGCAAGGCGATGATCGTCTGCATGAGCCGGCGCATCTGCGTGGAACTCTACCGCGAGCTGGTTCGGCTCCGCCCCGACTGGGCCGACGATGACGATGCCCGGGGCGTGCTCAAGGTCGTGATGACCGGCTCGGCCTCCGATCCCGCCGGCTGGCAGCCGCACATCCGTAACAAGCCGCGGCGCGAGGCGCTCGCCAACCGCTCCTGCGCAAATACGGCTACCCGCCGGACAAGCAGGAGAAGGCGACGCAGACGGTGCTGGAACAGGCCGAAGGTCTGGCGGCTGAATGGGCGGCGGCGTGAGGGGAATAG
>DBEH01000056.1:23229-44630 GCA_002294005.1 Firmicutes bacterium UBA911 | reverse complement strand
CCTGTAATTTCTTGACAGGCAAATACACGGTTGCTACAATCAAAACAAGCGGACGGCAAACAGCGCCGCCGCGCGTTTGCATCGCTTTCACGTTAGACGCAAGAAAGATTCGTCATATTAGAACGCTTCTAGGGAGGATTTAAGGTGAACCTGACCAACACCTCGATCTTTGAACTGAGTCCATCGGAAAAACTTCAGCTTGTTGAAGATTTGTGGGATGACCTTGCAGCTACTCCTGAAGCGGTACCAGTTCACGACTGGCAAAAGGAAGAGCTGGCCCAGAGAAAGGCACGCCTGATGAGAAACCCGGCCTCCGGACTCACGTGGGAAGAAGTCAAACGAAGAGTCCGAAGTCATTATGGTCGCTGAGTTGATCGTTGCGCCGGAAGCCGAGCAAGACGTCGCAGAAGCGTACGCTTGGTACGAGGGGCGGCGAACCGGGTTGGGAGAAGGGTTTTTGAGCTGCGTCGATGCGTGTATTGAAGCGATCCGCCGCACACCCTAGATGCATGCTACAGTTTTCGAGCATTATCGCCGCGGGTTGGTGCGTCGCTTTCCGTACGCGATTTTCTACGAGAATGTTGGGGGGGCGAGTGACAGTCTACGACGTATTTCACAGCTCCCGCGATCCTGACAAATGGCGTCAACGTTTTCCTTAAGAGCGATTGTAACGCCAACCCCAGTCTCTATTTCACCGAAAAACATACAGACAGCGCCGCCGCGCTTTTGCAGTTCTAGGCAGAGCGAGGAAAGAAACCATGCAGAAACCGTTGGACTTGTCAACTCTCGACGGCACAATCGAGGCGGCTAAGATGTTGCTAGGCGGTATCGCGAGCTCACCGGCAAGCCTATGGTCATCACCGGCGGGTAATCTTGGGGCATGCGTCAGCCCTGGCGACCGCCCCGCTTCATTGACACTAACGGGGTGGTGTGCTATAGTTTTATTTGCCTGTGAGGCAGCCCGGAGGGGTGTCCGAGCGGTTTAAGGAGGCGGTCTTGAAAACCGTTGAACCCGAGACGGGTTCCGTGGGTTCGAATCCCACTCCCTCCGCCATTGTCGGACCGGGTTGGGAAGCGGACCGGTGCGAGCCGAGTGTGCCGGCCGCCTGGGGACGGCCGGGCCGGCACTGGTGGTCGGTCTGGTGGAACGTTAGGTAACCGGCGACTGAGGACCGGCGTACAGACGCGGAGAGATGGCCGAGTAGGCTGAAGGCGCTCGCCTGCTAAGCGAGTAGATGGGTGAATGCCTGTCTCGAGGGTTCAAATCCCTCTCTCTCCGCCATATAAAATGGTGGTCAGTGGTTGGTAACCGGTTGTGCGTTTCAGGCTTACTAGAGGGTTTTTCACTCTGACGACCGACCACTGACGACTGACGACTAATATATGCGCCCGTAGCTCAACGGATAGAGCGTCAGACTACGGATCTGTAGGTTGGGGGTTCGAGTCCCTCCGGGCGCACCATTATGGAAGTGAGAGGTGGGAACGGCGGAAGGAATGCAGAAACTGCATTCCTCTGGTTTATATAGGCCGGATTGGGTCCTTGCCGGACGAGTGATGAAGAAGACCCGGTCGATATGTGGATCGTTTCCCTTGCCGGCCACCGACGGCTGGCGACCAACGACCGACGGCCCGTATGCGCCCGTAGCTCAGGAGGAAAGAGCAGCGGTTTCCTAAACCGCGTGCCGGGGGTTCGAGTCCCTCCGGGCGCACCATTATGGAAGTGAGAGGCCGGAAGTGAGAGGCCGAACTGTGCAAGGGCGTATTCCGGCAGCAAGGCGGGTTTGATCAGCAGGTGAACCACGTTCCGGACTTGGCGGTGCACGCCGGGCACATGCGCGAAGCGTTGCGGGAAGCCGAAAAGGCCTACGCTGAGGGAGAGGTTCCGGTCGGCGCCGTGGTGGTGCGGGACGGGGCAATCATCGGGCGCGGGCACAACCGGCGCGAAGTGGACAACGATGCCTCGGCCCACGCTGAACTCCTGGCGCTGCGGCAGGCGGCGCGGGCCGCCGGCGACTGGCGCCTGAGCGAGGCCGCGGTGTATGTCACCATGGAGCCCTGCCCGATGTGCGCGGGGGCCATGGTGCAGTTCCGGGTGAAGCGGGTGGTCTACGGGACGGACGACCCCAAGGCCGGCGCGGCCGGCTCGGTGGTCGAACTCCTGCGGGAGCCGCGGTTCAATCACCAGGTGGAGGTCATCCCCGGGGTGCTGGAGGCGGAGTGCCGGGAGATCGTCCAGCGGTTCTTCCGGGAGTTGCGCCGCTAGCCGAAGCTAAACGGCGGACGCAAGACAACACACAACACAATGAATATTGGTTAAACAACGCGGAGAGATGGCTGAGTCCGGTTGAAGGCGCTCGACTCGAAATCGAGTAGGCGGTGATGAGCTGCCTCGTGGGTTCGAATCCCACTCTCTCCGCCACTTATTAAGCAAACGGGGTGTCTTGCTCATCGGAGCGGGGGCCCCTTTGTTTTGGTTTGCGCGTACTTGCGGCACACTTTTTCCCCAAGTTGGCGCAAGCCGGCCGTGTATTTTATAAAATGCCTGCTGGGGCTCACTCAGTCGCAGACAAGGCGGCCCCGGAAGGGAAAAGCGGGCCCGGCGACCGTGATTCTGGTCCAGGCGCCGTTTGCCGGGTCGGGGGCCAAGGAGTGTCCGGCGTGGGGTGACGTTACCTCCAGGCGGTGGATCCGGTGGTTCAACAGGAGGTGCAGGGTTTCGGGGGGGTGATATGCCGGGGGAACGGCACCCTTTCTGATCAGCCCGACCTCCACCTCGATGCCGCCTTTCTTGGTCACCGCCCGCACGGGAAAAGCGAGGAGCGCCTCCCGGTCGAAATACTCCACGACCAGCCCTTCCGCCCGGTCCTCCACGGTGATGATGACTTCCAGGCCCCCCAGGGAACGGTCCGGGATGAAGGACGGCGGTTCCGGGTACAGCGGCACGACCGCGTTTTCCCGGATGAACAGGGGCAGGTCGGTGTCTTCGGCGATAACCGTTTCGTAGTCGCGCCCCCCGGAGCGTTCCCGGCGGGACCACCACGAGTACCATTTCCCGGGGGGAAGGTGGCAGGTCCGGGTCGGAGCCGGGTCCATCAGCGGGGCGGCGAGCAGGTAGGGGCCCAGCAGGAACTCGGTTTCGTAATACTCGGGTCTCAGCGTCCCCGCCGACGGGGCGTCGTAGAAAATCGGCCGCATTACCGGCTGCCCGGTCCGCGCCGCCTCGAACAGGAGCGAGTAGAGGTAGGGAACGAGCCGGTAGCGCAGCTTGATAGCCCGGCGCGCGGCGGCTTCCACGTCCGGGCCGAACGACCACGGTTCCTGGTCGCCGGTGTCTTTACAGGTGTGGGTCCGGCAGTACGGGTACAGGGCGCCCTGCACAATCCAGCGTGCATAAAGCGCGGGGGACGGCGTGCCCCTGAATCCCCCGATGTCCGGCCCCGTAACCGGCTGGCCGGAAAGCCCGAGGTTGAGAATCATAGGAATGCTCGCCCGCAGGTGTTCCCAGGTGGCGGCGTTGTCCCCCGTCCAGGTGGCGGCGTATTTCTGGCCTCCCAGGTAGGTCGCGCGCGTGATGACGTAGGGGAGCGGGGTGAGTCCCAGGAGCCCGTCGTGGACGGCCTTGGACATCAGCAGGCCGTAAGCGTTGTGCACCCGCTCGTGGGGGAGGGCCGCCGATTCGGTCACCCTGTGCCGCGCCCCCGGTGGCAGCGTGCGCCGGAGGTCGAAGGTCGAAGGCTCGTTCATGTCGCACCAGATGCCGTCCACCCCGGATGACTCCGCGAAATCCTTCACCAGATCCCCCCACCATTCCCGGACCGCGGGATTGAGGAAATCGGGAAAGTGGCAGGGTCCCGGCCAGACCGGCCGGGAGAGATTTTCTCCTTTTTTGCCGGTCACGAAGGCCCTTCGGCGGACGCCGCTGTCGTAGGCGTGGTACCCCGGTTCGACCTTGATGCCCGGATCGAGGATGGTGACGGCCTTGAAGCCCTGGCCGTGCAACTCCCGGAGCAAGTCCCGGTGATCTTCGAAACCCCGTCCCCAGGTGAAACATTGGTACCGGTCCATGTAGCCGATGTCCAGGTGGATCACGTCGCAGGGAATGTCCCGGTTCCGGAAACCGGCGGCTATTTCCCGCACGCGGCCGGAAGGCGCATAGCTCCAGCGGCTTTGTTGGTAACCCAGCGCCCACTTGGGCAGGGGGGCCGGGGTGCCGGTCAGTGACGCCAGTTGGGCCATCACTTCCGGCAGGGTCGGTCCCAGCAGGATGAAGTAGCTTAACTCGGTGTCGCGTACGGCGTAGCGCAGATTTTTGCCGTCGGCGGAGAAATCAAACCGGGCGTAGGCCGGGCTTTCAAAAACCAGCCCGCAAGCCGGTCCGTCGGCGTACTGGAATACGGCTACGGGCAGAGACTTGTAGAGCGGGTTGTCCCCGGCCTCGTAGTCGGATTTGTCGGTGTTCCACATTACGACCGTCTGCCCGGCTTTGTCCATGGGGGGCGTGTTTTCCCCCAGGCCGAACACTCTCACCGCGCCGGCCCGCGGCAGGCGCTGGTTGACGAGGAGCCACCGTGCGGTGGTTTGCGGGGGCGGTACTTCGGCCAGCAGCAACTCCGGCCCGATCCAGGCGGAGAGGGTTCCCTCCGCAACCTTAAGCCGGATACGGGCTTGACGTCCGTCAGTCAACCGGTGGGTGAACAAAAGGGCGTCGTCCTCGGTTCCGAAGCCCCAGCCGTCCGGGTTTTGCCGCGCCGGGTCGACCGCCCACGGCCGGTGCCGGGACCAGGCTGCTTCCCCGTACGCGCTTTCCAACCCGACCCGGAAGACGCCGTTGTTGAAGGGACCGGCCGTGATCCGGCCGTGGCGGTTCACCAGGACCGCCGCGTCCGGCGCCGTGTGTTCGACACGGTTCCGGTCGAAACGGCGGCCCTTGCGGGGCGGAATCCTGGTATTCAGCCATTTCTGGGTTGCCGAACTGATGCGGAAACGGAGTCTGTCTTTTAGACCCAAGGCGGTCACTCCGGAACGAGAGGGCGCTCTCGGTTTTTGGTCAGTATACATTATAACATTGCATCGCGCGGGAACAACCACCCTCTTTGGACCCGGGGTTGGGATAATGTCAATAAGCGGACACCACCGCAACCTTGCGCCCGGCAAGATTATCCAGAAACGGCCGCCCGTCAAGGCTGCCGTGCACACCCTATTCTTTCCAGGCATATAGCGGCAGGAACGGGCCTCTTCGGAGACGAAATCGGTCGCTCTTTTGAATCTACATGCCGGACCCGAGCGTCTTATAAGTAAGAACCCCGCGAAGTGAGGCCGGAATTCATGCCCAGACTTGCCCTGGTCCTGCTGCTGGCCGCGGCCGTACTGTTATTTCAGGCTGCCCCCCGGCCCGGGGCGGAGGCGGCCGCTTTCAAGCTCGGCAACGAGCGGCTGATGGAAGAATACCACCACCTGATCACCGGGAAGAGGGTGGGGCTGGTCACCAACCAGAGCGGGGTGAACAGCCGCGGCGAGAGCACCATCGACGTCCTGGCGAAAGACAAGACGGTCCGGCTGACGGCGCTCTACGGCCCGGAGCACGGGATCGACGGGAAGGCCAAGGCGGGGGAATACGTGGCGTCCTACGTGCACCCGGCGCTGAAGATCCCGGTGTACAGCCTTTACGGAGCGACGCGGATGCCGACGGCGGAGATGCTGCGCGGCGTGGACGTGCTCCTGTTTGACGTGCAGGACCTCGGCGCCCGGTCTTACACTTATATGTCCACATTGAACTACTGCATGGTCGCGGCCGCCAAGCACAAGGTGCCGGTGGTCGTGCTGGACCGGCCCAACCCGCTCGGCGGGGTGATCGTGGAGGGGCCGGTGTTGGAAGACCGGTTCGTTTCCTTCGTCGGGGTGGACAACCTGCCCATGTCCCACGGCATGACCGCGGGCGAGCTGGCCCGGTTTTACAACCGCAAGATCGGAGCCGACTTAACGGTGGTGCCCATGGCTGGGTACGCCCGCACGATGATCTTCCAGGACACGGGGCTCAAATGGGTGCAAACCTCGCCGAACATCCCGGACCTGGAGGCGGTGTTCGGGTACGGCGCCACCGGCCTGGGCGAAGGGACCGGCATCTTTCAGGCCGACAAGTTCCGGTGGATCGGCGGCAAGGGGGTCGACGCCCGCCAGTTCGCCGACCTGCTGAACCGGGCGGGGCTGCCCGGCGTGGTGTTCGTGCCCGAGATCCGGGGCGACGCCGGGGGCGTACGCCTGAACATCGTTAACTACCGTACCTTCAATCCGGCCCGCAGCGGAATCCACGCCTTGGCCCACGCCCGTTCCCTGGCCGGTTTCAAGGTGCCCAGGAGCACTCCGAGCAACATCGTGATGTTCGACAAAATCATGGGCACGGACAAAATCGGGCGGTACCTGGAAGAGGGGCTTTCCCCGGCCGAGATCGAGGCCCGGTACGCGCCGGCGCTGAACCGGTTCAAGGCGGAGCGGGAGAAGTACCTGATCTACGGTTACGAGCCGGGCCGGCCGTTCAAGCCGGGGGCGGTACTGGTGCTGGTCGACGGCCGCGCGGTAGTTTCCGACGTCGCTCCGTACATCGACGCTAACAACCGGGTGATGGCGCCCCTGCGGGCGATCGTGCAAGCCCTGGGCGCGCAGGTGGACTATGAAACCAGGAGCAAGACGATCACCATCACCAGGGCCGGGAAAAAGAGCGTGTTCACCGTCGGCAGCACCACCGCCGTGTTTGACGGCACTGCGGTGACCCTGGACACCAGCCCGGTAATCAAGGACGGCCGCACCATGGTCCCGGCGCGGTTCACGGCCGAGTCGGTGGGGGCCAAAGTGCACTGGGACGGCGGCACGCGCACAGTGACCGTGATCAGGCCGTAGATCGGATTCCGACGCGGGAGCGATGGGGTAATCCGGTTGTTGAAATCGGCCCTCATCGGTGGTAGAATGTAAATCACGGCTGTGAAGAAGCCAAGGCCGGTTTGCGGCGAAGGTGGCGTCGGGCGGGCCGGTGGACCGGCCGTGTTTGTCATCCGGAGAGATGGCCGAGCGGATGAAGGCGCACGCCTGGAGAGCGTGTGGGCGGGTAACCGCCTCGTGGGTTCGAATCCCACTCTCTCCGCCATAAGTGAATAGTGGTCGGTGGCCGGTGACTTCACACTGACGACCAACGACCAAGGTTTAGCCGTGCTAGACGGGGAGGTAGCGGTGCCCTGTGACCCGCAACCCGCTGCAGCGGGGTTGAATTCCTGCCCGAGGGCTTGGCTTGTGGGGTCCGGCCGACGCAAGGGGCGTTGACGGTTGGGTCTCGCGCGACGGAGCTTCTCGAACCGTGTCAGATCCTGACGGAAGCAGCACTAAGGGAATCACTCCGGGTGCCGCGAGGGCGCCTGGCCCGAGCCACCTGCGGCGGTAACGCCCGGAAGTCGTTGTTCGGAGGCGGGTGCACGGCTAGTTTTACGAAGAGGGTGGGAAACCACCCTCTTCGTGTTGTTGTTGGTGGTAGGGGGGTGGGGTGAAGAACCGTACGGTAGCGTCGATCGGGTCGTGGAAGAAGCCGGAAAAGACCGTTTTTTAGCCGGGGAAGACCGTTTTTTGCGGGTGGTTTTCGTTTGGTTTGGCTGCCGGGTTATGGCCGGATGTGCGTTTTGAGTGTATAATGAATGAAACTTGCACCGGGGATTATGCTTTTTACGGAACACACAAGCCCGGGAATACACAACCCGGAGCTGCTGAAGTGGTGGAACCGGAGGGACGGCTTGGGAAGCGTTAGGCGGGGGGAGTAGCTTGCCGTACCAGACTCTGTACCGGACCTGGCGGCCCCGGCGTTTTGATGAGATTGTCGGCCAGAACCACGTCGTCCGGACGCTTGAGAACGCCGTGCAGGCCCAACGGGTGGCCCACGCCTACCTGTTTTGCGGCCCGCGTGGCACGGGGAAGACGACGATGGCCAAGGTGCTGGCCAAGGCCGTGAACTGCACCGGCTCACGCCGGGCCGAGCCCTGCGGGCAGTGTGCCTCCTGCGTGTCCGTCGCGGCCGGGTCGGCGGTGGACGTGCTCGAGATCGACGCCGCCTCCAACCGGGGAGTGGACGAGGTGCGCGAACTCCGGGAACGGGTGAAGTTCCACCCGGCCGCGGGGCGCTTTAAGGTGTACATCGTCGACGAGGTCCACATGCTCACCAACGAGGCCTTCAACGCCCTGCTGAAGACCCTGGAGGAACCGCCCGCCCACGTGCTCTTCGTGCTGGCCACCACCGAACCGCACAAGGTGCCTCTGACGGTCATCTCGCGCTGCCAGCGCTTCGACTTCCGCCGCATCGACCAGCCGGACCTCGTTTCCAGGCTGGAGGAAGTGGCGGCCCAGGCGGGGCTGACGCTGGAAAGCGGGGTGCCGCCTTTCATCGCCCGGGTGGCGGACGGGAGCCTCCGGGACGCCCTTGGCATCCTGGACCAGGCCGCCGCCCTGAGCGGGAACCGGATCACTCTCGAGGACCTGCACAGCATTCTGGGAACGGTCACCGGGGAGGTGCTGGAGCGGCTGGTGGGCGACCTGGCCGCCGGGGAAACCGGCGCGGCCCTGCGGGTGTTGCAGGAGGTGCAGGCTCAAGGCAAGGACCTCCGGATCGTCGCCCGGGAACTCACCGATTACCTGCGCAATTTGTTATACGGCGCTTTCGGCGCCGGGGGCGCATCCCGGCCGGACTTGGACCGGGACCGGCTGGTTGAGTTTTTGGCCTTGTTCGCCAAGGCCGAGCAGGAAATGCGATTTGCCACGCGGCCGATTCTGCCCCTGGAACTGGCGGTGGTCCGGGCCGGCCGGCCGCGGACCGGGGCCGGCGAGGGGCTGCGGCCGCCTGAACCCGAAAAGGGCCCGGAACTGGGACGGGTGTGGGAAGAGGTGCTGGCCGAGTTCCGGCGGCGCAAACCGCCGGCGGCCCCGTGGCTGGCCCGCGCGGAGCCGGTGGCGGCCGGTTCCCGGAAACTGGTGTTGAAATTCCGGGACGCGCTGGCAAAGGAAAAGGTTGCTTTACCGGAGAACAAGGTTATACTGGAGAATATTCTAAATCTATACTACCCCGGTCGCTGGCAGATCATCTGCGTGTTGGATGAGACGCCGCCGAAACGGTAAGGAGGGACAGCGCCATCTTGGGGATCAACAAGATGATGAAACAGGTCCAGGAAATCCAGGCCAAAATGGTCCGGCTGCAGGAGGAACTGGGCGAGCAGACGTTGGAGGCCACGGTGGGCGGCGGGGCCGTCAGGGTCGTGGCCAACGGCCGGCAGGAAGTCTTGAGTATTGAAATCCGGCCCGAAGCCATCGATCCGGAAGATGTGGAAATGCTGCAGGACCTGGTGCTGACCGCGGTCAACGAAGCGCTGCGGCAGTCGCGGGAGATGGTGGCCGGCGAAATGGGCAAGCTGACCGGGGGCCTGAAAATCCCTGGCATGTTCTAAGCCGCGGCCAAGTAGGGAGCGAGCGGTTTGCGGTATTCCCGTTCGGTGGGCCGCCTGATCGGGGAACTGGCCAGGCTGCCCGGGATCGGCCCGAAAACGGCGCAAAGGTTGGCTTTTCACCTGGTCACCGCGCCGCGGGAGGCGGCCGAGAGCTTGAGCCGGGCCATCTTGGACGCCCGCGACAAGCTGGTGTTCTGCAAGGTGTGCGCCAACATTGCCGATGAGGACCCCTGCGGCATCTGCCGTGATCCCAACCGTGACCACGGCCTGGTGTGCGTGGTGGAACAGCCCCGTGACGTCCTGGCCGTCGAAAAGGCGCACGGCTACCGGGGGCTCTACCACGTCCTGAATGGCAGCCTTTCCCCGCTGCAGGGCGTGGGCCCCGAGGAGCTGAACATTGCGGCCCTGGTGGAGCGGGTCCGGGAAGGCGCCGTCCGGGAGGTGATCGTGGCCACCAACGCCACGGTGGAGGGCGAGGCCACGGCCCTGTACCTGGCCCGGTTGCTCCGCCCCCTGAACGTTCGGGTCACCCGGCTGGCTTTCGGGCTGCCGGTGGGTTCCGACCTGGAGTACGCCGACGGCCGGACCCTGGCCCGGGCGATCGAGGGTCGGCGAGAGGTATAATTTGCCTTCCGGGGTGCATATGTTTTGGTAACCAAGACGGGTAGCCCGGGAGGTGCTTCGCGGTGGATTGGAAACTGATTCTGTTGGGTTTCTTGGGGTTGGCGGGGCTGTACCTGGTGGGGTCGTTTTTCCTGACGCCTTTGAAATACCTGTACCGCCTGTTTGCCTACGTCGCCGTGGGGGTCATCCTGCTGGTGGTGGTGAACCTGGGCGGGTCCTTCTTTGGGTTTCACATCGCCCTCAATCCGTTCACCGTCCTGACTGCCGGTCTGCTCCAGGTGCCGGGAGTGATTCTCCTGGTCCTGCTTACGCTGATGATCTGAAATGCGGGATAAAGGCGTTTGCGGCGCGGCCTCCTCAGGGCGGGGAGGCTTTTCTATTCAGGCCGTTAAGGGAGGATGGTTTCTCGGTGAACCAACGGCGGGCGCCCCTGTTTGAGGCCCTGAAGCACCATGTGATCCAAAACTGCGCGGGCTTTCACTTTCCGGGACACGGCGGAGGCGCCGGCTTGCCGCGGGCTTTCCCAGACGGTCGAGAATTTCTCCGGTTCGACCTGACCGAACTGCCCGGGCTGGACGACCTGCACGCGCCCGCAGGCCCGATCGCCCGGGCCCAGGAATTGGCGGCGGCTTTGTACGGGGCCGACCGCACTTTTTTTCTGGTGAACGGGAGCACGGCCGGGGTGCAGGCCCTCCTGCTGGCGGCCACGGCCCCCGGGGAAAAGGTGCTGGTGCCCCGAAACGCGCACCGCGCGGTGATCGGGGGCCTAGTGCTCTCGGGGGCCGATCCGGTGTACGTCACGCCGCCCTACGACTCCGACTGGGGCTTCTGCCGCCCCCCCCGGCCGGCCGACCTCCGGGCCGCCCTGCGGGCGCATCCCGGCGTCCGGACCGTACTCTTGACCCACCCGGACTACTACGGGCAGGCTGCGGTGGATGCTGAAACGGCCGCGGTGCTTAAGGAGTCTGGAGCCGTATTCTTGGCCGACGAGGCTCACGGGGCGCACCTGCCGTTCCACGCCGCGATGCCGGCGCGAGCCTTGGGGCTTGGGGCGGCGGCGGCGGCGCAGAGCCTGCACAAGCTGGGCGGCGCCCTGACCCAGGCTTCGCTGCTGCACCTCAAAGGGACAGGCCTTTCCCCCGCGCGGGTGAGCCGGGCGCTGGCCTTGCTCCAGACTTCCAGCCCCTCGTATCTGCTGATGGCCTCCCTGGACCTGGCCAGGCGGCAACTGGCCGTCTCCGGAGAACGGCTTTTCGGTCGGGCGGTGGAACTCGCCGGCCGCCTGCGCCGGGGGCTGGCGGCGCTGAGCGGAGTGGAGGTTTTTGACGCCGGGCCGGGCCGGGCCGACCCGACCAAGGTGCCGGTGTCCACCCGCGGCCTGGGTTTGAGCGGGTACCGGGCGGCCGCCTGGCTGCGCGAAAGGCACGCCGTTCAGGTGGAAGCGGCCGGGCTGGAGCACCTTTTATTTGTGGTCGGGCTGGGGACGCGGGCCCCGGATGTCGCCCGGGCCCTGAGCGCTTTCCGCGCTCTGGTCCGGGAGCACCCGGCCTCCGCTCTCCGCTCTCCGCTCTCCGGCCACCGGCCACCGGTTTCCGATCTCCGACTTCCGACTTCCGACTTCCGACCTCCCTTTTGGCCCGTTCCCCCGGCCCAAAAGGTGCTTACCCCGCGGGAGAGCTGGTTTTCGCCGGCCCGGGCCGTGCCGCTCCGGGAAGCGTCCGGCCTGGTGGCCGCGGAAACGGTCGGCCTGTGCCCGCCGGGAATTCCGATCGTGTTTCCGGGTGAAAAACTGACCCCGGAAGTGTTAGAATATACTCTGGAAATCCGGGCCGGGGGAGCGGCCTTTCAAGCCGCTGAGCCGGGCCTGGAAACCATATTGGCGCACGACGGGTGAGGCGGCGAGCGGCGTTTTCATCGTTTTTGAGGGTATAGACGGCGCCGGGAAGACCACCCAGCTCGCGCGGCTTCACGAGGCGCTCCGGCAGAGGAGCCACCGGGTGCTGGCGACCCGCGAGCCGGGCGGGACCCGGATCGGCGAGGCCGTGCGGCGGGTGCTGCTGGACACCGGGAACAGCGGGATGACCGGAGAAACCGAGGCGCTGCTCTACGCGGCCGCCCGGTCCCAGTTCACGGCCGAGGTGGTAAGGCCGGCGCTGGCGCGCGGGGAGATCGTCTTAAGCGACCGCTTTTTGGACTCCTCCCTGGCTTACCAGGGTTTCGGGCGCGGGCTGGAACTGGACGGGCTGCGCCGGGTAAATCTCCTGGCCACCGGCGGTTTGCGGCCCGACCTGACCGTGCTTTTGGACCTGCCGGCCGCGGCCGCCATGGCCCGGCTGAACCCGGACCGCCGGGACCGCCTGGAGCAGGAGGGAGCAGCCTTTTTTGAACGGGTGCGCCGCGGTTACTTGGAGCTGGCCTCCGCCGATCCCGGGCACTATTTGGTTGTCAACGCCGAACGGGAGGCGGAGGCGTGCGTGTCCGTGATTTGGGCGCGGGTGGGGGTTTTGTTGCCGCCCGAGCCGGTTTGAACGGGGGCTGGTAAGGAATTGCTGGACGGGATCATCGGGCAGGAACTGGCCAAGAGGTATTTTCAGAGGGCGGTTGACGGCGGCCGCCTGGCGCACGCCTACCTGTTTCACGGTCCGGCGGGGGTGGGCAAGAAAAGCCTGGCCCGGGCGCTGGCCCAGACCTTGGTCTGCAACGCCGGGGGAAAGGCTTTTTGCGGTGTTTGCCCCACTTGCCGGATGTTCATCGCCGGCTCCCACCCCGACTTCCGGGTCCTGGACGGGGCCCGGAAGTCGATCGGGATCGCCGAGGTGCGGGAGCTGCAGCAGGCACTCGTCTACCGGCCGTACGGGACGCGGCACCTGTGCCTGGTGTGGGAAGCCGAAGGCCTGACCGCGGAAGCGGCCAATGCCTTTCTGAAGACCCTGGAGGAACCGCCGGCCCCGGCCCTGTTTATCCTGACCAGCTCCCGGCCGGCTCGGCTGCCGCCCACGGTGGTCTCCCGCTGCTTGAGGATTCCCTTCCGGCCGCTGACCACGGATGAAATCACTTCCGGACTGGAAACAATGGGGTTTAAGGGGGACGTGGCGCCGCTGGCGGCCCGCCTGGCCGGGGGCAGCCTGGGACGGGCGGCCGAACTGGCCGCCGGCGGGGATGATCCGGACTGGCAGG
Source organism: Firmicutes bacterium UBA911 (assembly GCA_002294005.1). GTDB lineage: Bacteria > Bacillota > Desulfotomaculia > Desulfotomaculales > Desulforudaceae > Desulforudis. The sequence goes on along the minus strand of DBEH01000056.1, from coordinate 31,359 downwards.
AAAAGGCGGCGCACCTGGCGCACGCGTTCCTTTCCGGGATCGGGACCGCCGAACTGTTCGCCCGGGCCCGGGAACTCGGGGAGCGGGCTGAGGTGCTGACGCGGACCGAGCACCTGCTCCTCTGGTACCGGGACCTCTTGCTGTGGCGGGAGGCCGGCGCCGAGGAACTGCTGACCAATGTGAACCGCCTGGAACAGATCCGGGTGCAGGCCCGTTTGGCGGACGGCCCGGCTCTGGTGCGGAGCATCGGCGCCATTGAAGATGCGAGAAAGAAACTGCTGGCCAACGTGAACGTGCGCCTGGCGGCGGAGGTCTTGTGCCTGCGCCTGGCCGGGCTGGCCGAGGAGGAACAGGACGGATATGACCGGGCAACTGGTTGGAGTTCAGTTTAAGAAAACCGGCAAGACGTACTATTTTGATCCTGGCGCCCTGGATTTGGAAAAGGGTGAGGGAGTGATCGTGGAGACGGTGCGGGGGCTGGAATTCGGCACTGTGGCCATCGGGCCCCGCCCCCGGGATGGTGAGGACGGCGAACAACTGCTGAAACCGGTGGTGCGCAAGGCCACCGACGAGGACTTGAAGTGCCTGGCCGAGCTGCAGGAAAAGGAAACGCAGGCCTTTCAGATCGGGGGGGACAAGATCAAGGCGCACGGCCTGCCGATGAAGCTGGTAGGCGTGGACTACACGTTCGACTCCAGCAAAGTGATTTTCTACTTCACGGCCGAGGGCCGGGTTGATTTCCGCGAGCTGGTCCGGGACCTGGCTTCGGTTTTCCGCACCCGCATCGAACTGCGGCAGATCGGCGTGCGCGACGAGGCGAAGATGCTGGGCGGGCTCGGCGGGTGCGGACGGGAGCTTTGCTGCGCGTCCTGGCTGCGCGAGTTCACCCCGGTCTCGATCAGGATGGCCAAGGAGCAGAACCTCTCGCTCAATCCGGCCAAGATCTCGGGTATCTGCGGCCGGTTGATGTGCTGCTTGAAGTACGAGAGCGAAGTGTACGAGAACGCCCGGGGCGACTACCCCGATGTCGGGGCCCGGGTCCAAACCCCCGCCGGGGAGGGAAAGGTGACCGAGGTGAACATCTTCCGGGACACCGTGAGCGTGGAACTCAAAGATTCCAAACACGCGCAGTACTTCCCGTTGAAGCAGTTGAAAACCCTGCCCAAGCGCTAGGCGGATCAAAATCAACAAGCCGGGGTTGACAGGTATGGAAAAAAGCGGGGGCACGCTTTATCTTTGCGGGACTCCCATCGGCAACCTGGAGGACGTCACCCTGCGTGTGCTCCGGGTACTCGGAGAGGCCGACCTGATCGCCGCCGAAGACACCCGGCACACCAGGAAACTCCTCAGCCGTTACGGCATCAAAACGCCGCTGACCAGTTTTCACGCCCACAACCGGGTGCGAAAAACGCCGGAGCTGCTGGAGCGGCTGCGAGAGGGGGCGTCCGTGGCCCTGGTGTCGGACGCCGGCATGCCCGGTATTTCCGATCCGGGGGCCGAGCTGGTCGCTGCGGTGGCGCGTGCCGGTTTCAACGTGGTTCCGGTGCCGGGCCCGAGCGCGGTGCTCACCGCCCTGGTCGTTTCCGGCCTGCGGACGGACCGCTTTGTGTTCGAGGGGTTTTTGCCGCGCCGGGGGCGAAAGAGGGCGCTGGAAGGACTCCGCGGCGAGCGGCGCACCGCGGTCCTTTTTGAGGCGCCCACGCGGCTCCAGGCGACCCTGGAAGACATCCTGGAAGTGCTGGGGAACCGGATGGTGGTGGTGGCCCGGGAACTGACCAAGCAGCACGAGGAAGTATTCCGGGGCACGGTGATTGAGGCGCGGGCGCACTTCACCGCCCGCCCGCCGCGCGGGGAATTCACCCTGGTGCTCGAGGGCGGCGCCGGGGAACCGGTGTCGCTTGCTCCCGAACCGGCGGCCCTGGCGGCTCAATTGGTGGAACTGCAGGCCGCGGGGTCGACGCGGGGAAACGCTCTCCGCGAGGTTGCCCGGCGGCACGGGATGAGCCGCCGGCAACTCTACGGTCTGCTCGTGGATCCGCAACGAGGTAAGGATTGGCCCGGAAAGTGACGAGAGGCCCGTGTCAAAGGCCTCCCGCACCAGGAGTCTATTCGGCTGTTCGCGCCTACATGGCGTGGGCTTTTTGGAACATCTCGGCGGCACAGTGGCGGCAGACCAGTTTTCCGCGGTAGTGCTGCGCGTCACCCGCATTGCCGCAGAAGACACACGCCGGCTCGTACTTCTTGAGAATGATCTTCTCGTTGTCCACGTAGATTTCCAGCGCGTTCTTCTCCTCGATGCCAAGAGTCCTCCGGAGTTCGATCGGAATGACCACCCGGCCCAACTCGTCCACCTTGCGCACAATCCCTGTCGACTTCAAGACTTTCCCTCCCTCTCCCAGAATTTTCTTCGACAGAATAGAACAAAATCATGCAAGTAAATGGTACCAAGCATTCCATTAAAAGTCAACATCTTTTTCTAAAAAAAGCTACAAAAAATTCTTCCCCCGTGGTGAAAGTTTGGAAAACTTGACAATACTACGACCGGGAGATAAAATTCTCGGTATAATTTGGAAAGGGAAGTGGTCTCGACCTTGGGAAAGCCGCCCTTTTATGTTACTACGCCCATCTACTACCCGAGCGACAACCTGCATATCGGGCACGCCTACACGACGGTGGCCGCGGACGCCATGGCCCGGTTCAAGCGGCTGACCGGTTATGACGTGTACTTTTTGACCGGTTCGGACGAGCACGGGCAGAAGATCGAGCGCACGGCGGCGGCGCAGGGCAAAAACCCGCAGGAATACGTGGACGAGATCGTGGCCGGTTTCAAGCGCCTCTGGTCCCGGTTGGACATCGACTACTCCGACTTCATCCGGACCACCGAGGACCGGCACAAGCGGGTGGTGACGGACATTTTCCGCCGCCTGTACGAACAGGGCGACATCTACAAGTCCTCCTACGAAGGGCTTTACTGCACCCCCTGCGAAGCCTTCTGGACGGACCGACAGGTCGTGGACGGCAACTGCCCCGACTGCGGGCGTCCGGTCGAACTGGTGGCCGAGGAGAGCTACTTTTTCCGGCAGTCCCGTTACGCCCAGCGGTTGCTGGCCCACATCGACCGGAACCCTGAATTCATCCAACCGGTTTCGCGGCGGAATGAAGTGGTCAGCTTCATCAAGACGGGCCTGGAGGACCTGTGCGTGTCCAGGACCTCGTTCAACTGGGGCATTCCAGTGCCGTTCGACCCCCGGCACGTAATTTACGTCTGGGTGGACGCGCTGACGAACTACATCTCCGCCCTGAACTACGGGGGCGAAGACGACTCGCTGTACCGGCGGTACTGGCCGGTGGACGTGCACCTGGTGGGCAAGGACATCGTCCGTTTCCACTGCATCATCTGGCCGGTCATCCTGATGGCGGCCGGAATTCCGCTGTCGAAACGGGTGGTCGGGCACGGATGGCTGATGCTGGAAAGCGGGAAGATGTCGAAGTCCAAGGGCAATGTCGTCGACCCGTTCGTGCTTGTCGACCGGTACGGCGTGGACGCGATCCGGTACTACCTGCTGCGGGAGATGGTCTTCGGGGTCGACGGCTACTACTCCGAAGACAGCCTGATTCTGCGCATCAACGTGGACCTGGCGAACGATTTGGGCAATCTGTTAAGCCGTACTACGGCCATGATCGACAAATATCTGGGCGGGGTGATCCATGCCCCGGGCCCTGCCGGCGGCCCGCTGGACCGCGAATTGATCGACCTGGCGCTGATCACCCCCGGCGAGGTGGCCGGGCTGGTGCACGAATTCGACCTGTCGGCCGCCCTCGGGGCGATCATGAAACTGGTCGGGCGGGCGAACAAGTACATCGAGGAGACCGCGCCCTGGGCCCTGGCTAAGGACCCCGAAAAGAAACAGCGGCTGGCCGGGGTGCTGTACAACCTGGCCGAGTCCTACCGGATCGCCACCGTCCTGTTGTCCCCCTTCATGCCCGGTTTCCCGGCCCGGGTGTGGTCGCAATTGGGCATCGCGGACCATCCTGAACTGCACACGTGGGAGTCGCTCACCTGGGGCCGGCTGCCGGCGGGCACGCGCATCGCGCGCGGGGCGCCGCTTTTTCCGCGCCTTGAGGTCTCCAAGTAATATGCTCTTGGTGGATACTCACGCCCACCTCGACCACGGCCGGTTTGCCGCGGACCGGGACGCCGTTCTGGCCCGGGCGAGGGACGCGGGGGTGGGCTTGATCGTCACGGTGGCGAGCGATCTTGCTTCCGCCCGGGCCGCCGTACACCTGGCCGAAAGACACGGCTTTGTGTTCGCGGCGGTGGGGGTGCACCCCCACGACGCCGCCGGGGCCGTGCCGGGATACCTGGAGGAGTTGCACCGGCTGGCCCGGCACCCCCGGGTGGTGGCGGTCGGCGAAATCGGCCTTGATTATCACTACGATTTTTCCCCCCGGCCGGTGCAGCGCGAAGTGATGGCGGCCCAACTGGAACTGGCCGCGGAAGTGAACCTGCCGGTAATTGTGCACTGCCGGGAAGCGTTTGAAGACACCGCTGCGTTGCTGCGGGACGGCCTCCGGACACGGGCGGTGATGCATTGTTTCAGCGGGGACTGGGCTTATGCCCGGACTTTCCTGAAACTGGGCTGCTATATCTCCCTGGCCGGGGTGGTCACCTTCAAGGGAGCCCAGGCCCTGTGCGTGGTGGCGGAAAAGGTGCCGGAGGACCGCCTGCTTCTCGAGACCGACGCCCCGTACCTCGCGCCCGTGCCTTGGCGCGGCCGCCGGAACGAACCGGCCTACCTGCGCCACACCGCCGAGTATATCGCCGGCCTGCGGGGCCTGAACCCGGAACGGCTCGCCGCGATCACCACCGCCAACGCGCGCGCCTTCTTCGCAAAAAAGGTGTCAGACACCTTTTTTGGAGGTCGTTCCCTTCCAGCAGCGAAACTCAAGCGCGAGCCGCCTGACGACAGAGGTGGTTTTTGAGAAAAGGTGTCTGACACCTTTTTGGGGGTGAATTTTTGTGTGTGACAAGCGGGGGCTGGTGATTGTCTTTACGGGAGACGGCAAGGGCAAGACGACCGCGGCGTTGGGCCTGGCGCTGCGCGCGTGGGGGCAGGGCCTGCGGGTGCTGGTCATCCAGTTCGTCAAGGAAGACCTGGAAACCGGCGAGCTGAAAGCGGCCGACCGCCTGGACGGCCTGGAGATCAGGCCGCTCGGGGCCGGTTTTGTGTTTGAAGATGATGAAAAAGGGTTTCGCCGGCACCGGGCGGCGGCGGCAGCGGCGCTGGGCGCCGCCCGTGCCGCCCTCGAGGGGCGCGGGTACGAAATGGTGGTGCTGGACGAGATCTTCGTCGCGCTCAACCTGGGGCTGGTGACGTTGGACGAGGTGTCGGCGCTGGCGGCTCAAAAGCCGGAAGACGTCCACCTCGTGTTGACGGGGCGGGGCGCGCCGCCGGAAATCGTTGCGCGCGCCGACCTGGTGACGGAGATGCGGGAAATAAAGCACCACTACCGGAGCGGGGTGGGGGCGCAGCGGGGGATCGAATACTGATGCGGCGGAATAATCCGGCAGGAGAAGGGTGCCGCCTGTAGAATTGTCCGTTTGGGTGGTAGCGATGGAATGGTATACGGTGCCAAAGGCTGAGTATCTTGACCAGCCGAGGCGGTTCCGGGCCGCCAGGCGGTTTTGGCTCTTGCTGGTTGGGTTGGCGGCGGTCCTGTTGCTGGGTCTGGGCTGGTATGCCTGGGCGAACTCAGTCCATGTGACCCTGCGTGACGATGGGGAAACGGTGGCGGTAAAGACTTCCCCAGGCACGGTGGCCGACCTGCTTGACCGGGAGGGGATCACGGTCGGACTGCACGACGAGGTCACCCCTTCACTCGTCACCCCCCTGCACGACGGCCTGGTGGTCACGGTTCTGCGGGCGGTACCCGTGTCCGTCCGGGTGGACGGGCGGGAGTGGGAAGTGTTCACCACCGCTCAGAGCGTGGGCCGGGCGCTCACCGCCGCCGGCGTGGAGCTTAACGTGCACGACCTGGTGCTGCCGGGCCGGCGCGCGCCTGTTGTCGCCGGGATGGAGGTCCGCCTCGTCCGGGTGACCATGGCGCTCGACGAGCGGGAAACGGCGGTCCCGTTCGGGGTGGAACGCCGGCCGGCCTACGATATGCTCAAGGGAGAGACCCGGCTGCTGGTCCAGGGCCGGCCCGGGCTGGTGCGGGAGACCTGGCGGGTGACCCGTCATGACGGGCAGGAATTCGAGCGCCGGCTGGAAAAGAGCGAGGTGGTGGCCAAACCGCAGAACCAGGTGCTGCTGGTGGGGACGCTGACCACCGTTACGCGCGGGGCGCAGGAGTTGCGTTTCCGGGAAATGATCAGAGCCGAGTCCACGGCTTACACCTACACCGGGCGGAACACGGCGACCGGGTTGGCCCCGGGACCGGGCACGGTGGCGGTCGACCCGCGGGTGATCCCCATGGGGAGCCGGCTGTACATTGACGGGTACGGTATGGGCCGGGCCATGGACACCGGCGGCAGCATCCGGGGCAACCGGGTGGACGTGTTTTTCCCGACCCGGCAGGAGGCGGTGCAGTGGGGACGCCGAACGGTCAACGTATTCATACTGGAGTAGGGCTTTCAAGAAAACCTTTTTTTAATGCCCGCAACAAGGGAAAGAATAGGGCATGGACGTGAACAGGAACCTGCCGCTGACAAGTACCGGCGAGGTACGCCGCCTGCTGGCGGAATACGGTGTGAAGCCCCGGAAATCCCTGGGTCAGAACTTCCTGGTGGCCGCCGGAGTGTTGGACAAGATCCTGGAGGCGGCCGAGGTCGCGAGAGACGAAGCCGTGATCGAAATCGGACCCGGCGTGGGCGCGTTGACCCGGCGCCTGGCGGAAAGAGGGGCGCGGGTGGCGGCGGTCGAAATCGACGGCCGTCTGATCCCGCTGCTGCAGGACGTGCTTGGCGATTTGGGGGACCGGGTCCGCCTGATCAACGCCGACGCGCTCAAGGTGGACTACGGGGCGTGGATGTCCGCGATGGGGGCCGGCCGTTTCAAGGTGGTGGCCAACCTGCCTTACTACATCACCAGCCCGTTCGTGGCCGGCTTCCTGGAGGCCGGCCACCGCTTCGAGCGGATGGTGCTCATGGTCCAGAAGGAAGTGGCCGACCGGATGGCGGCGGCGCCCGGCACCAGCGCTTACGGGGCGCTTTCCGTTCTGGTGGCCTACCACGCCAAAGCCGATATCGTCTGGCGGGTTTCCCGGCACTGCTTCTATCCCCCGCCCGCGGTGGACTCGGCCGTGATCCGCCTGGTGCGCCGCCCCTCGCCCGCGGTAAGCGTGCTGCGGCCCGAACTCTTCTTTCGCCTTGTGCGTGCCTCCTTTGGCCGCCGGCGGAAAATGCTGCCCAACGCGCTGGCGGAAGTGGTTTTGGGCCTGGACCGTGAGACCTGGGTCCAGATCATTGAAAGCGCGGGCCTCGATCCCCGCGCCCGGGGGGAAACCCTCACGCCGCAGCAGTTCGCCCTGATCGCGGACGCCTGCGTGCGGTTGGGTTACGAAGCGCCATCTGTGTTATAATACAGGCATCTATACTCAGGGAAGTGGGGTACTTGTACCTAAACAGCCCGACAAAGGGGCAGTTGACCTTTGACCAGATGATGAGCGACATGATGCGGTACATTACCGGTCTGCCCTCTTCATCCTACAAAATCATCATCGGTACCGATTCCCAGGTGGTGAAGGGCGCCACCCACTTCATCTCGGCGGTCATTGTGCACCGCTTGGGCAAGGGGGCCCGCTACTACTACCGGAAAAAAACGCACCGCAAGATTAAGAGCCTGCGCCAGAAGATTTTCTTTGAAACCGCTCTGAGCCTGGAACTGGGGGGCCTGGTGGCCAAGCAGTTTGCCGAAGTCGGCTGTGAGGACCTGAAGGTCGAGATTCACATCGACGCCGGCACCCACGGCGACACCAAGGAGCTGATCCGGGAAGTGGTGGGCATGGTCACCGGGAGTGGTTTCCGGGCCCGGATCAAGCCGGACGCCTACGGGGCGTCCTCGGTCGCCGACAGGCACACCAAATAGAATCCAGAATCCCACTTACGGAGCCGCCGGCCGCCGCCGGCCG
>DBEH01000056.1:18683-22896 GCA_002294005.1 Firmicutes bacterium UBA911 | reverse complement strand
CCGCCGCCGGCCGCCGCCGGCAGGACGCCCCGATCAAGACCGCCGCCGTCCGCTTGGAACGGGGCGACCCGTGCCTTAAGGCACGGGTCGCCCGGCGGCCGCCCGGGCGGCCACCCTCCTCAGGGACGTCTTTCGGTTGTCCCTCCGCTTTTTCTTCCGGTTACCACCTTCAACCAAGCGAAATAGTACATCACAAAGAGCGGATCTCTGCTTCAAGAAGGTCCCAGCGCCTGGTATGGTGGTAACCATTGAAGGTGACCCCATCCCGGATGCGGGATCTGGTTCTGTTGTTCAGAACGCAGAACGCCTCCAGATGGTCCCCGATAATGGTTTCGGCGATCAGCCGGGCGTGATGGGGGCCCCGGTCGGGCGAACCCAGTTCGCAGTGGGGGATGGAGGCGGCGACGCCTACCTTTAGCCCCTTGCGCGCCACTCCTACCAGGGCCGCCGGCGGCACCGCCAGTTCCCGGAAAGGGACGGAATCCAGCAAGCGCCGGGAAACGGCGTGCGGTCCGTGCGAAGGCGAGGCGGTGCCCAGGCCGGCCAGCCCCAGGGACTGGTTCAGCAGTTTTCTCAACGCGACCAGTTCGTTGACCACCGGGGTCGCCACTTCGCGGTCAAGTGCCGGATAGCAGTCCACCAGGCTCAGGTCCACGCCGTTTTGGACCGACTGGAGTAGTTTTTCCAGGACGGGCCGGATGTTGCCGGCCATGTCCCCATCTACAAACAGCACGACCTCCGCGCCCATCTGATGGGCGTGCAGCGCACCCACCGCCCGGGGCACATCGATGCCCAGCGGCTTCGGGAAGTGTATCTGTTTGATACGGTCTTTTTGCGGGAATGACCTGATGATCTCCCGCGACCCATCACGGCTGCCGTTCACCACGGGCAAGACGAAATCGATGGGCAGGGCCAGGATGTTATGGAGAGCCTCATTCAGGCGAGCAGCTTCGTTTTGCACGGGTATCACTGCGCAAAGCACCGTTCCATCCCTCCTCCTTATCGTCACCCCCCCTGTTTGTTAATATATGGAAAGCAAGGCCAGCCTGTGCTCTGCGGTTCCCCAAAGATCACGCGCCCTCATATGATGAATTATTCAAATTAAGGGAGGAGTTGGTACCGTGAGCGACATCCGGGCGGGAGATATTGTGGGCCGCCGGTCCTACGGTCTGGACCTCTATTTTAAGGTGGTCGAACTCTACACCCTGGACGGGCGGGACTATGCCCACCTGCGGGGAGTGGACATGCGGCTTTTTGCGGATGCTCCGGTGTTGGACCTGGAGAAAATCAGTGCGGACAAGGTAGCGGAATACTGGCGGAAGATGCTCACTTTGGGCAATGAGTGCGTGAACCGCTGCTTTCAGCGCCGGGACCCAGAACACCAGGGGGACTTTGCGAATCGGGGGGAAAAAGTAGCCACCTTCGACGTGCCGGGAAAAGTGCTGCACCTGGACGGGGACCAGGACTACCTTGAACTGTGCAGCACCACCTACCGCCAGTTGAAGGTGCCCTTCAAGGGTTACTTCGTCCGCGAATCAAGGCAGCCGGAGGAAGTAGCCGGCCTGTTGCGGGAGTACCGTCCCGACATCTTGGTGCTCACCGGGCATGACGCTTTTAAGAAGGGGAGCAAGGACTTCCGGGACATGGACAACTACCACAACTCCAGGTATTTCGAGGAAGCGGTCAAGGTAGCCCGGGATTATGAGCAGAGCCGGGATGACCTGGTGGTCTTTGCCGGAGCATGCCAGTCTTTCTACGAAGCCATACTGGAGGCCGGGGCCAACTTCGCCAGCGCCCCGGAGAGAGTGCTGATCCACGCCTTCGACCCGGTGTTTGTGGTGGAAAAGGTGGCCTATACGCCCGTGAACAAAGCCATTGTGCTTAAAGAGGTCATTGAAGCCACGATCACCCGGTATCCGGGAATCGGGGGGCTGGACACCCGGGGTAAGTACCGGATGGGCGCGCCCAAGTCGGCCTACTGAATAATAAAGGATAATGTATACTGGAAAACTTTGCATCACCAGGCAATTATCACTAACAATACCTGCTCCGCGCTCATAGAATGAAGCGTGGAGGAGGATGGTCATGTACCCGGGAGCAGCCCTAGCGTTGATTAATGGCGTACCGGTAATCGGCGCCCGCTTTCAGGACCGCAAACGGGCGCTGACCGAGGTGCGGGACCTGACCGAGCAGGTGGCCCGCTGTGTGCGGGCGGGAAGCCAGGCTGCGGTTCGGGTCGGCTTCCAGCCCAGAGCGGACGGCTGTTTTACCATGGAGTTGAGCGGCGGCGGGAAGAACATAGCAATCCCCGGAGTCGACGAGTTGATGCTCCGGCGGTTCCGGAAGGCGTACGACGCCAAGAAGATGTTCGTGCTCACCTGTTTCGTGGACGAGGGCGCCGGGGCGCCGCAGTCTCTGGTTGTCTCCGACGGTCTGGGCGTAGTCGTTTACAAGCCCTGTAAGGCCCTGCGATTGTAAGGCCCTGCAATTGTAGCGGCGGCCGAATTGCGGCGTGCGCCATCCGGCACACATCACCCTCCGGTTTCATACCATAGAGTTAAGCCGGCGCTATTTTTTGACGAGGGAGGGATGCCAAATGGCGAAAGACGACCTGGACGGACTGGTCGATACCACGGAGATGCCGGAAGTTAAAGACCAGCGGTTTTGGCCCAAGCCGCCGGTAAATCTCGGTGAGTGCAAAGCTCCGTCCAAGGTGGTGTTCCTGTTGTTCACCGACTGCCTGGTGATCAATAACGGTGCCTGTCCCGAATGGGACTTTTGCGATCCGCTTTGCACAAAAAAGTTATAGTGCGTAAGAAGGTTGGAACAATGATTGAAAAAGATCAGATCCGGTCCGTAATGGAGGCGCTCGATGAATCCGATGATCCCGAACTCGTTCGGTCGTTCCTGAAGTCAGGCTGCAAGGCACCGCTAAAGGTCATTTATCTCGTTTTCGCAAACTGTATCACGATCAATAATGGTGCCTGCCCCGACTGGGATTTCTGCGACCCGGTAGTAAAATTCAAGAAATAGCCCAGGTCAAGACAAATAACCACCGGCTCACCGGTGGTTATTTGTCTTGGGGGAGGCGCAGCTGATGCAGAACCCTCGACGTCGGTATCACCACCGAGGGCTCACCGGTGGTTATTTGTTTTGGGGGAGGCGCAGAAGGGGCGTGCGCTTAATAAGATGGTCAGGAAAGTCTTGGGAGGGATCGGCGATGCCACGGCGGGAATGGGAGCTGGGATATAACCAGGGGTACGCAGCGGGCTTTGAAGACGGGTACGAGAAAGGCTACCGGGAGGGTGCCTATCTCGGCTTCAACAACGGCTTTGCCGCCGCTCTGAAGGATGACGGCGGGGCGCCTTCCAAGCTTGAACCCGCCCACGCCCTGTTGAAAATGAGCCGGGTGGGGATGTTCCGGATCGTGCTGTCCGGCCCGGCGGCCCAGGAAGCGGCGCGGCAGTTCCAGGCGCTTGGATTCGAAGTCGAAACTCAGCTCTACTAGCCCCAAAATGTACCATGGCACTTATATTTTGAATATCCAGCTAAAATTATCTCAAACATGTGCACCCATCCAAGTATACCAAGGGAGAGCAAAATAGGGGGATTTGTCGAGATTGGCGGGTCAGTGTTAAGCTTGGGTGGACAAGTCCAAATCTGGGGAAAGGAGGTCTTTGATGCAGTTCTCTAGTAGGAAGCCCGCCGTTCTAGTCGTTGCCCTGTTGTTGACCATCGCCTTGCTGATTCCGGCCGCCCTGGCCCACGCCAACGCACCTTCCGCGGATGAAAGTAAGTTGATCTCGGGTATAAACCAGGCCCGCCAGCAGGCGGGGGTTCGGCCGCTAGCCAATACCGCCGGTATGAACCAGGTGGCCCGGGATTTCCTGACGACCAGGACCAGCGTGTCAAAAGCCTTGCGGGATCAAGGGATTTCCTACCGGTCGGCCCGCACGCTGCGCGTGAATTCCGGCAACGTGAACCGGGTGGTCCGGGCATTGACCGGTTCCCGCGCGCCGCAAGTCCGCCAGCCGCAGTACAATCAGGTCGGGGTCGCGATTCGGAACAACGTAACGGTAGTGGTGCTGATCAACGGCGTTGTCCCCGGGCAACAGCCCTCGCCGGCGCAGCCCACGCCACCCCCGTCGGCGCAGCCCACGCCACCCCCGCTGGCGCAGCCCACGCCGCCCCCCAATCCCGGGTCAATGAACTC
>DBEH01000056.1:0-18385 GCA_002294005.1 Firmicutes bacterium UBA911 | reverse complement strand
GGCGCAGCCCACGCCACCCCCCAATCCCGGGTCAATGACCGCCAACGAGCTGAGGATAGTGGATCTGCTGAACGCCGAACGGGCCAATCTGGGACTCCGGGCTTTGGCGGTGGACGCCAAGCTGTCGCAGGTCGCCCGGCTGAAGTCGGAGGACATGCGGGACAAGCGTTATTTCGCCCACCAATCCCCCACCTACGGTTCGCCCTTTGAGATGATGCGGCAGTTCGGGATTACCTACCGCACGGCCGGGGAGAATATCGCCGCCGGGCAGCGCACCCCCGGAGAAGCCATGCGCGGGTGGATGAATTCCTCCGGCCACCGGGCCAATATCTTGAACTCCAGTTTCACGCATATCGGCGTGGGGCACGCGGTCGGCGGGATCTACGGCAACTACTGGACGCAGATGTTTGTCGGGCGGTAGCGCAGGTATACTTCGTCAGGCTCAAGTCCAGCCGCACCAAAACCGGTCGTGGCTACGGCCGCAGCACTCAGGTTAAGCGAGCAGCATTCACATTTCCTCCTTTCGGGCCATACATTGGTAATCAATGACGAAAGGAGGAATCTATTTATGACCCATAAGCTAAAAGTCAAAGTCGTCTGCCGGGAAGAAAAGGTGCAGCAAGTCATCGGCGAAAAGGCCGTCCAGACGGTGGTGCGCGGCGTGGTGACCATCCCAAAGCCGAAGCCCCCGGCCGAGCAGGTCCTGGCGGTAAGGGCCCAGGTCGAGGACCAGGAAATCGACGTCATTCCCGACAAGGTCATCGTGCAGGGCAAACTGGTCCTCAACATCACCTACGTGGCCGACAAGGCGACCCAGCCGGTGCACCACGTGCGCGGGCAGCTTGAGTTCGCGGAGTCGTTCCACATTCCGGGCGCCCGGCCGGGCATGGACGTGGTGAAGCAGATCACCGTCGAGAAGGTCAAAGGCGAACGCGACCCGCGCGATCCACGCCGGATTGTTGTGACCGTGATTCTGCGCATTTTCGTAAAAGTGGTCGAAATCGATAAGAAACAGTTGCTAATCGATCTTCTTGGCGCTGAGCACCGGTTTAAGGCGGAGCCGGTAAGGCTGGATGTGGTTAAGGTCATGGGGGCCAGGCAGGTGGTGGTCAGCGACCAGTTCGACGTCCTGCGGCAGTTCGAGGGCAAGAAACCCTGCCCCGAAAAGGTGCTCGACGTTATCAGCGACGTGGTGATCAAGAACAAGGAGATCATCCCGGACAAGGTCATCGTGGAGGGCGTTTTGATCGTCCAGGTGATCTACGTTGCCGACTGGCCCACCCAGCCGGTGCACCACGCCCACTTCGAGATCCCCTTCACCGCCTTTGTCGATCTGCCCGGCGCCCGGCCCGGAGACATGGTCAACGTCCAGGTGCGGATCGAGGACGTCACCGCCCGGGTCAAGGACGACTGCGAGCTCCTGATCACGGCCGTACTGGACGTGAAGGCCAGGGTCGTCGAACAGATCAAGAAGAAGCTCGTGGTGAAGATCGATGAGGGTCTTCTGGAGTGCCTGCTGTTTGAGCGGGCGATTCGGCCGGTGACCCTGTTCATCGACCAGATCCTGAATGAAGAGGACATGGTCCAGGTTACCATCCGCGAGGTGGTCGGCATCCCGCAGCAGAAACCGGACGCCCAGAAGATCCTGGAGACCATCGTCACCAACGTCGAAGTGACCGAGACCGACGTGATTCCCAATAAGGTGATCATCCGGGGCGTCGTCACCGTCAAGGTGGTTTACGTGGCCGACAGGCCCGACCAGCCGGTCCACGCCTTCACCGTCGACATTCCGTTCACCACCTTTGTCGACGTGCCGGGCGCCGTGCCCGACGCGTCCGTGAACGTCATGGTCGACGCCGAGTTCGTGCAGACGGCCATTGAAGACAACCGCCGCGTGGCCGTCAAGCTGGTGCTCCGGATCGTCGTCCGGGTGGCCGACATTGTGCAAAAACAGGTATTTGAGTGCCTGCGGCCCGGGGCCGTGATCGAATGCCCGCCGCCCAAACCGAACCCGGCGCCATAATTGGCAAGCAAGGTTCCTGAACCGTTGACCGGCCGGCGCTCACACTTCCTCCTTTGAGGCATATATTGATAGCAAATATGCCGAAAGGAGGAAGTTTTGTTGAGCCAACTTGAACTGAAAGTCCGGATCGTCTGCCAGGAAGAGAACGTGCGCCAAGTCATCGGCGAACAGACGGTACAGACCGTGGTCCGCGGCAAGATCACCATTCCCAAGCAGAAGCCGAAGGCCGAACAGATTCTGGCCGTCCGGGCCCGCGTCGAGGAAAAAGAGGAGAAACAAGAGATTGAAGTCATTCCCGACAAGGTCATCGTCCAGGGGAAAATCGTCTTTAACGTGACCTACGTCGCGGACTTTCCCACCCAGCCGGTCCACCATGTGCGCGGCCAGATCGAATTTGCGGAATCCCTGCACATTCCCGGCGTGCGGCCGGAAATGGACGTGGTGAAACAGATTACCATCGAGAAGTGCAAGGCCGATGTGGATCCCAAGGACCCGCAGCAGATCATCGTCACCGTGATTCTGCGCATCTTCGTCAAGGTCACCGAGGCGGAACCGAAACAGTTGCTGATTGATCTGCCCGGCGCCGAACGGAAGTTCGTCAAGGACGAGGTGCGGCTGGACATCGTCAAGGCCATCGGGCGCCGGCAGGTGGTGGTGAGCGACCAGGTCGACATTCAGCAGTTGTTCCAGGGGAAGAAACCCTGCCCTAAAGAAGTGATCGACACCATTGCCGACGTCACGGTCACCAAGAAAGAGATTATTCAGGACAAGGTGATCATCGAAGGCATCCTGACCGTGCAGATCATCTACGTGGCCGATTGGCCCACCCAGCCGGTGCACCACGCCCACGTGGAAATTCCCTTCACCCAGTTTGTTGAAGTGCGCGGGGCCCGTCCCGGGGACATGGTCAACGTCCAGGTGCAGATCGAAGACGACAGCGCCCGGGTCAAGCACGAGTGCGAGATTTCGATCACGGCCGTGCTGGCGGTGCAGGCGTTCGTGATGGAGCAGATCAGGAAGCGGGTCGTGGTGAAGATCGAGGACGACCTGCTGGCCTGTATCCTCGATGCGCAGGCCATCCGGCAGGTCACCCTGTTCCTGGACCAGATCCTGAACGAGAAGGACCAAGTGCAGATCACCCTGCGCGAGATCGTCACCATTCCCCAGCCGAAGCCGGACGCCCAGAAGGTGCTGGAGGCCTTCGTGACCGACGTCACGGTGACCGAGACCGAGGTCATCGCCAACAAGGTGATCGTCCGGGGCGTGGTGACCGTGAAGATCACCTACGTGCGGGATGCGCCGGACCAGCAGGTGCACGCCTTCCAGGCCGAGATCCCGTTCACCGCCTTCATCGAGGTGCCCGGGGCGCAACCCGGCGCGACGGTGAATGTGATGGCCGAGGCCGAGTTCGTTTCGGTGGGTCTGGATGATAAGCGCCGGATCGTGGTGAAGCTGGTGTTGAAGGTGACCGCGCGGGTGACCGACATCGTGCAGAAGAAGCTCTATGAATGCCTGCGGCCCGGGGTGGAGATCGTGTGCCCGATTGTGGCTCCGGTCGAGCCCAAGGTGCCCGAGAAGAAGCCCGTACCCGAACCTAAGCCGACCCCCCCCACGCCGGGCCGGACCTACGCGATTCGGGCCGGAGACTCCTTCTTCAGACTGGCCCAGCGTTTCGGCACCACGGTTCAGGCCATCCAGGCGGCGAACCCGGGCGTAGATCCGAACCGCCTGCAGATCGGCCAGGTCATCAACCTGCCTTAGCAAACTATCGGGAATTGAAAAAGCTGCTTTTAAAAGCAGCTTTTTTTATGGGCTTATGGCCCTTAAAGACCCCTACCATCCTACCAGGCCCGGTAGCGCCGGCCCAGGTTCGGCACCGCCAACCGGCCGCGCACAAACTTCTGCCACCGGGTCGAGGCGATGAACACGCCGGTCTCCCGGCCCCCGGCGATTTCCGGGCACACCCCGGCGGTGGCCGCGATCACGGTGCCGCTGACGGCCTGGGACAGCTTGAGGGCAAAACCCTCGCTGGTGAGGTTGCAGCCGAACAAGCTGACGGTGCAGTTCGGGGCGAACGCGATCCGCCCCTCCGCGACCGCGCTTTCCAGGTCGGCAACGTAGGCCGCTAGTGACGTGTCGTTCCCGGTCCGGTTGTGGCAGAAGCCGGACATGTCGGTCATGATCACGCCCCGAGGGTAGGCGTGGCTGAAGATGCGGACCTGGCGGACCGCCCGGTGGGTCCGGGTGAAGGCGGCCAGGATTTCCAGCAGTTCTTTTCCGTTGTGCGGTTTGACCACCACGGTCCGGGTCATCTGGGCCCGGTGGTCGAAGGCCGGTTCGTCACCGTACCCCTGGGCGGAAACCGCCAGGTCGACAAAAGAAGCCCGCAAGGCGCCGTTCAATTGTTGTCCCCTCCTTACTTCCTCCAGTACAAGGCGGGCCGTGATTTTCCACCCGGGATCCCCGCACCGGGATCCTCACAGTCTGACGTTCAGCAACCGGAGCACGTTCTGAATCCGGTTGCATATGCTGACCTGGTTCGAGCCCGCAAACAAAAGGCCCACCGCCCGGCCTTTTTCGTTCAGGACCAGGGAGCCGCTGTCTCCGGGCTTGCTCATCGCCGTGGTCAGAAACTGGTCCTCGAATACGGCCGAACGGCCGCCGGAGAGCTGCACCGTCACCGTTGCATTCACGTATTCCACCAGTCCGTGCGTCAGTCCGGTGGTGCGACCGCTCTTTTTCACCATGGTCCCGGACTCGGCCTCGTCGACACCCCGTACCGGTCCGATTTCCAGGATTTCCGGGAGTACGCCGGCATTGTTGAGTGGTTCGGCCAGGGCGGCGTCAACCAGGTTGGCCCGCCGCTCCCGCTTAAGCACCTTGATGTAGTATTCCGGACGAAAAGTCCGGATCATGCCGTTGACGTAGTTCTCGAACCGGGCCGCCGCCCGGCACGAAGTCTCCTGAGCCGCAAAGTGCAGGGGGACGAATCCGGCCAGTTTGCCGATGGCGTCCCGTTGCCGGTCCCCGCCGTCGTAGGTGCCGGGCTGCACGATCACGTCGCCCACCTGCGCACGGCCGTCGGCGCCGTTCGTCTCGTTGGCCAGGACATGGTTGTTTGACAGGATGAACGGGCGGCCGTTGGTGCGGTCGTAGACCAGGGAACCCAAAGTGCCGGCTGAAATCAGGGGGTGCCCGATGCTGATGCCGCCCACGGCCGGACGGTGTTTTTGGAAGCGGTCGTTGTGGAGGCGCACGTGCCCCACCGCCACCACGTCGGTGGGCAGGCCGGCCACTCTCTTGGGGATGCGGTAGGCGGAAGGAATCTGATCCAGCGGGAGTTTTTCGGTAACGAAGACCACCAGGCACGGTTGCTTGGTGCGCATCCCGGCCGTGGTCTTTTTGCCCAGGCCGACCCCGACCACGTTCGGGTAAGACAGCAGCCGGGACCGGTTGTCTTGCAGCGCCTGACGGTAGATTCTCATTGGGTGGTGCCCTCCATGGCCACAGTTGATTTTTTGCTACTGCCAGGGTATGTGCGGAGGGTGGCGGTGGTGAATCCGCCGGTATATCTGAGCCGTGAAGAGCAAACAATAGGCGTCGGGGGGGAGTGGCCTTTGCCTTTCAAGCTTGTGCCCATGATTCTCGCCTCCGCGGCCGGGGTGACCATGGCTTTCCAGGGCGCGATCAACGCGGCGCTGGGGAAAATCGTGGGCCTGCTGGAGGCGACGTTTGTCGTCCACCTGGTCGGTCTGGTCTTTGTGAGTTTTTTGTTGTTCGGTCTGCGGTTGGGAGGCGGCTCGCTGCTCAAAGCCGGAAATGTTCCCTGGTACTTGTACCTGGGAGGCGTCCTGGGCGTGGCCATCATCTATGCGGTGGCCCGGAGCATCCCGGAAGTCGGGGTGGCCCCGGCGACCACCGCGATCATTGTGGGTCAGATCCTGACCGCGGCCGCCATCGACCATACGGGGCTCTTTGGCTTAAAGCAGCTTTCTTTCACCTGGTACCGCTCCGTCGGGGTTTTCCTGTTGGCGGGGGGGGGCTTTTCTGCTCCTAAAAGAGTAACCCGGCCCACCAGACGAGCGCGGCGCCGGCGGCCGTGCCGGCGAGGGCCGGTTTGAAGCCCAGGGATACGGCACGGGGTGTGAGTTCAAAAAGGGAAATATAGAGCATGGCGCCGCCGGCGAAAGCCATAAGGAGACCCAGGGCGAGAGCGCTGACCTGGACCAGTCCGAACCCGATGAAGGTGCCCAGGGGTGTGACCAGGCTCAAGGCGGCGACCCCCAGGATGATGAGCCGCCGGGAAACGCCGGCGGCCCGCAGGGGGACAGCGGTGGCCATGCCCTCCGGAATGTTGTGGAGGCCGATGGTCAGGGCCAAAAAGAGCCCTAGGTTTGTGGCGCCGGTGAAGCCGGCGGCGAGGGCCATGCCTTCCGGCAGGTCGTGCAACCCGATGCCCAGGCCGACCAGCAAGCCCGTCTTGAGAAACCCGGACCGCGAGGGGCCGATCAGGGCGGACAGCGCGTTGTCCAACAGCGCGAGTGACAGAATTCCGAGCAAGATTCCCAAAAGGACGGTTTCAGGCCGGCCCAGTTTCAGGGCGGCGGGGATCAGGTCCAGTACCGTCACTCCCACCATAATGCCGGCGGCCAGGCCCAATACCGCGGCCAGGGTTGGGCGGCGCGGCTCACCCAGGGCCAGGACCAGGAGGGCGCCCAGCAGGGTGCAAGCCCCGGCGAGGGCGCTTACCCAATAGGCCATAGACCAAGCCTCCGATTTCTTTTGAAATACCTATCGCCAAGCAGGAATATTTATGCGGGCCGTGCAATTCATTAGGCACGCCGCCGGGGCGTCGGAGGCTTCACGGGAGGCTTTTTAGGAATGCGTCTTTTGGCCCACGCCAAAATCAACCTGGCGCTGGCCGTCGGCAGCCTGCGCCCGGACGGCTACCACGAAGTGGAAACCGTGCTGCAAAAACTCGAACTGCACGACCGGCTGGAGTTGCGGCCGGCCGGAGAACTCACCCTGTACACCGACAGCGCGGAGGTGCCGCAGGGCCCCGGAAACCTGGCCTGGAAGGCGGCCGCGCTCTTGCGGGAACGTTACCGCTGCCGGGCCGGGGCCGAGATGCGGTTGCACAAGTCCATTCCGGTGGCCGCCGGGCTGGGCGGCGGTTCGGCGGACGCGGCGGCCGCCCTGGCGGGATTGAACGACCTCTGGGACCTCAACCTGGACCTGGAAACTTTGGTCGGCCTTGCGGCCGAACTTGGTTCGGATGTGCCTTTCTTCCTGGTTGGGCCGACCGCCTTAGCCCGGGGACGGGGGGAGATCCTTGCCCCGCTGCCGCCGGCTCCGGAGATGGGTGTGGTGCTGGTGACGCCGGCCTTCGGCGTCCGGGCGGCCCGAGCCTACGCACGTTTTGACCGTCTCCCCGCTGGGGCCCGCTCGGACTTAAGTCCGTTGCTCCGGGCCCTGGCCGATAAAGACCGGTACGCTGTGGCCGGGGGGCTGTTCAATGGATTGGAGGCGGCCGTGTTTGACCTTTACCCCGAAGTCGGCAAGCTTAAAGAGGTGCTGGGTGGAGAGGCGGGGGTGCTGGGAGCGTTGATGTCCGGCAGCGGCCCGACGGTGTTCGGGCTGACCGCGGACGTGGAGCGGGCCGGGGCCGCGGCGGCCGGGCTTCGCGCCCGGGGGCTCTTGGCGAGGGCGACCAGAACGCTGACGGCCGCATTAAATGACCGGTGAATTGACGGCGGTGATGTCGCCGCATATATTTGCTATTATGTTAAGGCGCGCACATTCTGGATGGGGGTTTTACAAGTATGGAGGGGCAAAGACGCTTGCTTCCGGTGAAGCTCGACTCCTACAAGCCGCTCAGGGAGGTGGTTTTTGAGTCGTTGCGGGAAGCGATCATCCAGGGGATTTTAAGGCCCGGCGAAAGGATGATGGAACTGCAGTTGGCCGACGAACTGGGGGTGAGCCGCACCCCGGTGCGGGAAGCCATTCGCAAGCTGGAACTCGAAGGTTTTGTGGTGATGGTCCCGCGCAAGGGGGCGTACGTGGCCGGGATCACCGACAAGGACATCATTGACGTGTTCGAGGTGCGGGCCGCCCTGGAGTCGCTGGCGGCGGGACTGGCCGCCCAGCGGATCACCGAAGAGGAGATGGAAAGGCTCGAACGCTCAATGGTCCAGATTTCGGAAATCGCCCAGAGTGCCGACATCTACGCCCTGGTGCACGAAGACACCCAGTTTCACGAAATAATCTACCGCGCCAGCCGAAACCAGCGCCTGACCCTGATGCTGACCAACCTGCAGGAGGTGATCCAGCGGTTCCGGCTGACCACCCTGTCGCGCCCCGGGAGGACCCGGGAGGCGCTGGATGAGCACCGGCAACTGGTGGAGGCCATTTCGGAACGGAACGCCGAGTTGGCGCAGCGGCTGGCCTGGGAACACATCGAAAACGCCGAGAACAGCCTGTTGTGCGCGCTTCGGGATGAGAACTGTGATTGACTGTCTCTTGCTGGCGGGCAGTCCGAACACCGGGCCGCTCAAAGAGGTCAGCCCGGTGGAGCACGAAGCGCTCATTCCGCTTGGGGACGCGTGCATGGTCGAATACGTGATCAAGGCGCTGCGCGCCTCCGGCTGCGTGGGGCGGATCGTGGTTGTGGGGCCGGAAGCGATCCGGCGCCTGCCCGGTGCCGCCGGGGTGGAAGTGTTCGAACCGGCGGGCGGCTTGATGGACAACGTGGCTGCCGGTCTGAAGCACTTCGAGGCCCCCGAAAACGTGCTGGTGGCTACGGCCGACATCCCGCTTTTGACCCCGGAAGCCGTCCGGGATTTTGTGCGGCGCTGCGGTGACCGGCGGGCGGACATCTACTACCCGGTGGTCCGGGACGAGGTGGTTGAACGGCGCTACCCCGGGGGACGCCGCACGTACGTGCGGTTGTCGGACGGCCGCTTCACCGGGGGGAGTCTGGTTTTGTTCCGCCCGGCGGTGTTTGACCGCTGCCGGGCCATGGCCCAGAAGTTCGCATTGCACCGGAAAAACCCGCTCAAACTGGCCGCCATCGTCGGGCCGGTCTTCGTCCTGCGTTTCCTGTTGCGCCGTTTAAGCCTGGCCGACGCCGAAAAGAGAGTCACCAGCCTATTTGGGGTGACCGGAAGGGCCGTAGTCTCGGGATACCCGGAACTGGCCGTGGACGTAGATAAGCCCGAAGACTACGCCCTGGTCTGTGCTTTGGGTCCCTTCAACCGCACTAACTAAAACGGCGACACTTTGTCTCGATCCTCGCGCAGAATCCGTTGGGCCGAGGCCCCGGGCACCATAACGGGTTTTGGCAGTCGGGGCTTTTGGGTCAGGGATGACAGAAGGCCCTGTCGTTCCATTTCTAGAAGCCTCTCCCTAAGAGAAAGGGCTTCTTTCTCGATCGGTACAATTCTGGCGGCCGGTATGCCCCTTTCGGTAATGATTACTGTCTTGCCCGCCCGGGCGCTTTGTCCGGCAAACTAATGTCGCCGGCCAACGACTATTTCGTCAGGGTAAGCAAGTACTTGTCATCCTGCTCCTCGATCCGTACCGCCCAGCCCTTGCCCGTGGCCAGGCGCTTGATGTTTTCCCGGGCCGCCTCCGAATCGGCCAGCACGGTGATCGCGCCTTCCCCCAAGGCGTCGATCCGCCGCTTGACCAGTAGCACGGGTTCGGGGCACACCAGGCCGCATACGTCGACATCAGGCACTTTCCGTCACCCTCCCTTTCGCCAGGACCCGGGCGCCGGACAGGGCGAAGCCGATGCCCAAGGTCAAGATGAATCCGGCGACCACGGCGTACTGCCCATTTACGGAAGCGCCCGCCGGGCTGGCGGCGAGGCCGAAGTTGTGGGCGAAGGCCGCCCCGACCAGCACGCCCAGAATGGTGACCGCTGAGTCGGTGTTCCCCTCGGCGGCGGAAACCAGCTGGCGCAGCGGGCACCCGGCAACCAGGGTGAAGCATAGACCCGCCAGGGCCATCCCCAGGAAGTTCCACAGGCCGTCGGTGTGGGCGACCGGCTGGCCGGCAAAACCGGCGCTGAAGTTCCCGACGATCAGGTTGCCGGCCAGCGCGGCCAGAAACAGGCCGGCCATCCCGAACATCAGGTAGGAGTCGCGGAACATAATCAGGTCGCGGATCGGGCCGACCAGGCAAAAACGCGTGCGCTGAGCCAGTGCCCCGACCAGGAGGCCGGCCCCCAGCGAAAGCAGGAGCGGGGCGTGCATGGACCCCGGACCCTCCGTGCTGGCGCGCAGGAGCGGGAAGCCCAACACCAACAGGGCCAGCAGGGCCGCCATCATCGTCGGGAATACGTAGCCGTGGGTGTTGTTCTGACGCGTGGCTCTTCCCAGCGTAAAGCCGCGGTTGATGAACCAGACGCCGGCGGCGATGCCCGCGGCGAAGCCGGGCAGGGCCAACCAGGCATTGAGGTCTCCGGCGGACATCCTGAGGAGCATGCGCAGAGGGCAGCCGAGAAAGACTAAAAAGCCGATCATGCCGATGAAGCCCAGGACAAACCTGGTCAGGGCGCTCGATCCGCCCATGGCGCGGTAGGAACCGGTGGCCAGGGCGGCCGCGAAAGCGCCCAGCACGAGGCCGATGATTTCCGGGCGGACGTACTGGACGGGTGCCGCACTGTGCAGCCCGAGCGCGCCGGCGATGTCCCGCAAGAAACAGGCGATGCAAAGGCCCATGTTTTTGGGATTGCCGGCGACCATCAACGCGATGGCGAGCGCGCCGATTGTCAGGCCGGTCAGGGTTACGAGCCCCTTCCCCTTGACGTTGAACAACAGCCCCACCCCTTTTTTCGTGATTTTAAGTGGAGGAGGGAGGTGGGAATCGAACCCACCCCGGCTTAATCAAGCGCGGCCGGCGGATTTGCATTCCGTGGGGAGCGCCAGCTCCGCTCCCTCCATGCGGGATTTCTCAATACTCACCTCCCCATTTAGTTTCAGGCTTTCGGCAGGTAAAGATGAAATCCTCTTATGGCAGCCATAAAAAGAAGTTATTGCTGGTGGCGACATTCAAGAGGATGGGTGGGTCCGGTTGCTGGTAGCGGAGCTTTGTTTTACTTAATGAACGAAAGGAAAGCACGGGCGGGTCTGGAGAGGCTGCGGTCCCGGGGGTAGATGAGGTACAGGCTGCGCGAGAAGCGCAAATCTTGTAATGTGCGGAGTGCGACCCGGCCTTCGGTCGCCGCTTTTTCCGCGGCCCAGCGGGAGACGAAGGAAGCTCCCAGTCCCGCCTCCACGCCGGCCAGCACGGCTTCGGTGCTGCCGAATTCTCCTGCCACCTGCAGGCTGTCGAAGGGAACGCCGGCCGCGGCCAGTTTCTCCTCTACGATGCGCCGGGTGCCCGAGTCGCTTTCCCGCACCACGACCTTTTCGCCGACAAGGTCGTTGGTGATCAGCTCCTTGCGTTCGGCCAGCGGGTGGCCGGCCGGCAAGATCAGAACCACTTCGTCGCTGGTGAACTCGGTACAGTTGATCTCGGGGCTGTTCACGGGGGCGCCGATGACCCCGACCTGGATGGCTTCATCCCGGAGCCGGTTGATTACCTTGCCGGTATTGCTCACTTCCAGGGAAACGTTCACCAGGGGGTACTCTTTTTTGAACTCGCTGAGCGTCCGGGGCAGGATGTAATGCCCGGGGATGGTGCTCGCCCCGATGTTCAACCGGCCCTTGACCTCTTCGGAAAAGGAGGCGATTTCCTCCTTCGCGCGCTCCACGGTCGAGATGATCCGGCCGGCAAAATGGTAGAGCACAATGCCGGCGTCGGTCAGTTCGACGCGCCGGCTGGTGCGGTCGACCAGTTTGGTGCCGTAGTAGGCCTCGAGCAGGGAAATGTGCTTGCTCACCGCGGGTTGGGTAAGGCTCAAGGCCTTGGCGGCCCTTGAGAAGCCCTTGTGTTTGGCGACCATAACAAAAGTTTCGAGGTAGCTTAGATTCACGAAGACAACCTCTCTCGTCAACTGGTTGTCTTTATTATATTATTTTTTGTTATTTTTGCAATAAATCATTTTGCCGTTCCAAGGGGAGAATGAATGAGGTGGCTGGGGTCTTAAGCGGTGGTGACATTGACGCCGCCACTATCGCCGGCGTGGCGTCGAAGGGGAAAAAATTGCTAACCAGGCAGGATATCGGCGCTTGGCGCCGAAAAAGAGCTTTAAGGGAGTGATTTTCACGCCGGGTTCGGGAACCCGGACGGGGTTTCCAGCCGCTTTGGAAGGTGGTGAACAGCGTGGAGGCCACTGACGTTCGGATACGCAAAGTCTTAGGCGAGGGTAAAATGAAGGCGATTGTGTCGGTTACCCTGGACGACGCTTTCGTGGTGCACGACATCAAAATCGTCGAGGGCCAGAACGGATTGTTTGTGGCGATGCCCAGCCGCAGGACCCCCACCGGTGAGTTCCGGGACATCGCCCACCCGATTAACGCCTCCGCGCGCGCCCGCATCCAGGATGCGGTGCTGGAAGCCTACGAGCAGCGGGATGCCGTTGAATTCTAACCCCTCACGGAACGGGCGTGTTCCATTTTTTTGGGAAAGGAATCACCTCGTTTTCGTTGAATAAATACCGGGCATACAACCTTTCAATTGGTCCGGACCGGCTTTTTCCGAGAGCGGACCAGCCAGGTCCCGGGCGGTTCAGGGAGTTCCGGGGCCGGTCTCGGGGCGAACGCCGGATGATCGGCCATCGGTTACCCGGGCCTGATCACGCAGGGGGTTTAAATGGATCTAGCGGCGGTCGTGCTGGCGGCCGGCAAGGGTACCCGGATGAAGTCGCGCCGCCCCAAGGTTCTTCACCATGTGGCCGGCAGGCCCATGATCGCGCACGTCATGGAGGCGGCGCGGGAGGCCGGTGCGCACCGGATTATCGTGATCACGGGCTACGGTCACGACGAAGTCGCCGCCGTGGTCAATGAACTGGGCGGTGAAACGGTCGTTCAGGAGCCGCAGTTGGGCACCGCCCACGCTGTATTGCAGGCCGAGGAAAGGCTTGCGGGGCATCGGGGGCACGTGCTGGTGGTCTGCGGGGACACCCCGCTCTTGCGTGCAGGCACCCTTTCCGGACTGGTGGCCCGGCACCGGGACTCGAGTGCGGCGGCGACCGTACTGACCGCTTTTCTGAACGATCCCACCGGATATGGGCGGGTCATTCGTGACCCCGCCGGGCGGTTTATCCGGATCGTTGAGCAGGCGGACGGCACCCCGGAGGAATTGGCCGTCAGGGAAATAAGCACCGGCGTATTTTGCTTCACGGCCGGCGGATTGTTTGAGTGCTTGCGCGGGATTTCGGCCGACAACCGCCAGGGAGAGTATTATCTGCCCGATGCCCTGGCCGTTTATCGGGACAAGGGTTTTTTGATTGGGACCTGCCCGGTGGCGGATCCGGTCGAGATTTACGGGATCAACGACCGGCGCCAACTGGCGGAAGCCGAAAGGCTGGTCCGGTCCGCCGTGCTCGGCTACTGGATGGACCAGGGTGTGACCATCGTCGATCCGTCCTCGACTTACATCGACCGTGCCGCCCGTATCGCTAAGGACACGGTGATTCACCCCTTTACCTTCATTGAGGGGGACAGCGTGGTCGGCGAGGAGTGCGAAATCGGCCCGAATACCCGCCTGGTGCGCGCCCGCCTGGGCGACCGGGTAACGGTGCAGTACGCCGTGGTGCTGGAGTCCACCGTCGGCGAGCGCAGCACGGTCGGCCCGTTCGCTTACATCCGCCCCGGCTGCGAGATCGGGGCCGGGGTCAAAATCGGTGACTTCGTAGAAATCAAAAACGCGGTGGTGGGGACCGGAAGCAAGATTCCCCACCTTTCTTATGTGGGCGACGCCGTAATCGGGGAAAAGGTGAACGTCGGCGCGGGCACGATTACCTGCAATTACGACGGGAAGAAGAAATGGACAACGGTGATTGAGGACGGCGCCTTCATCGGTAGCAACACCAACCTGGTGGCGCCGGTGACCGTCGGCCGCGGCGCCTATGTCGGGGCCGGCTCCACCATCCGCCGGGACGTGCCCCCCGGCGCGCTGGGGGTGGCCAGGAGCGAGCAGAAAAATATCCCGAACTGGGAGACCCGGGTGAGGCACGCCGAAAAGGACGACCGGCAAACCAGCGACTAGAAACCCAACGGAGGGATCGCGATGTTCTCGCGCCACAAGAAGCTGAAAATCTTCACCGGAAATGCCAACCCGGCCCTGGCGGTCGAGATCTGCCACTACCTCGGGGTGCCGCTGGGGGCCTCCCAGACGTCGCGGTTCTCGGACGGCGAGATCCGGATCCGCATCCAGGAGAATGTCCGGGGCGCGGACGTGTTTGTGATCCAGCCCACCGGCCACCCGGTGAACGAAAACCTGATAGAACTCCTGATGATGATCGACGCCCTGAAAAGGGCTTCCGCCCGCCGGATCACCGCCGTGATGCCTTACTACGGTTACGCCCGGCAGGACCGGAAGACCCGGGCGCGGGAACCGATCACCGCCAAGCTGGTGGCCAACCTGCTTACGGCGAGCGGGGTGAGCCGGGTGGTCGCCATGGACCTGCACGCCGGTCAGATACAGGGCTTTTTCGACATTCCGGTGGACCATCTGCCGGCCGGTCCGATCCTGGCTGAGTACTTGATCCGCCGGCACCTGGAGGACGTGGTAATGGTCTCCCCGGACGTGGGCGGGGTGGTTCGGGCGCGGGACCTGGCCGAGCGCATCGGGGCGCCCTTGGCGGTGATCGACAAGCGGCGCCCGGAGCCGAACGTGGCCGAGATCATCCACGTGATCGGCCCGGTTCAGAACAAGACGGCCGTAATCCTGGACGATATCATCGACACGGCCGGGACCATCATGGAGGGTGGACGTGCCCTCCTGGAGTACGGGGCCAAGGCGGTCTACGTCTGCTGCACGCACCCGGTCCTTTCCGGTCCCGCGATCGACCGGCTGCGGGATTCGGCGATCGAGGAGGTGATCGTCACCAACACCGTTCCGATCCCGCCCGAAAGAATGCTGCCCAAAATCAAGGTCTTGTCCGTCGCCCCCCTGCTTGGGGAAGCCGTCATCCGGGTCCACGAAAACCTGTCGGTCAGCAAGCTTTTTGACACCCCGGTTTAGATGACGGCGCGGGGGACATTACTGGTAGTCTTTAAGGAGGAATATCGCGTATGGCGGTTGTTGATTTGCATGCCCGGCCCAGGGCGGGCCGGGGTAAGGGTTATCGGAACCGGCTGAAGCAAAACGGCCTTATCCCGGCGGTGCTCTACGGAAAAGAGGTCGGCAGCCTGCCGATCGAGGTGGAGACCCGGGCGGTTCAGGACATCATGGCCAAGACCGGGCGCAACGCGCTCATCCGGTTGAAGGTGGAGCCGGAGAAGGGGCGCGCCAAAAAGTACGACGCCATTATCAAGGACGTGGACACGCACCCGTACAGAAACGAGTTCTTCCACGTCGATTTCCACCAGATCTCGATGAAGGAGGAACTGACCGCGTCCGTCCACCTGAAGCTGACGGGGAGCGCGCCGGGGGTGACCGCGGGCGGCCGCCTGGAGCAGTTGATCCGCCAGGTAGAGGTAACCTGCCTGCCCCGCGACATCCCGGAACACATCGAGGTCGACATCTCAGGACTCAATATCGGGGACGCCGTCCACGTGTTCGACCTGAAGGTCCCCGAGGGCGTGAGATTCGAAACCGGCGGCGACGTAACCGTGGTCACCCTGGTCGCGCCGCACCGTGAGGAGGAGAAAGCCCCGGCAGAAGCCGGGGAAGAGGCCGGCAGGCAAGCGCCGGCACCCGCTCCCGAGACCGGGCCGTGAAGCTGATCGTGGGCCTGGGGAACCCCGGGGCCAAATACTGTTCTACCCGCCACAACGCCGGTTTCATGGTGGTGGACCGGCTCGCCGGCGCCGCGGGCACAATAGTGGCCCGCAGGCGCTGTTTTTCTCTCGTTGGTGAAGGTCGCCTGGACGGGGTCCGGGTGGTGCTGGCCAAGCCCCAGACCTACATGAACCTAAGCGGCCCGGCGGTTAGAGACCTTCTGCGCCACTACCGGGTGAGGCCGGCGGACCTGCTGGTGATCTGCGACGACCTCGACCTGGCGTTCGGGCGGATCCGGCTGCGGCCCGGGGGCGGTTCCGGGGGGCACCGGGGCTTGATGTCCATTATCGACAGCCTGGGCAGTTCTGAATTTGGGCGCCTGCGCGTAGGGATAGGAAAGACCGGGGAGGCGGTGGACCACGTACTGGGCGAGTTTGGGCCCGAGGAGCAGCCGGGGCTCGAAGAAGTCGTAAACACGTCGGCCCTGGCGGTGGCGTGTGCGTGCCGGGAAGGGCTTAATCAGGCCATGAGCCGTTTCAACGGCTGGCGGCTGACGCCTGCAAGCGGCACCGCCTAAAAGGGGGACTGTCCCCCTTTTAGGGGTCCGCCGGCGTTTGGCCGGGAGAGACTCACATCTATTCGACCTTTTAAAAACGGGTATACTAACCTCGGTGTTTGGTTTTTGGGAGTGAAGAATGCAGGGGTTGGCGGAGTTTCTAAGGGAGATCCCCGTCTTGAGCACCGTCGTATCGGGTTTGGCGCGCTATCAGCGCCAGCACGTGGCCGGTGCCGGCGGAGGCCATCAGGCGCTGGTGTGTGCTGCTCTGGCTCGTGATCCGGCGCCGCTTCTGGTCATCACCCCCGGCGAGCGGGAGGCGGCCGTCATGGCGGACGACCTGGTCACCCTGCTGCCGGACCGGGGGATTTTTGTGTTTTCTGCCTGGGAACTATTGCCAGCGCAGGTGTTGGCCTACAGCCGGGAGATTGGGGTGCGTCGGATGCGGGGGTTGGAGGCCTTGGTTACCGGCACCAACCCGGTGGTGATTGCGCCGGTGGACGCCCTGGCCCGCCTCCTGCCGCCGCCCGGCTTGCTGCGCGAGCGGATATTTGTTCTGAAAAGCGGTCAATCCTGGATAACGGGGGAACTGCGGGGCCGGCTTTCATCCATGGGCTATGAGGCTGTTTCCCAGGTCGACACGGCCGGGCAGTTCAGTATCCGCGGGGGGATCGCCGACCTTTTCCCCTACACGGCCCGCCATCCGGTGCGGATGGAGTTTTTCGGGGACGAAGTCGTCTCCATGCGCACTTTCGATCCGGAAACCCAGCGCTCCCTGGCCGCCACCGACCGGGTGACCGTGGCGCCGGCCACGGAGTTGGTGGTGGAGGACGGCGCCTGGGAAGCAGGGATCAAAGCCCTGACACGCGAGCACCGGCAGCAACTGGAGCGGCTGCTGCAAGGGGGCGACACCGAAGGAGCGCGCCGGCTCAAGGAGTGGCTGGAACAAATCCGGCCGCACTTGGACGCTAAGAGCCACACCCCGGGCCTTGAGGACCTGCTGGCCTACTTCCGCCCGCAGCCGGCGACCCTGGGGGACTACCTGGGTCAGGCCGGCATTGTGGCGGTGGCTGAGCCGGACCGGGTGGCCGAGACGGCCGAGAGCATCTCGCGGCACCGTATCCACGGCTGCGCCGCCCTGCTGGAACAAGGGCGTTTGCTGCCCGGCCAGGCCCGGCTGTACTTGGACCGGGAGCGGCTGTTTGCGGCGCTGTCCCCTTTCCGAACGGTGTATCTTTCACTGTTCGGCCGGGTCAAGGCTTTCCCGGGCCCGGGCCGCGAAGTCCGGTTCGAGGTGCGGGAGTTGCCCGCCAACCTGGGCCGCGCCGGGGCCGCCCTTGGCGAAATCAGCCGGCGGCAGGCCGCCGGGCAGCGCGTAGTCCTGCTGGTGGGCACCGGTGAGCGGGCCCGGCGTTTGATGAATAGCCTGCGCCAGAGCGGGCTGACCGTGTTTCAAGCGCATGCGCTGGGCCAAGTCCAACCCGGACAGGTAGCCGTAGGTGTCGGGCGCCTGCACGAAGGCTTCGAGATCGGCGAAAGCCGACTGAGCGTCCTTACCGAAAAGGAGCTTTACGGCAAGCAGCTTCAAGACCGGCGGGAGCCATACCGGCTGCGGCGGCGGACTCTGGATGAACTGGAGCTTGCGCCCGGCGATTTTGTGGTGCACGTCAACCACGGCATCGGCCGCTATCACGGGATTGTGCTGATGGAGATCGCGGAAGTGAAACGGGAGTATCTCCTGATAAACTACCAGGGGGAGGACAAACTGTACGTTCCGACCGACCAGCTGGGCCTGGTGCAAAAGTACATCGGCGCGGAGGGAGAAACGCCCCGGCTTTCCCGGTTGGGAGGCAGTGACTGGGCCCGGTCCAAGAAACGGGTGCGTGAAGCGGTTCGGGAGATGGCCCAGGAGTTGTTGAAACTCTACGCCGCCCGGCAGTCCTTGCCCGGTTACCGCTTCCCGGCCGACAACC
>DBEH01000054.1:5761-34782 GCA_002294005.1 Firmicutes bacterium UBA911 | reverse complement strand
GGATATGGAGCGTCCCCGCCCGATGGACCGGCTGCTCTGCGGCGATGTCGGGTACGGCAAGACGGAAGTAGCCATGCGGGCCGCCTTCAAGGCGGTGACGGACGGCAAGCAGGTGGCCGTGCTGGTGCCGACCACGGTGCTGGCCCAGCAGCACCAGCAAACCTTCTGGGAACGCTTCAACGGGCACCCGGTGGTGATCGAGATGCTGAGCCGGTTCCGGTCGGTCCGGGAGCAGAAACAGGTCCTGGCCGAATTGGCGGCGGGCAAGGTCGACATCGTAATCGGCACCCACCGCCTGGTGCAGGACGACGTGCGGTTCGCCGATTTGGGACTGATCGTGGTTGACGAGGAACAGCGCTTCGGGGTGTTGCACAAGGAGAAACTGAAACTAAAACACCCGAACGTTGATGTGGTCACCCTGACGGCGACCCCCATCCCGAGGACGCTCTACATGTCCCTGGTGGGGATCCGCGACACCAGCCTCCTGGAAACGCCGCCCCTGGACCGCTTCCCGGTGCAGACCTTCGTGGTCGAGGAGGACCCGGTGCTGATCCGGGAGGCGGTGGGCCGGGAGTTGGCCCGGGGCGGCCAGGTGTATTTCGTGCACAACCGCGTTTTTGAACTGGACCGGGTTGCCGGCCGGCTGCAGGAGCTGGTTCCCGAGGCGCGGATCGCGGTGGCGCACGGCCAGATGCGGGAGGACCAGCTGGAACAGGTGATGCTGGACTTTGTGGCGCAAGCCTACGATGTTCTGGTCTGCACCACGATCATCGAGACCGGCTTGGACATTGCCAACGTGAACACGTTGATTGTAAAGGAAGCGGACCACCTGGGCCTGGCCCAACTGTACCAGCTCCGGGGACGGGTGGGCCGTTCAAACCGCCTGGCCTACGCCTATTTCACCTTCCGGCGGGACCGGCTGATGGGGGAAGCGGCCGGGAAGCGGCTGCGGGCGATCCGGGATTTCACCGACTTCGGCTCCGGGTTCCGGCTGGCGAAGCGGGACCTGGAAATCCGGGGGGCCGGAAACCTGCTGGGGACCGAACAGCACGGGAATATCTCCGTGGTTGGTTTTGAAATGTATTGCCGGCTGCTGGAGGAAAGCGTGCGGGAACTGAAGGGCGAAGCGCCGCCGCCGGAGGAATTCGAAACGGTGGTGGAGGTGCCGGTGACCGCGTTTCTGCCTGACGACTACATCCCCGATCCCGAGCAAAAGGTGCAGTTCTACCACTTGCTGGCGCGCGTGCGGCAGGTGGAGGACGTGGACCAAGTGGCGGAGGAACTGCTGGACCGGTTCGGAAACCCGCCGCCTCCGGTGAAGAACCTGCTGGCCGTAGCGCGGATCCGGGCCCGGGCCAAGGGTTTCCGGATTAAGAGCATCAACCGGCAGGGACGCTCTTGCCGTTTTGTCCTGGGGAACACTCACCCGCTGGACGGAAGCACCCTGGTGGCGGTTTCCGGGCAATATCCGGGGCGGCTGCGCTTCAAGGAAGAAGAGAGCGGCTTTGAAATCTGGCTGAAGCTGGAGTCACCGGGAGACGGTCCGGGCGTGATCCGCGAAATAGAGAGTTTTCTTGCCAAAATTAGTCAGAACCCGCAAGCCCAGATTTCCGAAGGCTGAACGGCCCTTGAAACGGCGTATTTCCTTGGAAAATTATGAATAAATCTCAAATGGGTGTTGTATACTAGTTTCAGCGAAACGAGCAACCCTGCACAAAAGGAGGGACGGAGTTCAAATGAAGGCAACCGGCATTGTCCGCCGCATTGACGACTTGGGAAGGGTGGTTATCCCGAAAGAAATCAGACGGACCTTAAGGATCCGAGAAGGAG
Organism: Firmicutes bacterium UBA911; assembly: GCA_002294005.1. Lineage (GTDB taxonomy): Bacteria > Bacillota > Desulfotomaculia > Desulfotomaculales > Desulforudaceae > Desulforudis. The sequence goes on along the minus strand of DBEH01000054.1, from coordinate 32,952 downwards.
ACCCTCTAGAGATTTTTGTGGACCGTGACGGCGAAGTCATCCTGAAGAAATACTCACCGATCGGGGAACTCGGTGATTTCGCCAAGGAATATGCCGATTCTCTGTATGAGGCAACCGGCCACATCGCCTGCATCGCGGACCGCGACACGATCATCGCCATTTCGGGCGCTCCCAAGAAGGAATTCCTCAACAAACCGGTCGGCCCAGCCGTGGAAAAGGTGATGGAGGACCGTAAGCCCGTCATCATCAATGCCCCGGGGGATGAGGCGCTCTGCAAGGAATGCCTGGCCGGTGAAAACGGCGAATGCAAGTACACGGCCGAGGTCATCGCGCCGATCATCTCCGAGGGGAACCCGATCGGGGCGGTGATGTTGATTTCCAAAGAGCCCGGAGCGAAGATGGGTCAGCTGGAGTTGAAACTTTCCGAAACAGCGGCAGGATTCCTGGCGAAACAAATGGAACAATAATGGCCGAAAGACCATTTTTTTTTGCCTTGGGGGGTAACCATGGCGACTGGCGTATTAATTGCCGGCTTGGGGCCGGGGGCCGTCGGGGACGTTCCCGCGGGTTTGGTGGCGGAGTTGGCCCGGTACGACCGGGTGTTTTTGCGCACCGCCCGGCACCCGGCGGTACCTTGGCTTTTGGAACAGGGCCTGCGGTTCGAGACTTTCGACCGGTACTACGAGGACGGTGACACGTTCGACGCGGTGTACCGGAGAATTGCCGCGGCGGTAATCAGCGCGGCGCGGCGGCAGGCGGTGGCCTACGCCGTTCCCGGGCATCCCCTGGTGGCTGAGGAGTCAACCCGGTTGATTCTTGAGGAAGCCCGGCGGACCGGACTCGAAACGCGGGTACGGCCGGCCATGAGTTTTCTGGACGCGCTGTACGCGGCCTTGCTCCTGGACCCGGCCGAGGGGCTTCTAATCCTGGACGCGATGGAACCGGGGCTTTTTGAACCGGTACAGGCCAAGGGGGTAATGCTGCTCCAAGTCCACGACCGGATGGTGGCCGGGGAGGCCAAGATCCACCTGATGGCTTACTATGCGGACGAACAACCCGTGATGGTGGTTCGGGCGGCCGGCGTTCCCGGGCTGGAACGGATCGAGGAAGTCCCGCTCTACGCCCTGGACCGGCTGGACTGGTTGGACCACCTGACCTCCGTTTATATCCCGCCCGTTGCCCAACCCCGCCGGACTTGCGACCTGACTCCCCTGGTCGGCATCATGGCCGTGCTGCGCGGCAAGGACGGTTGCCCTTGGGACCGGGAACAGACCCACCGGTCGATCGGGCGATACCTAATTGAGGAAGCGTACGAGGTTCTAGACGCCATAGAACGGGAAAACGTGCATAGTCTCTGTGAAGAATTGGGAGACTTATTATTGCAAATCGTGTTCCACGCCCAGATGGCCAGGGAAAAAGCTGTTTTCGACATGAACGCAGTGGTCCAAACGGTGCGCGACAAGATGATCCACCGGCACCCCCACGTGTTCGGCCGGGAGAAGGTGCGGGATGCGGACGAGGTGCTGACCAACTGGGAGAGGCTCAAACGAGCCGAGAAGCAAGAAGCCGGCGAGTCCTGCCTGGCGGGGGTGCCCCGGAGATTGCCGGCCTTGCTGAGGGCCGACCGCATTCAAGAGAAAGCTTCCCGCTTGGGGTTTGACTGGCCGGACCATCGCGGGGCGTTGGCTAAACTGGAAGAGGAACTGGACGAGTTTCGGCAGGCGCTGGACACGGGCGATCGGGACCGGATCGTCGAGGAACTCGGGGACCTCCTGTTCGCCACGGTGAACGTATCCCGCCTGATCAAGGTGGACGCGGAGGAATGCCTGCGCCAAACGGTGGACAAGTTCACCCGCCGCTTTGCACAAGTCGAGGAGAAATGCCGGGCGTCGGGGCGGGTACTAGACCAAGTCTCCTTGTCGGAGATGGGCGACTGGTGGGAGGAAGCAAAAAAGTTGGAGAAATCCTAGGAAAACTTTAGGGGTGGGCAGGAAAAGCCACAAAGTAAAAGAATAGTAGAGAACCAATAACTTACTTTAAGGAGGGCATCGCCGTGAATAAGGCTGAACTCGTTTCGAGTGTCGCCGAAAAAACAAACCTGACCAGGAAGGATGCCGAAAAGGTGCTTTCCGCAATGCTGGAGAGTATTGGGGAGGCCCTTTCCGCTGGAGACAAGGTTCAGCTGGTCGGGTTCGGCACATTTGAGACCCGGGAGAGAGCGGCCCGTAAGGGGAGAAATCCTCAGACCGGCGAGGAGATCGATATCGCGGCCACGAAGGTTCCGGTTTTTAAGGCCGGGAAGCAGTTGCGGGAGTCGGTCGGTAAGTAAGGGGAATCCGTGCGGCTCGATAAGTTCTTAAAGGTGTCACGCCTGATCAAACGCCGTGCCCTGGCCAAGGAAGTCTGCGACCAAGGGTTGGTTACGGTAAACGGGCGGCCGGCCAAGGCCGGGACCCTGGTCAGCCCGGGAGATATTGTGCGGGTGCAGTTGGGTTCCCGCAGCCTTCACTTTGAGGTCCTGAGGCCCGATGGGCACGTGCCGGCCAAAGCGGCGGCTGATTTGTACCGTCTGGTCGGCAATGGGGTGGAAGTGGGCCGGGGTGACGACCGCTAGTTGGGTGTTGCCCGCAAGGGTTCGAGGAAGGGTGCAATAAGCCCTTCCTCTGGTGTTGTTCTGCTATTGTTCTGTGGCGGCCGCCGGCAAACGGCGGCTTGCCTTTTTGGCATACCGTCCCGGGGACGGGGCATATTCATTAGGTATTAATTCACCAACTCTCGAGCCAATAACCGGAGGGGGGTCGGGACGTGAGCGAGGAAGCCAGACACCGGCTGGAAGTTGGGCAGCGCAAGGAGACCAGGGTTGACGGGGTGCGGCACGTGGAGAGTTTCACCGAGCAAGAGATCTTGATCGACACTGATATGGGCCTCCTGGTGCTTGCCGGGGAAGGCCTGAACATCACCCAGCTCGACCTGGAGGCAGGAAGACTTCAGGTGGAGGGCTATATCAACAGCATCGAGTACAAGGATTCCGGGTACCGGAAAGCCCGCCGCGGCAAAAACATATTGAGCCGTATTCTGAAATAGTGCCGGGCGGCGTCCGGCCGCGCGAAGAAGGGGGGTCCGGCCTTGTCGCTGGAAACCCAGTTGGCCGTCTTTTTTGCGGCCGTCGGCATTGGGGCGGGAGCGGCCTTTCTTTTCGATTGTTACCGGGCGGCCAGAGTGAGCCTGCGGCTTGGCCGGTGGGCTACCGGTTTCGGGGACCTGATCGCCTGGATAGTGCTCACGGCGGTGGTTTTCGGCCTCCTGCTGCCGGCCAACTGGGGCGAGGTACGCTGGTATGTCCTGTTGGGGCTGGGCGCGGGGGCGTTTCTGTATCACCGTAGCCTTTCCCGGTTCGGTACGGCCTGTTGGGAACGCTGCCTCCGTTATTGCGGCCGGCTGATCCGGGTTTTGGCCGCCCCCTTTCTGCTTGCCTGGCGGATGGTGTTTTCCGCTTTCCGGATTGCGACCCGGCCCCTCGTTGGGATCCGCAAGCGCCTCCGCCGCCGCCATCCGCCTCCCGATGACCGGCAGTTTTGACTTCTCCTCAACTCTTTGAAGGGGGCGGGAGTTCTCACGCGGGGTTTATAAGCCCGGGAAAACCCGCACGCGGGCCCCGACCAGGGCCCCGACCAGGGCGGCCAGTACCAACGGCACCCAGAGGTTCAGCACGCCCGTGATATCCGGAGCCGCTTGCTGGTGGGCGATCACCAAATCCACCGCCAGACCGCCCGCCGCCGGCACCATGCCCAGGAGCAGTTTTTTCCGGGGGGAAAGCTGGGCCGCCAGGAAGCCCATCAACGCCGCGAACACCAACAGCACCGGCATTGCATGCCCCCGCTCCGCGGCAATGTAAAGGAGTGCGGTGGCGAAGGCCAGAAAGACCGATAGTTGCGGCCAGGGGATGTTTTTCCTGCGCGGTGTCATTTCCCCACCAGACGGCGCCGGAGCAAGAGCAACAGGCCGGCGCCCAGCGCGATACCAAGCACAATGAAGCCGACCGTCAACACCAGGCACAGGACGACTGCGCCGGCGGCGGCGAGCAGGACGAAGCCCAGGGGCGACACCGGCCTGGTGCGGGCCCCGTAGTGGTAGAAGCGGCGTCCCTGGCTCCGGGGGACGTACTCCACGATCACCTCGGGGTCCCCGCCTTTCCCCCGTTCTTGATCGCTCATGTTGAACACTCCCTAGCCGGAGATATCTTTCCCCAATTAATAGGCCTTTGGATTCCGGTATCAAGTGCCGTCTTGCACGACGGCTCACCGGACAAACCCCGGCCATAATCTCTTCTGCACGTCAGGAGGTTTTTCCTTCAGGCTTCAATAAAGCGGACCGTCATGCGGGATTACCACCGGGCCTCACCCTCTACGGCAAGCCCGTTTTTTTTGGATTTTTTTTAAACTTGCGGCAGGGAAATCCCGGCTTTGGTAGAACTTATGGTAGTCAATCTTGTAGTCAAATCGTACACATACTGTGGACAAGGCCGTGGATAACCAATGCAAATCGAAATCAGGGGCGCCGAACGTTTGAGCCTTCGTGAACGCCAGGTGGTGGCGCTTAAGGAACTGGGCCACTCCAACAGTGCCGTGGCCAAGAGGCTGGGCTTGAGCCCGAGTACCGTGGCCACCCTGTTCAACCGGGCCCGGACCAAAGGCTACCAGGTGGTGCTGGTCATCAGCGGTGATCCGCTGGGCATCTTCGGCGCGGAGGAAGGTGAGCCCGACAGTGCAAACGACAACGGCTAGGCGCCGGTTCAACCCGGTAAAGAGCAGGCTGCCGGTGGTGCTCCTGATCGTGTTGCTGACCTATTTCTCCGTGTCCCTCGGCTTCCAGTTGAACAAGCTCTGGGCGATGCAGCACTCGATCATGGAGATGAATGACCGGGTGGTCCAACTGCGAGACCAGAATGAATACCTGTGGGAACGCTTGACCATACTGGAATCGGAGGGCTACGTCGAGGAGACGGCGCGAGAACGCCTGGGCCTGATCAGGCCGGGGGAAGTGCGGGTCGTGCCGGTGCTTCCGGAGGACAGCGGCGGCCGGATACCGGACCAGAGCATCAGGGACTGAGAAAAGAGGGTATTTGCGGCGGCAAGTCGAAACGTTCCGGTGACATCCGGGCACGTTCGCCGGGGTCTGGAGGGGACGTGAACAGGCGGTGAACAAAGCCAACCGGAAATACCGGCCAACGTTGCGCATCAGGGTGCGCCGCACGCTCGGCTTCGTGCTGGGGGTGCTTTTTCTCGCCCTTGTCGACTTTTGCTACCACATTCTGCCCAGGCTGGCCCGGGTATTCAGGCGAAAGACACGATAAGGCCTCCGGTTGACCCGGAGGCCCAAAGTCGCCGGATTCAGGCAAACCGAGGCTCCACTAGGGAAACTGGCGGGCGAATTCACGGAATGACCTTGTTTAACGGGTACTCGATGATGTCCTGGGCGCCGGCCCGTTTCAGGACCGGAATCAATTCCCGCACCTGCTGCTCGTTCAGGATGGTCTCGATGGCGACCCAGTCGCTGTTGAACAACCGGGAGACGGTCGGGTGCTTCATTGCGGGAAGCACGGCGAGGACGGCGTCGATCCGGTCCTCCGGGACGTTCATCTTCAGCCCGGCCATATTCTCGGCCCGGAGAGCCCCGGTCAGCAGGACGGTAAGGTTATTAAGCTTCTCGCGTTTCCACGGATCGGCCCAGGCCGCCCGGTTGGCGTGCAGTTTGGTGTTGGACTCCAGGATAACGGCCAGAATCCGAAGGTTGTTCGCCCGCAGTGAACTCCCGGTTTCGGTCAGGTCGGCGATGGCGTCCACCAGATTGGGCACCTTCACCTCGGTGGCGCCGTAAGAGTACTCAACGACCGCTTCCACGCCCTGCGCGGCCAAGTACCGGCGGGTCACCTTCACCAGTTCGGTGGCGATCCGCTTGCCCTGCAGGTCGCGCACTTCCCGGATGCCGCTGTCGTTGGCCACGGCCAGAACCAGGCGCACCGGCCGCTGAGACCGTTTGCTGTAGACCAAATCGGCCACTTCGACCACGTCGGCCTCGTTCTCCATAATCCAGTCCAGCCCGCTCAAGCCGGCGTCGAGCACGCCCTCGTGCACGTAGCGGGGAATCTCCTGGGCCCGCATCAGCAGGATTTCGAGGTCAGGGTCGTTCACGGCCGGGTAGTAAGAGCGGGAATTCACTTGTATGTCGTAACCCGCCTTCTTGAACAGTTGGAAAGTCTTCTCCTGCAGGCTCCCCTTGGGCAGTCCGAGGCGCAGTTTCAATGTGTTCGGTCCTCCTTGGGCGGATCATTGCCGTGCGGTGCCGCACATGCTTATGTATACCGGAAAAAGGCGGGACCGTCAACAAGCTGTAAGCGGAATGAAAGCAAAGTCGAGACGCGGATCGGTCGGTAGCATTTCGGCCCCAAAAAGGTGTCAGACACCTTTTCCCCAAAAGAGCGGGTCGCGGTTTTCCAGGTTCGTGGTCCGAAAAAGGTGTCCAAGCCGCCTGTCCGAAGGGAAGACATGAAGAAAAGGTGTCTGACACCTTTTTGGGGCTTCGGTGAGGAGAATAGACGGCGCAAAAAGATCGGGTCAGGATCTTCTAGGTTCTGGTGTACACTATTGCCGGAGCTGATAAGTGCCGGCACCCGGGGAGGGGAAGCTGTTGATTACCACAGTGGGCGCAATCGACATCGGCACCAACTCCACCCGGCTTTTGATCGCCCGGATAGCTCCGGAGGGCCGGCTGGACGTCGTGCACACGGCGCTCACCACCACCCGCCTGGGCGAAAACCTGGCCGGCGGCGTGCTCCTGGACCGGGCCGTGGACCGGACGATCGACTGCCTGGTTAAGTATCAGGCGGTATCGGCCGAATACGGGGTGGACAGGATGGTGGTGGCGGCCACCGCGGCCGTGCGCGAGGCGGCCAACCGGGATGATTTCGTGAAACGGGTGATGGACGCCGCCGGCTTCAAGGTGCGGGTGCTCTCCGGGACCGAGGAGGCGGCCTACGGATTCCTGGGGGTGGTTTCAGGTCTGGACCTGGATCCGGCCGGCATCTTGGTCGCCGATGTGGGGGGGGGAAGCACCGAGTTCGTCTGGCTCGAAGAAGGGTCGCCGGCCTGCCGCAGCCTGCCCGTGGGCGCGGTGCGGATGACCGAGACGCCTTACACCGATACCGAAATCACCGCCCTCATCCGCCCGCTGACAGGCGAGAAGCGTGGGTTGGGCGTCCGGCAACTGGTGGGGGTCGGCGGTACGGTCACGACTCTGGCGGCCATGGCGCTCGCCCTGGAAGTCTACGACCCGGAGCGGGTCCACGGCACGAGACTGAACCGGGCCACGGTCGAGGAGCTTTTGTTGCGCCTGGAGACGGCCGGGCCGGCCGAACGGAAACAGATGCCGGGATTGCAGCCCGAGCGGGCCGACATTATTCCGGCCGGGGCACGGATCGTGCGCTGCATTATGAGGATATTGGCGGCACCGGACCTGATCGTGAGCGAGGCCGACATTCTCCACGGCTTGGCCCGCTACGGTCCTCAGGCTGTCGAAAGAAAAACGGAACAGGCCATCCTAAAATGACAGGAATCTCCTGGGACGTGGATTACAATTAGGGCAATCCATATTCCATGTTCTGGGAGTTGAGCAAGTGGCCGATTATTCGAACGCCTATCGGGTGCGGCAGAGAACCAGCGATTGGGCCGGGGTAGGCATTCCACGCCGCCGGCGGCGGCCGTCCATCCGGCCGGCCTGGGGACAAGCCCTGGATCTGATGCACTGGCAGAAGATGGGGCTTATTATTTTGGCTTTTTTGCTGGGCCGTACCGTGTTGCTCGGGGAACTCAGCCCTTTTGCAACCGCCTTCGCGGGCGCCGCCGTGCACCTCTTCGGACCCTGGGGCTGGTTGGCGGTGCTCGCCGGTATCGCGGGGCAGGCCACGGTCCTGAGTTGGTCCGCACTGGCGCCGGCAATCTTGGTCCTGGGCGCCGTCGGGCTGGGCCTCCGGGTGATTCCGGCCGACTTCCGGCGGCCCCGGGTGGCGGTGGCGGTCCTGGTCGGAATGGTGTCGGCGGTGATCAAGGGTTCGTACCTGGCCTTTACGGGGGCGGTGCTGTACGAGTACGTGGCCGTGTTTTTTGAGAGCCTGTTGGCCGGGTCGCTCTCCTACGTGTTCCTGATTGCCCTTTCGCCCCGTTCCCGCCCGCTGACCGTGGAAGGTTTTTACTGCTTGCTGGTGCTCCTGGCGGCGGCGGTGGCCGGAACCGGAAACCTGGGCTGGGACCTGTTTTCTGTGCACGGCTTCCTGAGCAAGTTCGCCATCCTGGTCGCCGCCGGGTTGGGCGGGGCCGGGTTGGGCGCCGCCGCCGGGGCGGTGGTCGGAATCATCCCCGGCATTGCCTATACCGTGATGCCGGCGGTGGTGGGGGTGTACGCCTTTGCCGGATTTCTGGGCGGCGCCTTCCGGCACTTCGGCAAACCGGGGGTGGCCGCCGGTTTTGTGCTGGGCAACATTCTGCTGGCGGTTTATGTCGGTGAATACCGGGAACTGGCGGGAGTGCTGGTGGAGGCGGGGACGGCGGCGGCCCTGTTCGCACTGATTCCGGCGGGGCGGTATCAGGAGTTGCGGTCCCTGATTCCAGGCAGCGTCGCCGGCCCGACCGTTTCCGAAGAGCGGGTCCAGGAGTTGGTCCGGAGCAGGGTCCGCAGCTGGAGCCGGATGTTTGCGGAACTGGCCCGCACCTTTGCTAAAGTTTCCCCCGCGGGGTTGGAGCCCGGAACTGAAAAGCCGTTGCGCGAGCTCTTGAACGAGGTCGGCAACCGGATCTGCAAGGACTGCAACCTGTACCGGAGCTGCTGGGAGCGGAATTCGGACCGCATCAACGAGCAGTTCGAGGCTACGTTGGCCCAGGTCGAGGCATCCGGCCGGGTGGGCCCGGAGGACTTTCCGGAGGAAATCCGGCGGAAATGCCTGCGGCAGAAGGAAATGGCGGTTGCGCTCACCTGCCTCTATGAGACTTACCGGGTAAACCGGTACTGGTACCGGCGGCTGGTGGACAGCCGCGAAGTGGTGTCCGAACACCTGCGGGGCCTGTCCCGGATCATGAACAATCTGGCCGCCGAACTGGGCAGCACCGTGGAACGGGCCGGTCAACTGGAAGGTACATTGCGCCGGAAGCTGCGGGAGTTGGACGTGCCCGTGCACCGCATCGAAACCCGGCACCAGGAAGACTCCCGGTTGGAGATCATCATCAGCCGCCCGTCCTGCCGGGGTGAACTGGCCTGCCGGTACGTGGCGGCCCCGCTGGTCTCCCAGGTGGTCGGCCAGCCGTTTATGGTCAGCGACACCAGTTGCACCCGGGAAGAGCAGGCCGCCGACTGCACCTTCCGGCTGCAACCGGCACTCCGTTACCGGGTGACGGTCGGGCTGGCCCAGGCGGGCAAAGCCGGCAGCGCCATATCGGGAGACACCGCCTCCTACCTGGAACTCGAGTCCGGCAAGTTCTCCCTGCTGTTGAGCGACGGGATGGGCGTGGGTGCCCAGGCCGCCCTTGAAAGCAGCACCACCGTTTCCTTGCTCGAGCACATGTTCCGGGCCGGGTTCGGCAAGGACATGGCCGTAAAAACGGTGAACTCGATCCTGCTCCTGCGGGCCCCGGACGAGAGTTTCGCCACCGTGGACCTGGCGGTCATCGACCTTTATACGGCCCAGGCGGAGTTCATCAAGATCGGGGCGGCACCGAGCTTCGTGGTTGGGGCCAATACGGTCAGTGTGGTCGAAAGCGCCGCCCTGCCGGTGGGGATCATCAAGGAGATCGACTTCACTCCGGTGGTGTGCAGGCTGGCGTTGGGCGACCTCGTGGTGATGGTCACCGATGGGGTGCTGGACTGCTACCGGGGTCCGCTGGAGAAAGAAACTTGGCTCGGGGAGCTTCTCCGGGACCTGCCGCGGACCGATCCCCAACGCACGGCCGAGCTGGTGCTGCAGCAAGCAAGGCACGCCGCCGGCAAGAGCGTCCCCGACGATATGACGGTCCTGGTCGGCCGAATGGAAGAAGCCGGACCCTGACAATCCCCCGGATAGAGGAAAACACCGGCCCACGTGGAATGCCCAAGAAGAGTGTTGCAAAACTAGAAATCGTTCTAAACGCTTGGAGGCCGCGAAAAACAAGCATGGCGCGGAAGGCGAAGCTGGACGGCGCGGAGCGTACTGGGTGGTACGTGAGCACTGGACGGCGAGCCTGACAAAGCCAGGCGCAGTTTTGCAGCGGTCTCCTAAAAGGCGACTCCTTTCTGGGTATTGAGGTATGGTGGGCGAAATGGACCTGCAAGACCGGGTACAACAGTACATTGTCCGGCACCGGATGCTGGCGCCGGGAATGGGCGTGCTGGTGGGGGTTTCCGGGGGCCCGGACTCGGTGGCTCTGCTGGATATTCTCAGTGCTTTGAGCGCCGACCTGGGCATTTCCGTTACCGTGGCCCACCTGAACCACCGCCTGCGGGGCGCCGAGGCCGAGGCGGACGCCGGGTACGTCCGGAGGCTGGCCGAAAAGCTTGCTCTGCCCTATGTGGTCGAGGAATGTGACGTGAGCGCCTTCCGGAAGGCCGAACGTCTCTCCACCCAGACGGCGGCCCGGGAACTCCGGTACCGGTTCTTTGTCCGGGCGGCCCGGGGGGCCGGGGCCCAACGGGTGGCCCTTGGTCACCACGCCGACGACCAGGCCCAAACCATCCTGCACCACTTCCTCCGCGGCACCGGACCGGCCGGCCTGGCCGGCATGGCGCCGGTCAGGGGCCTTTTCATCCGGCCCCTGCTGGGCCTCCGGCGCCGGGAGATCGAAGCCTATTGCCGCGTCCGGGATCTCGACCCCCGGTTCGATCCTTCCAACCTCGATCCCGTTTACACCCGGAACCGGCTGCGGGCTGAACTCCTGCCCCTGCTCGAGACCAATTATAACCCGAACCTGGTGACCGCCCTTTTGCGTTTGGGTGAAATCTGCCGGGCGGAAAACGATTATCTGGCGGCCCAGGCCGAGACCGCCTTTCAACGCTTGGCCGTTTCAGCGGACGGCGCCGTCCGGCTCGATGCGGGTGGGGTGGCCGCTCTTTCTCCGGCGATTGGGCGGCGGGTGGTCCGCAAGGCCTGGTCGGAGTTGGCCGGGGATCCGGGGGCGCTCGATTTCGACCACGTGGAACGGGTCCTCGAACTGGCCCGTCCCGAGGCCTGCGGCAAGAAATTGGACCTGCCGCGGAGAATCCTGGTGGAAAGACAGGCTGCCGGGCTGGTTTTCAGTCTTGGTCCCAATCCGCCGGAAACCGTGCCGTGGTGCTACGGACTGGTGGTTCCCGGAAGGACGGACCTGCCCGACGGACGGCGGATCACCGCCGAAATACGGCCCGCGCGGGGCACCCAGGCGGGGCACCCACCCGGGGCACCCACGCGGGGCGCCCACCTCAGTGGGCCTGTCCGGGCCGGGCGTCCGGAAACGCTCCAGCCCGGACAGGCGGCGGTGGACCTCGAGGTCCTGACTCTGCCGCTGACCGTGCGCAACCGCAGGCCCGGAGACGTGTTTTGGCCGCAGGGGGCCGGCGGCCGGATGAAACTAAAGGAATTTTTGATCAACAACAAGGTGCCCCGCCCGGAGCGAGACCGGATTCCGCTGGTTTTTGACGGCGAGGGCCGCCTGGTCTGGGTGGCCGGTCACCGGATCGCCGAGTTCTGCAAACTCACCCCCCGCACCCGCTCGGTGCTTGTCCTGAGCGTCCCGGATCCCGGCCCGGCACGGTTTGAACTTTGTTGAAAGTGGAAATAAAGTGTGATAATATACTCCTGTTGTGGACCAACTAGTGAGTGTCCGAAGGGAGTGGACTTGTTGAACCGGGTGATCAAGAACTTAAGCATATACATCCTGATTGTTCTCGTGGTCATCGCTTTGCTCAAATACGGTTCCCCGGCCCCCACCGACGTTAAAACCCTCGACTACAACGATTTCTTCCGGGCCGTGAACGACGGCCAGGTGGCGTCCGTGGTGATCAAGACCGACCACGAAACCAACATCATCACGGGCCGGTTGCGGGACGGGACCAGCTTTGAAACCAAGGGCCCCGGCGGCCACCAGGCGCTCTCGGCGCTGCTCGTCGACAAGAACGTCAACTGGAAGCATGAGCTGCCGGACCGTCCCAGTTGGCTGACGACCATGTTTTTGTCCTTTTTGCCCATTCTGCTCTTGGTCGGCCTGTTCTTTTTCCTGATGCAGCAGACGCAGGGCGGGGGCAGCCGGGTGATGTCGTTCGGCAAGAGCCGGGCCAAACTGCACACGGAGGAGAAAGCCCGGGTCACTTTTTCCGATGTGGCCGGGGTGGACGAGGTTAAGGAGGAACTCCAGGAACTGGTCGAATTCTTGAAGGAGCCCCGGAAGTTCAGTGAACTCGGGGCCCGGATCCCCAAGGGCGTGCTTTTGTTCGGGCCGCCCGGCACCGGCAAGACCCTGTTGGCGCGGGCGGTGGCCGGGGAGGCCGGCGTCCCCTTTTACAGCATCAGCGGCTCCGATTTCGTGGAGATGTTCGTGGGCGTCGGCGCGTCCCGGGTTCGGGACCTGTTTGAGAACGCCAAGAAGAACGCGCCGTGCATCGTGTTCATCGACGAGATCGACGCGGTCGGCCGCCAGCGCGGCGCGGGCTTGGGCGGCGGTCACGACGAGCGGGAGCAGACCTTGAACCAGCTGCTGGTGGAGATGGACGGGTTCAGCCCCAACGAGGGCATCATCGTCGTCGCCGCCACCAACCGCCCGGACATCCTGGACCCCGCCCTGCTGCGGCCCGGACGTTTCGACCGGCAGATCATCGTCGCCCAGCCGGACATCAACGGCCGCCGGGAGATCCTGGCCGTGCACGCCCGGAACAAGCCGCTGGCGGACGACGTCGAGCTGGACGTGATCGCCCGGCGCACTCCGGGTTTTACCGGGGCCGATCTGGAAAACCTGATCAACGAGGCCGCCCTGCTGGCGGCGCGGGCGAACAAAAAGCGCATCGGCATGGAAGAACTCGAAAATGCCATCGAACGGGTGATCGCCGGGCCGGCCAGGAAGTCCCGGGTGATCAGCGACTACGAAAAGAAGCTGGTGTCCTACCACGAGTCGGGTCACGCGCTGGTCAGTTACTTTTTGCCGAACAGCGATCCGGTGCACAAGATTTCGATCATCCCGCGGGGGCGGGCCGGGGGCTACACCCTTCTCCTGCCCAAGGAGGAGCGGTACTACGCGACCCGCTCGCAGCTCCTGGACCAGATCACGATGCTGCTGGGCGGCCGGGTGGCGGAGGAGTTGGTGCTGGAGGAGATCAGCACCGGCGCGCAAAACGACCTGGAGCGCGCCACCGAGACCGCCCGGAAGATGATCATGGAATACGGGATGAGCGATGAACTGGGGCCGCTGACTTTGGGCCGGCGCCAAGACACGCCTTTCCTGGGGCGCGACCTGTCCCGCGACCGGAACTACTCCGAGGATGTGGCCAGCGCCATCGACCAGGAGGTGCGCCGGATCATCGACGATTGTTACCGGCGGGCGGAGACCATCCTCACCGACAATATGCAGGGGCTGCACCAGGTGGCCACCACGCTGTTCGATAATGAGACCATCGAGGGCAAGGAATTCGAAGCCTTGATGGAGGCGGCCACCGGCGCGGTGAGGCCGGAGGCGGACCGGCGCGGGGCGGCCCAGCAAGGGGGAGCGTAAGTTTGGACCGGACCTTTGTGATGGTGAAACCGGACGGTGTCCAGCGGGGGCTGGTGGGCGAGGTGATCGCCCGTTTCGAGCGCCGCGGCTTCAAGCTGGTGGCTTTAAAGCTGTTCCGGATCGACCGGGGGTTGGCCCAGCGGCACTACGAGGAACACCAGGGCAAGCCCTTTTTTGAGGAACTGGTCCGCTACATCACCTCGGGCCCGGTCGCGGCCCTGGTCCTGGAGGGCAAGGAAGTGGTCCCGGCGGTCCGTGAGATGATGGGGGCCACCCAGCCGGCCAAGGCGCTGCCCGGCACCATCCGCGGCACCTACGGCATCGACGTCGGCCGCAATATCGTCCATGGTTCCGACTCGGCGGCCAGCGCCGCGCGGGAGATCGGACTTTTCTTTGCAGACGCGGAACTGATTGGATACGGGCGGGCGCTGGATCCCTGGATTTACGAGTGATGACGTTTCGGACGGACCTGGAGATCGCCCAGGCGCACCGGATGATACCCATTGCCGATCTCGCGGCCGCAATCGGCCTGGCGGCGGAAGACATCGACCTGTACGGCCGGTACAAGGCCAAGGTCGGCCTGCACGTGCTCGACAAGCTCAGGGAACGGCCGGCCGGCCGGCTGATCGACGTCACGGCCGTCACCCCCACCCCTCTCGGCGAGGGGAAAACCCTGACCACCATCGGACTGACGCAGGGTCTGGGCCGCATCGGCAAACGGGCGGCCTGCACCCTGCGTCAGCCTTCCATGGGCCCGGTGTTCGGGATCAAAGGCGGGGCCGCCGGGGGCGGTTACGCCCAGGTGGTGCCCATGGAAGACTTGAACCTGCATTTCACCGGCGACATCCACGCGGTGGGGCAGGCCCACAACCTGCTGGCCGCCATGCTCGACGGCTCGCTTTACCACGGCAACCCCCACGATATCGACCTGCACACGGTCACCTGGACCCGGGTCGTGGACGTTAATGACCGGGCCCTGCGGGACGTGATCGTGGGCTTGGGAGGTCCGGTCAACGGCTACCCCCGGGAGGCCGCGTTCGAGGCCACGACCGCGTCGGAGGTCATGGCCGCCCTGGCGGTCACCGACGGCATCCGGAACCTGCGGCAGCGGCTGGGGCGGATTGTGGTGGGATTTGACCGGCGGGGCCGCCCGGTCACGGCTGAGGACCTTCAGGGCGCCGGGGCGATGGCGGCGATCCTTAAGGAGGCGGTCAAACCCAACCTGATTCAGACGCTGGAGGGACAGCCCTGCATCGTGCACGCCGGACCATTCGCCAACATCGCCCACGGGCAGTGCTCGGTGCTGGCCGACCAGATGGCGCTGAAACTGGCCGACTACGTGGTGACCGAGAGCGGATTCGGCGCCGACCTGGGCATGGAAAAATTTATGGACATCAAGTGCCGGCAGTCGGGGCTCCGGCCCGGCTGCGTGGTGGTCACCTGCACGATACGGTCGCTCAAAATGCACGGCGGCGTCGGCCGGATCATCCCCGGCAAGCCCCTGCCGGAGGAGATCAAGCGGGAAAACCCGGCCGCGGTCGCGGAAGGGTGCCGGAACCTGGCGCACATGATCAAGGTCGCCCGCTATTACGGGGTGCCGGTGGTGGTAGCCGTGAACCGCTTCCTGGGTGACACGGACGCCGAGGTCGAGACCGTGCTCCGGGAGGCGGTGCGCGCCGGGGCTGTGAGCGCGCATCCGGTCACCGCCTGGGCGGAAGGCGGGGCGGGGGCGTCCGAACTCGCCGCCGGTGTTGTGTCGGCCTGTGAACGGGGCGGAGATTTTCGCCTGCTCTACCCGGATGAACTCTCAATCAAGGAGAAAATCGAGGTACTCGCCCGGCGGGTGTACAACGCAGACGAGGTGGCCTACGAGCCCCTGGCGGAAAAGAAGATCGCCCGCTTCGAGGAGCTGGGTTGGGGCCGCTTGCCGATCTGCATGGCCAAAACACACCTGTCCATCTCCCACGACCCCAATCTAAGAAACGTGCCTTCCGGCTATGTGTTTCCGATCCGGGACATCCGGGTGTCGGCGGGCGCCGGGTTTTTGTACCCCCTGGCCGGGGCGATGCTCACCATGCCCGGCCTGCCCTCCCGGCCGGCGGCTTTCGGGATTGACATCGACGAGCACGGACGGGTGAAGGGGCTGTTTTAAGGAGAGAATAGCCATGGGTAGACCACCAAAATGCCGCCGGGTTGAGTTCCTCCCCCAGTGCACTTACTTTAAGCCGGCCGGGATTCCGTTATGGGACCTGGAGGAGGTCGGACTGGCGGTGGAAGAAGTGGAAGCGTTGCGTCTAAAGGACCTGGAAGGGCTGGAGCAGGAAGATTGCGCCGAGCGTATGGGCGTCTCGCGCCCCACCTTTCAGCGTATTTTGACCGGCGCGCGTGCCAAGGTGGCCCAAGCCCTGGTGTTGGGCAAGGCGATCCGGGTGGAGGGCGGCAACTTCGAGTACGTGGCGCGGCGCCTGCGCTGCATGGGCTGCCGGACGGAATTGGAGCCGGCTCCCGGCGGCTTGAACGAACAACAATGCCCGAAATGCGGCGGCAAGGAACTTGCGACCCGGCCCGACCGGTGCGCCCGCCCGAAGCGGACCACCGGCAAATACCGGGTTCCGAAGAAAAGGTAGAAAAAAACATTCGTGGGAGGAGTGTCGTAATGGCGGACGACAATAACAACGGTGGTGCCTGCGGGGGCGTGAGCGGCGGCGGTTGTCCGGGGAGCGCGGCCTGCGGCATGCCCGAGGCCCAAACCTGCGGTCAGCCCGCGCCGCGGTCGCACGTGCTGGCGCCGAACCCGCAGTCCGCGGTGAAAAACGTGATCGCGGTGATGAGCGGCAAGGGCGGCGTGGGCAAGTCCGCGGTGACGGCGCTTTTGGCCGTGACCCTGTCGCGTCAGGGCTACAAGGTTGGTATTCTGGATGCCGACCTGACCGGGCCGAGTATCCCCAAGATCTTCGGCCTTCACGAACGGCCGGACTTGGAAGGGGAGGCGATCCTGCCGGTAAAGACGGGCGTTTACGGTATCGGTGTCATCTCGATCAACCTGTTCCTGGAGCACGAGGACGAACCGGTGATCTGGCGGGGCCCGATCATCGCCGGCGCCATCCAGCAGTTTTGGACCGAGGTCGGTTGGGGCGAACTCGACTACCTGCTGGTCGACCTGCCGCCCGGGACGGGCGACGCGCCCCTTTCCGTGATGCAGTTTCTGCCGGTCGGCGGCGTGGTGATGGTTACCGCGCCCCAAGACTTGGCGGTGCTGGTGGTGCGCAAGGCGGTGCGGATGGTCAGAAAGCTGAACATCCCGATCCTGGGGTTTATCGAGAACATGAGCTACGCCGTGTGCCCGAAGTGCGACGAGAAGCTGGAGATCTTCGGCCCGTCCCGGGCCGAGAAGACGGCCGGCACCACCGGACTGCGCCTGCTGGCCCGGATACCGCTCGACGCCGATCTATCCACCCTGAGCGACCGGGGCGAGGTGGAGAAATACCAAACCGAGGTGCTGGCGCACCTGCCGGCCTATATTGACGAGACAATGAACCGGAGGTTCGAAAACCCGGCAATGCCAAGCTAGAGACGGTTTTGAACCAAGACATCTTAAGAATGAATTGACAGTGAAAAAGAATGGCACTATACTACTGAAAAGGGGAGCCTTGTCCTTCGGCGATTGCCGGGTTGGACCGGTTCCAGTTCGGTTTTCTGTTCTTCGTATTTCGTCAGTCAGTCATCGTAGTTTGTCCGGCGAGGGGGGATGGAGCCACTATAAGGTTGGTTTTCCAGCGGACGAAGAGCGAGTTTCGAGTTCTTAAGCCCGGCCTGCGTGCCGGGACGTTCTAAGGGAGGACGGGTGTGATACGGTATGCCAGATAAAATTGGATCGGTAATGGTAGTGGGCGGTGGTATCGCCGGCGTGCAGGCTTCACTGGACTTGGCGGAAGCCGGGTACTACGTGCGTCTGGTCGAGGCCTCCACGGCCATCGGCGGCGCCATGGCCCAACTGGACAAGACTTTCCCCACCAACGACTGCTCGATGTGCATCCTGTCGCCCAAGCTGGTGGAGTGCGACCGGCATCCGAACATCGAGATCATCACCCTGGCTAACCTGATCGATTTGCAGGGTGAGGCCGGGAACTTCAAAGCGACGGTGTTTCAGAAACCGAGTTACGTGTTCGCCGACAGGTGCGTCGCTTGCGGTGACTGCGCCGCGAAGTGTCCGGTGAAGATCCCGGACGAGTTCAACGAGGGGTTGGAAGTCCGGAAGATCATCGCCAACAAGTACCCGCAGGCGGTGCCGAACACTTACGCGATCACCCATCCCGAAAAGTGCCTGTACCTAACCAAGGGCGTGCAGACCGGCAAGCCGGTGTGTCTGCTCTGCGAGAAGGCGTGCGGCAAGGAAGCCATTAACTGGGAGGACAAAGAGAAGACCTTCACCCTTGACGTCGGCGCCGTCATTCTGGCCCCCGGTTTCGACGAGTTCGATCCCAAGACCATCAAGACCCTGGGTTACGGGACCTTCAAAAACGTGGTCACCAGCATCGAGTTCGAGCGTATTCTGAGCGCCTCGGGCCCCTTCCAGGGGCACGTGGTTCGTCTTTCGGACCACCAGGAGGCGAAGAAGGTCGCCTGGATCCAGTGCGTGGGTTCGCGCGACCGCAGTATCGGCTGCAGCTACTGTTCTTCGGTGTGCTGCACCTACGCGATCAAGGAAGCCATGATCGCCAAGGAACACGGCGGGGAAATGGACGCCACCATCTTCTTCATGGATATGCGCACCTACGGCAAGGGCTTTGAGGCCTACTACAACCGCGCCCAGGATGAGACGGGCATCCGGTTCATCCGTTCCCGCAGTTTTGAACTCGGGCCGGGCGGTTCGGAGCACACGGTCAAGATCCGGTACAGCGACGAGGGCGGCGAGATCAAACACGAGGAATTCGACCTCGTCGTGCTGTCGGTCGGCCTGCGGCCTTCCTCGAAGGCGATGGAGACGGCCAAGCAGATCGGCGTGGACTTAAACGCCCACGGTTTCGCGGCCACTACCACCAGCGCGCCGGTGGAGACCTCCCGGCCGGGTGTGTTCGTGTGCGGCACCTTCCAGAGCCCGATGGACATTCCGACCGCAGTCATGCAGGCCAGCGCAGCCGCTTCCGGCGCGGGCACCCTGCTCGCCGAAGCCCGGGGCACCCTGGTCAAGCCCGAGGAGCCCGTGGCCGAGATGGACGTGACCGGGCAGGAAGCGCGGATCGGCGTGTTCGTCTGCCACTGCGGCATTAACATCGGCTCGACCGTGGACGTGCCGTCGGTGGTGGAGTACGTCAAGAACGCCCCGAACGTGGTGTACGCGGAAGAGAACCTGTACTCCTGTTCGTCGGATACCCAGGACAAGATCAAGGAGGTAATCCTGGAGCACAAACTGAACCGGGTAGTGGTCGCGTCCTGCACCCCGCGGACGCACGAGCCCCTCTTCCGGGCGACCTGCGCCTCGGCGGGCCTAAGCCCCTTTCTATTTGAAATGGGCAACATCCGCGAGCACTGCTCCTGGGTGCACATGAAAGACAAGGAGGCCGCCACGGTCAAGGCCAAGGGAATCGTGAACCGGGCGGTGGCCAAGGCCCGTCTGCTGGAATCCCTGCAGACGGTGACCATCGGGGTCAACAAGGACGCGCTGGTCATCGGCGGCGGTATCGCTGGCATGAACGCCGCGCTGGACCTCGCCGGCCAGGGCTTCAAGGTGAGCCTGGTGGAAAAAAGCGACCAACTGGGCGGTATGGCCCGGAAGATCCACGTGAACCTGGAAGGCATGGACGTCGGCGCTTATCTCAACGGCCTGATCGGCGCCGTTGAAGCGAACCCGAACATCAACGTGTACACTGGGGCCAAGATCACGAACGCCTCCGGATACGTCGGGAACTTCATCACCACCATCGACATGGGCGGCCAGGCCAAGGACATCGAGCACGGCGCGGTGATCATCGCCATCGGCGGCAAGGAACTAAAGCCGTCCGAGTACCTCTATGGCCAGGACGACCGCGTGCTCACCGGCCTCGAACTGGAAGCCGAACTGGTGGAGGGCACGGACCGGGCGAAGCAGGCTAAGAACCTCGTGCTGATCAATTGCGTCGGTTCCCGGGAGCCGGACCGTGTGTACTGCAGCCGGATCTGCTGTACCGAGTCGGTCAAGAACGCCCTCAAGGCGAAGGCTCTCAATCCCGACGCCAGCGTGTACGTACTGTACCGCGACATGCGCACCTACAGCTTCAAGGAGGACTATTACGAAGAGGCCCGGCACAAGGGCGTGATCTTCCTGCGCTTCGACCCGGCCGGCAAGCCGGTGGTGTCGAACGCGGGCGGCAACCTTACGGTGACCGTGACCGATCCGATCCTCGGCGAGACCTTCGTGATCGACGCCGACTTGGTGGGACTCGCGGCGGCCACCCTGCCGCCAGACGATTCCAGGGACATCGGTCAACTCTACAAGGTCTGTGGCGACTACGACGGCGGGTTCTTCCTGGAAGCGCACATGAAGCTGCGCCCGGTAGACTTCGCCACCGACGGCGTGTTCGTGGCCGGCCTGGCGCACGGACCGAAGTTCATCGAGGAAAGCATCGCCCAGGCCCGGGCGGCGGCGGCGCGCGCGGCGACCGTCCTGACCAAGGATCTGCTGGTCGGCGGCGGCGCGGTGGCCAAGGTGGACAAGGATAAGTGTTCCGGCTGCCGGATCTGCGTCACGGTCTGCCCGTACAGCGCGATCTCCTTCTTGGAGGCCGAGAACGTGGCCGAGGTGAACGAAGTGCTGTGCAAGGGCTGCGGCACCTGCGCGGCGGCCTGCCCGTCGCACGCCGCCGATCATATGGGCTTCAGGGACGAGCAGCTCTTCGCGGAAATCGAGGCTTTCCTGGCATAAGGCACCAAGACCGTCCCGGATCGCGGTGCGCTGCACGCGGCCCGTGGTTCGGGGTGGGGTTTCAAATTCGGTTGGTGGAGGGATATGTTCACAATGGAAGCCAAAAAGCTGAGTGAAGTCAGAGACCCCAATTTCAGGGACGAAATATCCCAAAAAATGTGCTTTGCGACCGAGCAGGGCAAGTTCGACTTAAACTACTGCCTGGCCTGCGGCACCTGTGCGGCGGCGTGCTACTTCACCGATCTGGTGGACGACCACGACCCGCGCAAGTTCATGCGCAAGGTCGCTCTCGGGCTGAAGGACGAAGTGCTGAACGACAGGTTCGTTTGGCTCTGCAACATGTGCGGTCGGTGCACCATGCACTGCCCCGGCAAGGTGCCGCTGTCCAACGTGGTGCGCACGGTGCGCGGGCAGTTCGGCCTGACCGCCCCCGGGCGGCTGCAGGAAGTGGCCGACCTGCACATGCAAGTCGGGAACCAGATGGAGATCACCGAGGAAGAATTCATTGAAACCATCGAGTGGATGCAGGAGGAACTCCAGGATGAGTTCGGCGACTCGAGCCTGACCATCCCGGTCAACGTGGAGGGCGCGGATATTCTGTTTCTTCCGCACCCGCGCGAGATCAAGTACTACCCGGAGGACATCAAGAGCTGGACCAAGATCTTCTGGAACGCCAAGGAGAGCTGGACGTTATCCTCCAAGGCCTTCGACGTCACCAACTTCGGGATGTTCAGCGGTCGCGACGACGAGGCCAGGAAGATCATGGACTTTGTGGTGGACGAGATGAGAAGGCTCGGCGTGCAGCGCTGCGTCATGACCGAGTGCGGCCACGGGTACTGGGCCTTCGTGTGGGGCAAGAAGGTCTGGTACAAGGAGGGCGAAGTGCCTTGGAAGTTCGAGCACATGGTGGAATGGATGGCCGGCCTGATCAAGGACGGCAAGATCAAGGTCGACAAGACCAGGAACCCGTACGTGGTCACCCTCCACGACCCGTGCAACACGGTGCGCAAGGGCGGATTGATCGAGGAGGGCCGGTACATTTTAGAGAACGTGGCCGAGAAGTTCGTGGACATGTGGCCCAACCGCGAGTACAACTACTGCTGCGGCGGCGGCGCCGGCGCCCTGCCGATGGGCACGGTGGT
Source organism: Firmicutes bacterium UBA911 (assembly GCA_002294005.1). Taxonomy (GTDB): domain Bacteria; phylum Bacillota; class Desulfotomaculia; order Desulfotomaculales; family Desulforudaceae; genus Desulforudis. Next base: position 11,155 of record DBEH01000054.1, on the reverse strand, counting down.
GAAAAAAGAGCGGATCGCCAAGGGCAAGCTTAAGGCCGACCAGATGATGGCCACCGGCGCCGAGATCTGTTGCGCCCCGTGCCACAACTGCTACGACCAGTTAAACGACATCAACAAGGAATACAACCTCGGGATGAAGGTCAAGCACCTGCACCACCTGTTGGAGCACGCCCTGATCTGGCCTGAGGACGGACCCCGGCCGAAAGGGGAAGACGAGAAGTAGGCTTGAATCCGGCCGGTTCGTTCGGCCAAGGGGTGGACCCTGTAGAAGCAAAACCGTGGGGGCGGCGCGTCCCCACGGTTTCTCTTGGGGGGCGCTGGAGCCGCCGGCTGGGGGCGGGTATAATGGACAAAACCGGCGTGGAATGGGGGAACGCGCGATGACCCACCGGGTGATGGTTTTGGATATAAACGGCCTTGGGGCGGCGCGAAGCGCGGTGGCCGGGGTCGGCGCCGACGAAACCGGAGTAGCGCTGATGGCGCCCAAGGCGGTGCACCGCGTGCTCCGTATCACCGGGCTGACCCCTGTGCAGGCGAACATCGTCAAACAGGAGATGCTCGCCCGCGGAGGGGAGGCGGCGGTGTCGTGGGGAACGGTGAACCACTCCGTGGCCCAAACCGACGCGCTCCTGATGGCTACCATAAAGCAGTATGCCGCCTTTTTAAAGAAGATGCGGATGCAGCCGTTCGGCCTGGCGGCGCTGGCCGACAAGATCGAGCGGGTGCTGGAAAACTGCGAAACCAAACCCCGCGGGCTGGACTGCCGGGGAAAGTTTCTGCCGCTGGGGGAACGCACCCTGGTGATGGGCATATTGAATGTCACCCCCGACTCTTTTTCGGACGGGGGCGCCTACCTGGAGCCGGAGGCCGCGCTCGCACGGGCCCGGGAAATGGTGGGGGAGGGCGCCGACCTGATCGACCTCGGCGGTGAATCCACCCGGCCCGGCGCCGAGCCGGCCGGCCTGGATGAGGAATTGTCCCGGGTGACGGCGGTTCTGCCGCGGATGACCGGAGAACTGGATATTCCCATATCCATCGACACCAGCAAGACCCCGGTGGCGCGAGCAGCCCTGGCGGCCGGCGCGCACCTGGTGAACGACCAGTGGGCGCTTGCGGACGATGGAATGGCGGAACTGGTGGCCAGCCACGGCGTACCGGTGGTCCTGATGCACAACCAGCGCGGGACGGAATACCGGGACGTAGCGGGCGACATCACCGCGTACTTCGAGGAACGCATGGCCAAGGCGGCGCAGGCCGGCATCGCGTCCGGCCGGACCATCCTCGACCCGGGTTTCGGCTTCGGCAAGACACCAGAACAGAACCTGACCGTGCTGCGGCGTCTGCGGGAATTCACCGGTCTGGGGTGCCCGCTCTTGATCGGCACCTCCCGCAAGTCCACGATCGGCAAGGTATTGGACCTGCCGGTGGACCAGCGCCTGGAGGGCACGGCGGCCACCGTGGCCGTGGGCATCTGCCGGGGGGCGGACATCGTGCGGGTGCACGACGTGCGGGAAATGGTGCGGGTGGCCAGGATGACGGATGCCATCGTCCGGGGAGGCGAAGAAGTATGAAAGACCGCATTATAATGGAGGGGCTCGAGTTTCACGGCTATCACGGAGTGTTGGATGCCGAGCGGGAGATGGGTCAGCCCTTCCAGGTCGACCTGGAACTGGTGCTGGACCTGGGACCGGCCGGCCGGGCCGATGACCCGGCCCTCACCGTGGACTACAGCGCCGTGTACGCCGAGGTCAAAAAGGCCTTTCAGGCCCGGCGGTACCGGTTGATCGAAGCGGTGGCCGAGGCCGTGGCGGCGGCGGTGCTGTCCTCCTTCCCGGTCGATGAGGTCCGGGTCCGGTTGCGCAAGCCGCACGCCCCGGTGCGGGGCCGGTTCAAGTACTTCGCGGTGGAGATCGTCCGCCGCCGGGAAGAGACCGGATGAGCAGCACGGTGGCTTACATCGGTCTGGGCAGCAACCAGGGGGACCGGCCGGCCAACCTGGACCGGGCGGCCGGGGCACTCGCGGTGGTGCCCGGGATAATGCTGCGGCGCCGGGCCCCCGTGTACGAGACCGCGCCCCTGGGGTATACGGACCAGGATTGGTTTTTGAACACGGTGGTGGAGGTCGAGACGACCCTGCCGGCCCGGGAATTGCTGGAGCGGATGTTGGAGATAGAAAGGCAGTTGGGCCGGGAACGCGGGGAGCGGTGGGGGCTGCGGGTAATCGACCTGGACCTGCTCTTGTTCGGTGCGGAAAGAATTGCGGAACCCGGGCTTTTGGTGCCCCATCCCCGGCTGAGCGAACGGGCTTTTGTGGTGGTGCCGCTGGCGGACCTGCGCCCGGAGCTGGATCTCCCGGACGGCGGCCAGGCGTCGGTACTGGCGCGCCGGCTGGTCCGGGAACAGCGGTTGCACCGCTATGCCGGAGACGCCGGCCGACCGGAGTAGTGTCGGATATCAAAGCAGTGTACACGGATTAAGCGAATGATAGGGTGGAGTGTGACTATGTCCGGCAAAATCGCGCTCATTACGGACAAGCACCTTAACCGGCACCCGTCTGATGTCGCTTTACTTTCTCGTGACTTGTTCTGGATGTGATGAAGTGAAAGTGACCCCTAAGGAAGAAATCCGTGAACTGGCCCGGCTGATTCGGGAATCCGGCCGCACTCTGGCGCTCACCGGGGCCGGGATCAGCACGGCCAGCGGCATCCCTGACTTCCGCAGTCGCGGGGTCGGCCGGTGGGAGAAGGCCGACCCGATGGAAGTGGCGAGTGTCCAGGCTTTTCAGCGGGATCCCGCCGCCTTTTGGCGGCTCAACATGGAGTGGTGGCTGGGGTTCGCGAACGCCGAGCCCAACCCGGCGCATCACGCCCTGGCCCGCATGCAGCAGGAGGGCCTGCTCCAGGGCGTCATCACCCAGAACATCGACGGCCTGCACGTGCGGGCCGGTTCAAGGACGTGGGAGGTGCACGGTCATCTGCGTACGTGCCGCTGCCTGGGGTGCGGTGAACGGCACGAGTTCGCTTTCCTGGTGGACCGGTTTCAGTCCGGGAAGAATCCGCCGCGCTGCCCGTGCAACGGCCTTCTACGGCCGGACGTGGTCCTGTTCGGGGACGTGCTGGGGGATGATTTCGAGGCGGCTGTCCAGGTTCTGCACGGCTGCCCGCTGCTGCTCGTCGCCGGCTCGAGTTTGCAAGTTTACCCGGTGGCCGCGCTGCCCCGCTTCGCCCGGCGGTTCGTGATCATCAACCGGGACCCGACCCCCTGGGACGATGCGGCGGAGTTGGTCTTGCGCGGCGACATCGTGCCGGTGTTCGAGGCGTTGGCCGCGGAGTTGGGGCTTAAAGGCTAGCTGGGGCAAAAAGCCGGTCTGTTTCTAGACGGTCCTGAAAATCCGCCATAGCTTTTGTCCTGCTGGGGGTTGAAAGACATTGCCGGGTCGCGGGTTCCGTGCTATAATGCGGTACATCAACGGGTAGTATCCCGGGGGGAACTACACCTGGTCCTTGGTGGTCCGTAAAACTTAAAAGCGCAAGGCCGCTTGGAGCCGTTTAGGACCGAGACGGTGGATTCTTTAAGAAATTCCACGGGTCTGTCCGGGGTTTTTTGCTTTCCGGGCGGCCGTGGGGGGTTGGAGGAAGTATGGCAATGCCGGACAATGACCGCAAAGTGTGTATAATCGGCGCGGGCCGGGTGGGCTCGACGCTGGCCCTGGCCCTGCGGCGCGCCGGTTGCGAAATTGTGGGGGTGGCTTCCCGCAGCGAGCAGTCCGCCCGGCGTCTGGGCGAGCGGCTGGGCTGCCCCTTTACGGTGCGTCCGGCGGAGTGCACCCGGAACGCCGGGGTAGTGCTCATCACCGTCCCGGACCGGGAGATCGGGGCCGTCGCCGCAGCGATCCAGTCCCGGGGCGGCTTCGCGGCCGGGCAACTGGTGGCCCACACCAGCGGGGCCACGCCCGCCGAGGTCCTGGCCCCGGCGCGGGCGGACGGCGCCGCTATCGCTTCCATTCACCCGCTGCAGTCGTTCGCGGACGTGGAGGCGGCCCTGGAACGTCTGCCCGGGTGTTACTTCGGGGTGGAAGGGGACCCCGCCGGGGTTTCGCGGGCGCGGCGCCTGGTGGAGGACCTGGGGGGAGTGCCCCTGGAAGTGAACGTCGTGGACAAGGCGCTTTATCACGCGGCGGCATGCGTGGCCTCGAATTACTTGGTCGCCGTGATCCACCTTGCCACCGAATTGTTGGGCCGGTGCGGCTGGTCGCGCACCGACGCCCTGAAGGCGCTCGCGCCCCTTGTGGACGGTACCCGGGAAAACCTTCGGGATCTCGGCGTGGTGCGGGCTCTGACCGGGCCGGTGGTCCGCGATGACCGCTCGACCCTGAAATGGCACCTGGCGGCCCTCGCCCGCCTTGATGACGGTTATGAAGGAGTCTACCGGGCCCTGGGGGCCTACACCGTTGGCATCGCCCGGGAGCAGAACGCGCTTGGCGCTGTGCAGGCCCGGGAGCTGACCGCCTTGTTTGAGGGGGTTTTGGACCGTGGCTGAGAAGCGGCTCACCACGCTGGACATCCGCCGCAAGAAAGAAGAGGGGCGTCCGGTCACAATGCTGACCGCCTACGATTATCCTACGGCCCGGCTGGTGGACGAAGCGGGGATCGACATTGTCTTGGTGGGTGATTCCGTGGGTAACGTCGTCCTGGGGTACGACTCCACCATTCCGGTGACCATGGCGGATATGCTCCACCACACGCGCGCGGTGAGCCGGGGGGTGAAGCGGGCCCTGGTGGTCGGCGACATGCCTTTTCTTTCTTACAACGTGAACCGCGCGGAGACGGTCCGCAACGCCGGGCGCTTTTTACAGGAGGGCGGGGCGCAGGCCGTCAAGGTCGAAGGCGGCCGTGAGGTCGCCGAAACGGTGCGGATTCTTACCGGCACCGGGATTCCGGTGATGGGGCATATCGGGTTGACTCCCCAGTCGGTACACCAACTGGGCGGTTACCGGGTCCAGGGCCGGGACGCGGCTTCGGCCAAGCGACTTCTGGAAGACGCCCAGATTTTGGACGAAGCCGGAGTGTTCGCCGTAGTGCTGGAGTGCGTGCCGGTGCCGCTGGCCCAAAGGATCACGGCGGCGGTGAACGTGCCGACCATCGGTATCGGCGCCGGACCCTATTGCGACGGGCAGGTGCTGGTCACCCACGACCTGCTTGGGCTGTACGGAGGGTTCGCCCCGCGTTTTGTGAAGCGTTACGCCGACCTGCACACCGAGATCGGCCGTGCGCTGCGGGAATTCCGGGAAGAGGTGGAGTCCGGCCGGTTCCCGGCGGAAGAGCACGGCTTCGCGATGCCGGAGGAAGAGCGGCCGGAATGAGAAGAATGAGGAATCAAGAATTCAGAATCCAG
>DBEH01000054.1:0-5398 GCA_002294005.1 Firmicutes bacterium UBA911 | reverse complement strand
CAGAATTCAGAATGTGGAAGGCGGAGGTGGGTCTCCGGCCGGTTCACTGGGCGGAACACAGCAATGGGGGTTCGCGGCAACCAGAATGAGATTGATTGAGGACGGTAGAGGCAAAGTGTTCGCCTTGCACTTAATCAGCACCTTGTCTATACTTCTGGATTCTGGACACTGGATTTTATCTGGAGGAGTCAAAATGGCGGTACAGAAGAGTCGGGGGCAAGGTGCAAAAAGTCCCAGGGCGTTTCCGGACTTGCGGGTTTGCCGGACGGTGGCCGAGATCCGGTTCGTGGCCGCGGGACTCCGGCGGACCGGCGGGGTCGCGCTGGTGCCGACGATGGGTTACTTTCACGAGGGGCACCTGACGCTGATGCGCGAGGCGCGCCGCCGTTTCCCGCACGTGGTGGTGAGCATTTTCGTCAACCCCATCCAGTTCGGTCCGGGCGAGGATCTGGAGGCCTACCTGCGGGACCTGCAACGCGACCTGCGGTTGGCCGGGGAGGCCGGCGTGAAGTGCGTATTCGTTCCCGACACCGGCGAGATGTACCCTGATCAAGCGCGCACCTTTGTGCAGGTCGACGGTATCGACGGGGTCCTGTGCGGGCGCAGCCGGCCGGGGCACTTCCGGGGCGTGGCCACGGTGGTGGCGAAGCTCTTCAATATCGTCCGGCCGGACGCCGCCTTTTTCGGCTGGAAGGACGCCCAGCAGGTGCTGGTGGTCCGCTCGATCGTGCGGGACTTGAACCTGGACCTGGAGATTGTTGCCGTACCCACCGTGCGCGAACCGGACGGCCTGGCCATGAGCTCCCGGAACACCTACCTCTCCCCGGCCGAGCGCCGCGCGGCGACCGTGCTCTACCAGAGCCTGCTGGCGGCCCGGGAGGCCGTCCTGGCCGGCGAGAGCCTGCCCGCCGTGGGGGACCGGCTGGTGGCCGCGATTGCGGCCGAGCCGCGGGCCGGCTTGGAATACGCAGAAATCCTGGCGTTGCCCGGTCTGACCGCGCCCGGCCCCGGCGACCGGGAGCTGCTGCTCGCCGTGGCGGCCCGCTTCGGGCGGCCCCGCCTGATTGACAACGTGATGGTCCGGCTGCCGGGTGAACGGTCCGCGCAGGGAGTGGCGGCAGTATCCGGAGGGGAGGGAATTTAATGCACCTGAAGATGCTCAAGTCTAAGATCCACCGGGCGAAAGTGACCGGGGCGGACCTGGACTACGAGGGCAGCATCACGGTGGACGAGGGACTGCTGGAAGCCGCCGGAATCCTGGCCTTCGAACAGGTACAGGTGGCCAACCTCAACAACGGCGTCCGGTTTGAGACGTACGTGCTCCCGGGCGTCCGCGGGTCGGGCGTGGTCAATTTGAACGGGGCGGCCGCCCGCTTGGCCGTGCTGGGAGACCTGGTGATCATTATGGCTTACGCCTGGTGTTCCGAAGACGAGGCCTTAGGGTGGGCGCCCCGGGTGGTGCTGGTCGGCGGCGAGAACAAGATCGCCAGGGTTTTGCCCGCCTGAGGGTTTTGGGTTGCTTGACATGATGTGGCCGGAGAAATAGCATGACGGTAACGACGCCGGGTAATCCGAGGGGCGAGTTCCATCAGGCCCGCTTATGGAGCGGCAAGAGCCAGAATCCGCCCCGCCGGGCCGGTGCCTTCGAGTTCCATCAGGCCCGCTTATGGAGCAGCAAGGGGTGGCACGGTGGAAATATCCCACGAATTAGTTGCTGAAATAAATGAGTTGCGTCAAAAACGCAAGGCGATAATCCTGAGCCACTACTATCAGCGCCCCGAAGTCCAGGACATTGCCGATTTTGTGGGGGACTCGCTCCAGTTGTCCCGGACGGCCGCCGCCACCGAGGCCGAGGTGATCGTCTTTTGCGGCGTGCACTTCATGGCCGAGAGCGCGGCGATTCTTTCCCCGCACAAAACGGTGCTCCTCCCCGACTTGCGGGCGGGGTGTCCTATGGCCGACATGGCCGGTGTGGAGGCGGTGCGCAGTAAAAAGGCGGAACTCGGTAACCCGGTGGTGGTTTCCTACGTCAACACCACGGCGGACGTCAAGGCTGAGAGCGACATCTGCTGCACCTCCGCCAACGTGGTGCGGGTGATCGCGTCCGTTCCCCCGGACCGCCGGATTCTGTTCGTGCCCGACCGGAACCTGGGGGCTTACGCCGCACGGCAGGCCGGAAGGGAATTGGTGCTGTGGCCCGGGTTCTGCTGTGTGCACGACGATATCCTGCCGGAACACATCCAGCGGGCGAGGCGTAAGCATCCGGACGCCCTGGTGGTGGTGCACCCCGAGTGCCGTCCCGCAGTGATCGACCTCGCCGACAAAGTGGCGAGCACTTCCGGAATGGTGCAGTTCGTGCGGGATTCCAGTTTCAAAGAATTCATCATCGGCACCGAGGAGGGCATCATCCACCGGATGACCAAGCTTTGCCCCGGCAAGAAGTTTTATTTGCCGTCCAGGGGTATGGTATGTGACAGTATGAAGCTCACCACGCTGACAAAAATCCGTGATGCGCTGCAGAGACTGGAACCCCGGGTCACCGTGCCGGAGCACATCCGGAACCGCGCGCTTCAGTCTCTGGAGCGGATGCTGGCCTTGCAGCCTTCCCTGATTGTGTTTCCAGCGGATTGAAGGAAAGAGCCGGTCATTAGAGCTGGCGCACCGCCTGGGACTGGGATGAACAGGAGGCCCTAGCTGTGTACCTGGCTGATTTCGACACCCGGGTACTGCCGGTGGAAACGGTCGACTATCTCGTGATCGGGAGCGGCATCGCCGGCCTGTACACCGCCTACCTGCTGGCGCGGTCGGGGAGACGCCCGGTCGTGCTGACCAAGAAGATGGTTGAAAACACAAGCACCGAGCGGGCACAGGGAGGGATCGCGGCCGCCATCGGCGCCGGCGACTCCCCAATTCTGCATCTGGAGGACACCCTGGAGGCCGGGGCGGGCCTGTGCGACCCCGAAGCCGTGGGCGTCCTGGTCACGGAAGGGCCGGAACGGGTGCGGGACCTGGTGGAGATGGGGACTTGTTTTCAGCGCACGGATGACGGTTTTGCCCTGGCCCGGGAAGGGGCGCACCGCCAGCGCCGCATCCTCTACGCCGGGGGCGACGCCACCGGCGCCGAGATTCAGCGGTGTCTCTGCTTCCAGGCCGGCGAGTGCCGTATCCCCTTGCTGGAACACAATTTCGTCGTCGACCTGCTGGTGGAACACGGCCGCTGCTACGGCGCCCTGGTCTTCAACGAGCCGGAAGGCCGGCTGAAGGTGTTCTACAGCCAGGCGGTGATCCTGGGGAGCGGCGGGGCCGGGCAGTTGTTCCGCCAGACCACCAACCCGCCGGTGGCTACCGGAGACGGCATCGCCGTCGCCTACCGGGCGGGGGCCGAAGTGACCGATCTCGAGTTCATCCAGTTCCACCCGACGATGCTGGCGGTACCGGAAGGACCACCGTTTTTGATTTCCGAAGCGGTACGCGGTGAAGGGGGCGTGCTGCGGAATGTGCGGGGCGAGCGGTTCATGCCCGGCTTCCACCCGGGCGCGGAGCTGGCCCCCCGGGATGTGGTGTCGCGGGCCATACTGAGCGAAATGCAGGCTACGGGCGCGGACCACGTTTTTCTGGACGTCACGCACCTTCCGGGGGACACCCTGCGGCTGCGCTTCCCGACGATCACCCACACCTTAGCCACGGTCGGCCTGGACATCAGCCGGGACTGGATTCCGGTGGCCCCGGCGGCGCATTATATCATGGGCGGGGTGCGGACCAACCTGCACGGGGAAACGGCGATCGAGGGCCTCTACGCCTGCGGTGAGGTGGCCCGCGCCGGCGTGCACGGGGCCAACCGGCTGGCGAGCAACTCCCTCCTGGACGGGCTGGTGTTCGGCGGCCGGATCGTACAACGCATCCTGTCCCGGCCCGCGGCCCCGAAACCCAACCCGCACTTTGCCTATTCCGGGCGGCGCGAGGCGCGGCCGGTCGACTACCCGGCCCTGCGGGCGGAACTGCAGGCGCACATGAGCACCTATGCCGGCTTAAGCCGCGAAGCGGAGGGTCTGGAACGCACTCTCGAATTCTTCCGGCGTCACGAGTACCTGGAGCTTTGCCCGGCGCAGACTCCGGAGGCTTTTGAAACCCGCAATCTGTTCCAGATCGGGACGCTGGTCACCGAGGCGGCCGCGGCCAGGCGCGAATCCCGGGGCGGGCACTACCGCGCCGATTACCCGGAACCCAGAGAGTGCTGGCGCAAGCACATCATTTTCAAGAGGGCTTTGACACGTGAACGAGCTTGAACTGGACCTGCTGATCCGCAAGGCCCTGGCCGAGGACATCGGCGCGGGGGACTGGACCACTACCGCCACCGTTGCCGCCGGAACCCGGGCCGCCGGCGTGCTGCGCAGCCGGGAAGCCGGGGTGGTGGCCGGGCTGGAGGTGGCCCGGCGGGTTTTTGCCGTTCTGGATCCCCGGGTGGAATTCCGGAACCGGGTTGCAGACGGGGAGCGGGTACAACGGGGCACGGTGCTGGCCGAGGTCAGCGGGGAGGCGCGCCCTATTCTCTCCGGCGAGCGGGTGGCGCTAAATTTCCTGTGCCGCCTGTCCGGAATCGCCACCCGGACGCGGCGGCTAAACGAATTGGTTGCCGGCTATCCGGTCCGCCTGGTGGATACCCGCAAAACCACGCCCGGTTTGCGGATGCTTGAAAAATACGCCGTGCGGGTGGGCGGCGGGCACAACCACCGCTTTGCCCTTGACGACGGCGTCCTGATCAAAGACAACCACATCGCGGTCGCCGGCGGGATTGCCGCCGCCGTGCGCTCGGCCCGCGCCGCTGTTCATCACCTGCTGAAGGTGGAAGTGGAAGTTGAGGATTTGGACGGGGTCCGGGAGGCGCTGGCCGCCGGGGCGGACGCGATTCTCCTCGACAATATGGCCCGGGCGCTGATTGAGGAAGCCGTGCGGCTCGTGGACGGGCGGGTCTTGCTGGAAGCGTCGGGAAACGTTGACGAGCAGAACATCCGGGAGATCGCTGCTACCGGGGTGGACCTTATTTCCCTCGGCCGGCTCACCCACTCGGTCCCGGACCTGGACATCGGACTGGATCTCGAACCGCCGGGGAGCTTAAGCCCCCGGGGTAGGTGACCGAGACCACCCGGTACCGGAACGTGCCGCCCGGGGCTTCGACTTCCAACACCTGTCCCGGCTCTTTGAGCAAGAGACTCCGGCCCACCGGCGATAGAAAAGAAACGTGGCCGTCGGCGGGGTTGGTTTCGCAGGGGCAGACGGTTTTTAAAACAACGAAACACCCCGCCCCCGAGCAGAGTGCTCCAGACTGACCGCTGTTTGTCAAAAGCCTAATATAATTCAACAGAAATGTCAAGCATAACCTTTTGCGTCCGTGTCAAGA
>DBEH01000050.1 GCA_002294005.1 Firmicutes bacterium UBA911 | reverse complement strand
AACGGTTTTGCAGACCGTCGCCTTAGCCATTTGGCTACGCCGCCCCGGTGAAGTTCAGTTTACCACAACCGGCGCCAGGTTTCAAGGTGCACGGGCTGATCGCAGTGCTGATCGCGGGGCTGATCGGGCGCCTCAACGGTATGCGTCGGTCCCGGGCTGATCGGACTGATGGCCGCCGGGCTTCGGCGTTTGGCAGTGCCGCCGGGCTAACCGCCGTCCGTCTAGCCCCTGATCTGCTTGAGTTCTTCGGCAATCCACCGCTCGATCTTGCTGAACTCCTCCGGGGTCACCGTGCGGCGAATCGCCCGGATCGCTTCGGCGTAACGGTCCAGGTTGCCGAGAAGCACTTTTCTCAGGCCGTCGACCATATGCCGGGCCAGTCCCTGCACCGCGGTCACCAGTTCCGGGTCGCACCCGGACGGGCCCGTGAAGCCCTGTTCGTCGTCGAAGTCCACGTAGAGGGCCTGTTGTTTCCAGCGGTTCAAGCCTTCCAGGTTGTCCATGCCGCCGATCCACGGCTCAAGTCGTTCCATATGGCCATGAAAGCCCTGAATGATTTTATGTATGCTCTTGTTGCGCGTCTCGTCCGCGAAGACGCGTTCATCCAACCGCGCAAACTGGAAAATGACCAGGGGAAAGGAGTAAAGCGCCGAAAGCTTGGCCTGGTGCGTCTTGCGGACGTGGTGGAAAGACTCCTCGCCCCGGCTGCTCCGGGTCAGGGAGAAGGCCAGCCCGTTGATGCAGATCAGCTTGCCCAGTTCTTCCAGAGCCAGCACCGCCAGCGCCAGGGACCGCTCCAGGTGCCCCGCGCCGTACAGGAGGTCCGACTCCTGAACCAGGCGGTCCGCATTCTCCAGGCAACTCCGCAGACCCTTGGTCAGTTGGCCCTCGTCGAAAGAGAACATCTGAAAACCCACCCCCCTGCAAAAACCGCCGCCTCACCTGCAGCATACCGCACCGCCCCGGGGCCGGGCAACCTGACCTTTGCGCATGCTGCTTGCAGCAGCGGCGCGTTCCTCCGTCCATTAGGATCACCGGCGCCTCCGCGGAACAAGCCGAGAAAATAGCCGGACAACGATAAAGGCAGACAGTCAAATTTGCTGTCTGCCTTCCCCAAACACCCACGGTTCATATCATGTTCCTATGGGAAGGGGCGTAAAAAGAGCCTGTATTGGTTTGGTGGGATGGGGTTTCTACAACGGAATATAGTCCTCGGCCGCGATTTCCTGGCCTTCGGGACCCAAGCTGAAGTCGATGAATTCCTTGACCAGCCCGGCCGGCGCCTCCTTAGTCACGAACAAGAACGGCCGGGATACCGGGTAACTGCCGTCCCGGATGCTGTCCAGCGTGGGCGTGACGCCGCCCACCGCGACCACCTTGACGGAATCATCCAGGTAACCCATAGAGGCGTAGCCGATGGCGTCCGGGTTGCCGGCCACGGCCGCCCTGACGCCGCCGCTCGACGGCTGGACGATGGCCCGCGCCGAGATTTTGGCGTCCTTGCCCATGACGACTTCCTCAAAAGCGCCGCGCGTACCGGAACCTTCCTCCCGGGTGATTACGGCAATCGCCTTGTCTGGGCCACCGACCTCTTTCCAGTTGGTGATCTCCCCGGCATAGATTTTACGCATCTGCTCCAGGGTCAGATCAGTAACCGCTTCATTTTTCGGGTGCGTGATGATCGCCATGCCGTCGGTGCAAACTTGAATGCGCTGCAACTGGGCCGCTTCTTCGGCTTTCAGCTCGCGGGAGGAGGTCCCAATGTCCGCGGTGCCGTCGATGGCCGCCTTAATTCCCGCAGTGGAACCGACGCTCATTGCATTGATGGTGACCTTGGGATGTTTGGTCATAAACGCCGCGGCCAGCGCCTCGGTAAGCGGGTGCACCGAGGTGGAACCGGCGATGGTGACCGTGCCCTGCAGTTCCGGAGCCGGGTCCGGGGCCGGGGGCGCGTCCCGCTGCCCGCAGCCCGCGAGCACGGACACGGCAAAGAGGGTCGCGACCAAAACAAGCATCCATCTGGACTTAAACATAATACTGTCTTCCTCCTCCAAAAAATAGAATCTGGGATGACCTTTTCATTCCCGCATGGGCGACGGTAAATCGTCGCAAGCGACTCCTTAGAAAATTCTTTGGTGGTGCGCCGGCTCCATCCCTAATCAATTGGGCTTTTAGTGCCCGGCAAGCCCAAAGGCGCTGTTACCCCCTCCTTACCCGTACTCTTAAGTGGAGCTGACCTTTCGTTCCGCAACCATCATAACACCTTCATGTTAAAACCAGGTTAAGCCTCGGTAAAAATGGCGTTAAAGATCACTTGCCGCGCTGCTTGGCAACCATGATCCGCATCAGGTAGACGGCCAGAAGATTGACCATCAGAACCAATATGACCAGCACGCTGGCGGTGGCGTAGGCCTTTTCGAAGGAAATGCCTTCGGATACCAGAATAAACAGGTGTATCGGCAGGCTGCGTGTCGGATCCATAATCGAAGTGGGCGCGTGGAGCGAAGTGCCGGCCGTGTACAGAATCGCCGCCGTTTCCCCCGCCGCCTTGCCCAACGCCAGGAGCACCCCGGTGAGGATGCCGGGCGCGGCCACTGGCAACACCACTCGGACCACCGTCTGCCAACGGGTGGCTCCCAACGAAAGGCTGGCCTCCCGGTAGTCACGGGGGACGGCCTTGATGGCCTCTTCGGTGGCCTTAATGGTATAAGGAAGAATCATACAGGCCAGGGTCAGGCCCCCGGAAAGGATCGACCAGCCAAAACCCAAGAAGATCACAAAAAAGGCGAAGCCGAACAGGCCGAATACAATGGACGGCACTCCGGCCAGGGTGTCCACCCCGTAATGTATAAGGCGCACGAACCGGCCGGGACGGGCGTATTCAGTGAGAAAGACAGCGGCGAAGACACCCATCGGCACGGCCACGGCCAAGGCCACACCCACCAACGCGCCGGTGCCTATAATGGCCGGAAAAATACCGCCTTCCCGTCCCATATCCTTCGGGCTCGACAACAAGAATTCGAGGTTGACGTGCCCGAGACCCTGATAAAGGATGTAGCCGAGAATGACTCCGAGACCCCCGAATATCACCAGTACCGAGAGGTGCAAAAAACCCCTGACCAGGATCTCTTCGATTCTGAGGCCGACCCGCAAGCCTCCGCGCATCTAAGTCCCCGTCCTTTTGGGCAGCAAGTAAAGCAAGGTATTCAGCCCTATTACGACCAACAACAACAGCACCCCGCTGGCGAACAACGCCCGAGTATGGTCACCGAAAGCGTAGCTCATTTCCAGGGCCACATTGGCGGTCAGGGTGCGCAGGGGGTCCAAAATGGATGTCGGGATGGCGGCCACGTTGCCGGCCACCATCAGGACGGCCATGGTCTCGCCCGCAGCCTTGCCCAGGCTCAAGACGACGGCGGCTGTAAGCCCCGAGCGGGCCGCCGGAAGCATGACCTTTTTCACGGTCTGCCAGTGGGTGGCGCCCAGCGCCAGTGAACCTTCCTTATAGGACCTGGGCACCGACCGGATGGCGTCCTCGGAAATACCGATCATAGTCGGCAAAATCATCAGCGCCAGCACCACCGAGGCGGCCAGCAGGCTGAAACCCCAACCCCCAAAGTGGTTCATTATAAAAGGTACCAGCACCACGACGCCGAAGAAACCGTACACAACCGAGGGAATACCCGCCAGCAGCAGCACCGCCGGACGGATCATTTCGGCGAACCAGCGCGGGGCGTATTCGGCCAGATAAACCGCACAGGCCAGGCCGATGGGCACACTCAGGATAAGCGCGCCGAAGGTGGCGTAGAAAGTGCCGACAATCATCGGGAAGACCCCGAATACCCCCTGCAGGGGCGCCCATTCCCTCCCGAACAGAAAGCCCAGGCCGTGGGCGGAGAGAATGGGAAAGCCCTCAAACAATACAAAGGCCCCGATCAAAAACACGGTCAGGACCGCCGCCACCGCACTGCCCAAAAGAAACTTCTCAACGATGCGCTCGTACCAACGCCGGCTGATCAAAAATCCCCCCCCCGGACTCTGTCCTGGGGTTAATAGTAGCGAAATAAGGTTACGCGGGGGTTAAGACAAGGTTAAATTTCGGTTAAGAAAACACTAAAGAGGCTGTCTACGTAAGCCTCCTCAGAATAAACGCCTGTTTGATTTTAAACCCGCCGCTTCATACTCGGTCGCGGGGCTGCTCAGGAACGGGTACCGCTCGGAAAATGTGGTCCAGATAGGCCCGGGGACCGCGCTCTTCCTCCTGAAGAATGCGCCTTTCCACGTCCCGCAAGCGGTGCAGCATCTCGTCCCGGCGGCCCTGAACGCGGTAAAGCTGCTCCAGAAGCCGCCGCCGCTCCCGGAGCATGTCGGCCAGGACACTCCGGCAATGGCCCATGTATCATCCCTCCTTATTGTTCTACAAGATTACTATACTACAATTCATCATTGCCATTCCCCTCCCCCGTGAAATTCATCAGGCCTGCCAAGAGGCCCGGAAGCCGGGAAAAACAATCCGGCAAAAAACGGTGCTCACGGCTTTGCCGGTTCCGGAGCTTCTTCACGCTCCTCGGGCGCCGTCTTCAATCGTGCCAGGTACTCGGCCGCCTCCGTACTCATAAACTCCTCGAAAGAATAATGGTCCTTTTCCGCCTCCTTAGCCGCCTTCAGCGTTTGGTCGGGAGGAAACTTCATATTGGTGGGGCAAGGAGCATAAACCTGCACGTACGTCGGCCCGAGTTCACGCGCCAGGAGGACCGCGTTCCTGACCACCCGCCCGAGCCTGTACGGACCGGCCACCGTCACCCGCGCGCCGTACACGCAACCCGAGACTTTGGCCAGCTCAAAAACCGGTATCTTGGGGAAAAGCTTGCCCCGAGGCGCCATGTTGAGCACCCGCCCCAGCCTGCTCATGCCGCTTTCCTGCCCCCCGGTATTGGCGTACACTTCATTGTCCAACATTACGGTGGTGATCTTTTCCCGCCGGAACCAGGAATGGAGCGTCATGTCAAGGCCGATGTCGGCAATGCCCCCGTCGCCGGCCACCACCACCACGTCCTTGTGCACCTGAGGGAAACGGATCGCCAGCATCCTTTTCAAGCCTGCGGCCACGGCGTTCTGGTTGCCGAAAGCGGTGTTGGAGTAGTTCAGGGCCGTCTGGACCAGGCTGAAAAACGAGCAGCCGGGCGTGCCGACGATCAGCGTGTCCGCGGGGGAGGGCAGAGCCGCGGCCAGAAGGCGAACCGCCAGGGCCACGCCGCAACCGGCACAATGCGGGTGTTCATCCACGATCTCTTTGAAAGTGCCCAGGTCCCGCACGGAACGGCGCCCGCCATGGGGACCGCGGGCCACCAGGTCCTTGTATTCTTGGGGCAGAAGTTCCGCGAATTCCGCCACCGGCGTAATGATCTTGGTGGACATGGGTTCCTCCTTGCTAAATCCCGGCCCGCATGCCAGGCTGCCTCGTTCCGGGCCGACTCAAAGCGTTCCTGACCTCGTTGACGATCAACTCCGTCGGCATGGTCATGCCCCCGAACACCCTGGGACCGCCCACCACCCTGCGGTTGTTGTCGATCGCCGCCTTGATCTCCCGGGCCAGCCAACCGCCGATGTTGAACTCGGGCACCACGATCAGGTCGGCGTGAGCCGTGACGGCCTCAATCTCCCGGACCGGAAAAGGTCTGATCGACATGATCTTAATCAACCCCACCCGTATACCCTCGGCCCTCAAAACCTTGATCGCCTCCCGGCTCTGCGACACCGCCGTGCCCGAAGCGGCCAGGAAAACGACGGCGGCGGGATCTTCAACCTCCAAAAGCCCTCCCATATACCGCCGGATGTGCTTGCGGGCCCGCTCGGCCGCGGCCGCGATCTCCTGATGCCAACTGGCGTTGGCCGCGTAGCTGATGAAGTTGCTCTTGTTGAGCAGCGGATCCCTGACCAGTCGGATGGGAGGGGTCTCCATGTCGAACGTCGGGACCGGTGCCCGCCGGGGATCGTAAGCCGCGAGCTTCAAATCATCAGGCGGCAGCAGCACCGCGCTTCGGGTGTGGGTGACGAAGAACCCATCGGCGAACACCCCCACCGGCAGGTGAACATCCGGTTGCTCCGCGACCGCGTAAGCCTTCAGAATCATGTCGAGGAAATCCTGGGCGTCCTCGGCGTGAAACATCAGCATGCCGACGTCCAAGAGCATGGCCATTTCGATGTTCTCCGGCTGAATGGAGGGCGGCAGAGACACACCCCGGCACATGAAAGCGCAAACTACAGGCTGCCTCGACCCGGCCCAAACCGGAAACATTTCCATCGCCCGCAGGGTTCCGGGACCGGAGGTGGCGGTGAAAACCCGGCCGCCTCCCAGGGAGGCGCCGTGCACGGCGGCCATGACCGCAAACTCGTTCTCGCCGCGGTAGTAGTCCTTCAGGTAGCCCTGGTCGTACAAATCTCCGACCAGGTGCATGCTCTCGCTCTGCGGGGTGATGGGATAAGCAATGGCTATGTCCACGTTGGCCCGCTTCACCGCTTCGGCCACCGCCTCACTGCCCGTGATGAAAACCTGTCTTCTGGGTGCTTCCGAAAACAGGTACTCTGGATCCACTTCGCGTTGTAGTCCGGGCATCTCCTTTCCGCAATTCCTCCTCCCGCACCTTCTCCGGCGCGCCGCGCCGGGAGCCGGAAAACGCCTGCGCCGCACTCGTCGGCCCAGCGTGCCGCCTGTTCCCTTTCCCCTTAATTACCGCTGACCGTCAGCGCCTCCTCGGGGCACACGGTCGCACACAGGCCACAGCCCTTGCAGCGGTGCTCGTTCACGACCACATGCTTCGCCTCCGGGATAAAGGCCAGCACGTTCGGATCCGGGCACGATACGATACAGAGCTTGCAGCCGCTGCACTTCTCCACTTCCACCCTCACGGTAACGTACACGGCTCTACTCGCCCCCCAACACTCTAATAATGGTGCTTGCTAACGCGGCCTTGGGCCGCTGCCACGACCGCCATGTTTTTCTCGATCAACTGGGCCAGCCGGTCGAACTTGCTTTTCAGCACGTCGTCCAGAGCCGCGGTCGTACCGGACGCCACGAATTTCCCGCCGCCGAACCTCTCCGCGATCGCATCCCGGATCGCTTCCGGCGAGACCAACGCCTCCACCGCCAAGAGAGCCCCCAGCATGGCGATGTTTGACGACAGCGCCGTTCCCCCCGCCTCCACGGCCGTTTGGGTGGCCGGCACGTAATACACTTCGGCCCCCAGCTCTTTCAGTTGTGCCAACTCCTCCTCCCGCAAATCCAGCGGCCGGTCGGAGTTGATGATGATCTTCCCGCCCCGCTGCAAGCCGGCGAAAAACGGCATGGTGTAGCATTTGCCCAAGGTGATCACGTGCGGGTGGAAAATCATGATGATGTTCGGAAAGAGCACCTCGCCCCGTTCCCAGATCTCATCCGCCGCAATCCGCACGTAGCTCTCCGCCGGCGCCAGTCTTTTCTCGGCACCGAAAAAAGGATTGACCACGCATTTAAGCCCGTCCTTTACGGCCGCCACGCCCAGTATGTGGGCGGCCGTCACCACCCCCTGCCCGCCTAAGCCCGACATGCGGATGAACGTCCTACTCTTGTTCGTCATGTTGGCGCTCCACCTCCAGTCCGGCCAGATAAGCCTCAGCCTCCGGCGAGACGTACTCACGCACCTTGAAAATCCCTTCCTTCTGACGGTCCCTGATCTTCTGCAAGACCTGCGCGGAAGGCCACTTGAAGTTGGTCGGGCAGGGACAGAACACCTGCACGTAACTGGGGCCGATTTCACGGGCCACCAGGATGGCCCGCCGCACCACTTTGCCCAACCGCCGCGGCAGAGCCGGGGAAATCGTGGCCACGTAAGCACAGCCGGCCTCCCGCGCGATTTCCGGCAGGTTCACCTTGGGAAACTTCTTCCCCAAGGGCGCCATGTACAGCACCGCCCCCTGCGGCGACATGCCGCTCTCCTGACCTCCCGTATTGGCATAGACCTCGTTATCCAGCATGATGGTGGTGATCAGCTCGCGCCGAAACCACGACTGCATGACCATGTCCAGGCCGATGTCCACGGTCGCCCCGTCGCCTGCGATCACCACCACGTCCTTGACCTTGTCCGGGAACCGGAGCCGGAGCGCCCGCTTCAGACCCGTGGCCACGGCGTTCTGGTTGCCGAACAGGGAGTGGATGTTCTGAACGGCCACCTGCGTGAAGAGCAGTGAACTGCAGCCGGTCGACCCCACGATGACCGTGTCCTCGGGACTGGGCAACGAGGCCAGGATGAGCCGCAGGGCCAAGGCCTCGGCGCAGCCGGCGCACAGCGGGTGCTCCTCGATCAACTCCTTGAACGTCCCCAGGTCTTTAACTCCCAGATCTCTCCCGTAGGGACCGTTGGTCACCAGTTCCTTGTACTCGGCCGGCATCACGTCCTCAAATCCGGGCGATATCCTGAACAATCCCTTGCTCAAGCGCAGCACCTCCTGATCTGGGCCAGAATGAGGTCGGGCGGCATGGTCATTCCGCCGAATACCCGGGGAGCGTCGATTACCTTTGTGGTGTCCTCCACCACCGACTTGATCTCCCTGGCCAGCCAACCCACCCGGTTGAACTCGGGCACGATCAGCGCCCGCGCCTGCCGCGCCAGCGTCCGGATTTCCTCCCGCGGGAAGGGACGCAGGCTTTTGAGCTTGATCAGCCCAACCTCCAGGCCTTCCCGGCGGGCGGCGGCGACGGCCTCCCTGCCCTGGGACACCGCGGTTCCGGCGGCCACCACCAGCACCGCCGCCTCCGGATGTTCCGCCTCCAAAAGCCCCCCCAGATAACGGCGCACATGCTTTCGCGCCCGCTCCTGCGCCGCCAGAATCTCCTGCTGCCAGGAGGCGTGCGCGGCGTAACTGATGAAGTTGCTCTTCATCACGAACGGGTCGCGCATCTGCCGCACCGGAACGCTTTCCATATCCATCACCGGCACGGGCGCGGAATAGGGATTGTAAGGCGGCAGCTTCAGATCGGCCGGCGCCGTCGCCACCTCTTCGCGCGTATGGGTGACGAAGAACCCGTCGACAAACACCCCCACCGGAATGTGCACGTCGGTCTGCTCCGCGATCACGAACGCTTTCAGGATCATGTCGTACAGATCCTGCGCATTCTCGGCGTGAAACATCAATATGCCCGTGTCCAACAGAAAGGCCATCTCGATGGTGTCCGGCTGGATGGTAAGGGGAGAATTGACCCCCCGGGTCATGAAGGCACAGACCACCGGCAGCCGCGCTCCCGCCCAGGTCGGGAACATCTCGAAGGCCCGCAGAGTTCCGGGACCCGCCGTAGCAGTGAAAACCCGCACCCCTCCCATGGCAGCGCCAGCCACCGCCGCCATCACCGCGAATTCGCTCTCACCCCGGAAGTATTCCTTCAAATATCCTTGCGCGTAGATGTCTCCCACCAAGTGCATCGATTCGGACTGCGGCGTGATCGGATACGAAATCGCCATATCGACGTTCGCCCGCTTGATTGCTTCCCTGACCGCTTCACTGCCCGTCATGAACTGCCGTTCCCGTTCGGCTTCGAAAAAAAGATGCTCCGGAGCCACCACTTGCTGCGTTGTCACGCTTTTACCACCTCCTGCACATATCTGATCCGAACCCCCTAAACCGCAGTGCCCACCCTTGGCATCACCCCGGTCCGCGGGGGCCCCGCCGCCGCGAGCGCCCGCGCCGCCTCCGTCAGGCGCTCCAGCTTCTTTACGTCGACATCCCGCAACGTGATCATGGCATCCTCGTGCCCCACCTCGCCGCACAGGGCGATAGTATAACAGTCGGTGCCCCCCCGGATGATCTTCAGCGCCACGTTGGCGTAATGACAGTGCACCCCCACGAACACCCCCACGTCGATCCGGTTGTGCCAGATCGTCAGGTTGGGGTGGTTTGGGTTGATCTCCACCGCCGGGTTGATCATCGGATACTTGGGCCGATAATCCGGCATGGGGATGGCGCGCGCCCCCACAACCTCCATCAGTCTCAGTACCGCTCTCGCCTTCTCCGCCACCCCGTCCTTCCACGCCCACAAGACCGCCGGCCCCGGGAAAAACACCGGGTTTCGCGCCGCCAGCAACTTCTCGGCGATTGCCTGGAAAGCATCATCCTCCGGCACCACCCGGCCTTCCACCAGGGCCGCGCCGCGCTCCGGCAGCTCCACCCCCATGGACGCCGCCGCGGGCGGCAGGTAACCCTCCGGCCCGGGCCGCACCTGGTACTCACTCACGGCCATAACCATCCCTCCTGGCATTTATTGACCCAACCCCTCACCGAGGATCCTCTCCCGCTCTTTCCACCTCAAGAAAAATACCAGCCCTCATCACCTGCACGTCCGTCACGTGCGGCGACTACCTGGCTATACTCTGGGCCAGCTGCAGGTACATAGGCAGGCCGATTAGCACGTTCCAGGGGAAGACTATCCCTATTGCCGTGCCCAGATAGAGGGACGGGTTGGCTTCTGGCATAGAAGCCCGCATGGCGGCTGGAACAGTCACGTAGGAGGCGCCGGCTGCCAGGGCCGCAAAGACGACGGCACCTCCTGGACTTAGGCCCATGAAGGTAGCTGCAAAGACAGCTGTCACGCCGCTGATTACCGAGATTGCTATGGCAAAGGGAATGATCAGCGGGCTCACAAACTTGAGTTCCCTCAAGCGCGATGCGGCCAGGATGCCCATGTCCAGCAGAAAGAAGCAGAGTATGCCCCTGAACAACGTGTCAAACAAGGCCATCTCCCTGGCCAGTTGCGCCGGACCGGCGATCAAGCCAATAACCAGTGATCCCAGCAAAACATAGACTCCGCTATTTGTGACAGACTCCGCGACAAGCCTGCCCCAGCCCCTTTTCGCATCACCCGGGCCACTGCCTGCAACCTTGGCTGCGGACGTTTTGTCCAGGCTTCTCTTGGCAAGGAGCAGGGCCGCAATTATGGCCGGGGCGTCCATAAAGGGATACAGGGCGGGTACGAACTTCTCGTAGGGAACGTCCATGCCATCCAGCATGGAAAGGCTGACCAGCAAAGTTGCCGAGCTTACCGCACCAAAAGCCGCCGCCAGCGCACCCGCATTATAATGGTCCAGTCTCAATAAGGCCACCAAAAGAGTAAAGCTAATCGCTGCGATGACAACTCCGAATACCAAAGCAGCCAGGGCAAAGGGCGCCGCGGCCAGCAACCCACCGGGCGTCTGGGCGATTTCCGCCCCCGCCCTGATTCCGATTGAGGCCATCAGGAAGAGGACTATGCCCCGCCCCACGTCAGGTGGGATCCTGAGGTCAGATTTGAACAGGACAGCGAGCACGCCCATTACAAAGAAGAGGATCGGGGCAGAAGTAAAGTTCATGATTATGGCGTCCAGCATGTCGCTCACTCTCCCTTCTTCTTCGTTCTCCTGGCCACCGCGTGCCGTTTTATTTTTAATCAGGCGGGCGGAAAGCAAACGGCCCCAATCTGAGGTCAATCAGGGCCGTCAACCACCCACCCTCAACCCATAACAGCCTCGAACGCGCAAGAGACTAACCGCGCACACGCCGCCGGCCCCGCCGATACCCCCGCCTTCCGCCCGCCGGCTGCGCCGGCACCAGCTTGCTTGAAGATTATAGCCCTTATCCTAGCACTTTGTTCGATTAATAGTCAACCAAAATCGGGGTGCCTGTTGTGAATAATACAGAATACATATCACGCGGCTTGAGGTTAATCAAATTCGAACATGTCCCCGAGAAACGACTTCCGCTTGTGCTTTTTCTCGTAACCACCTTGTTTCTCCGGCTGTGGCGGGCGTTCCCCCGACGGTCGCGGGCGATTGTCCCCCGGCGAATCCTGAGATTCCGCACGCGCAATGATCTTGTCGAGCTCACCCCTGTCCAGCCAGACACCGCGGCACTGCGGGCAATAGTCAATCTCCACGCCGCTCCGCTCGGTCATGTTCAAGCCGACATTACATACGGGACATTTCATGGTTTTAACCTCCTTAAAAATTCGAGAAAATCGGGTTTGCCTGGGACTTCGCAATACGTGCGGTCCAACTCCTGACTTCTAAAATTCTGATTTCCCGCATCACCTCCTGATAGCCATTCGGTTTTCTACGGATTGCAGTACGGGCAGTCGCGCGCCGGTGCCGCCCTCCGACCATCGTAACGCGGCCGGTTGGCACGGTGCGTGCAAAGGGGGCAGGCCGCCACCAATTCACCGACCAGCCCGGTGGGGTGCCCGCATTCCGCGCAGGGCAGACCCTTGACCACCTCGACCACCCCCCAGCCCGGAGTTTCACAGGCGGGGCAGCGCCTGAGCAGCCGGCGCCCGAGGCGGAAGGCAAGCCGGCGGATGACCGCGAGCCGCGACGGGTTCATATGGGCACGCATGTCCGTCTCCACCCGGGCCAGACCGTCGCGCGATGCGGACGCGCACTCCCGCAATGCGGCCTGCAGGGCTTCGACCGTCCGGAGGCCTTTGTGCGGCGGCCAGGTTTTGAGCCCGGCATTCGGCCGCACCACCACGGCGTGAGACGGAAAACCGGCCCGGTCGAGGAAATCGCCCAGGTCGGCGAAAGAGGCGGCGGTGATGTGCTCATAGTTCGTGCGGTGGGTCGTCATTTGCTCCACCACCTGGATCTGGAGCCGGTCGTCCACGAAAACCATCAGTTCGTGGTGCAGGGGTGCGAACGGGACGCGGGGGTCGGGACCAAAGCTCCCCTCGCTGGCCAGGCCCAGGGACAGGCCGGCGGCATCCATCCCCAGGCGGGCCTTCCGCGCGGCAACCTCCAGCGGAGTGCCCACCCGCTCGACCTCGCCGGTAAAAGTGCCCAGAGTATCGGTGTCCAACCCCGCCGGCACCTGGACCGCAAGCCCCAGCAACGCCTTTAAGGGAGGGGCGACGACCACCTCCTTGCCGTGCTTGGTGCTCAGCACGGCGGCGCACCCGTGGTAGCGGCCGGGTGTCCGGGGTGCGCGGCCGGCCTTGCGGAAACGAAACCGCGCGCCGCCTCTTTTAATCAGCATCGCGCCCATCTTCCGTCCGCCCCGCCGCCGCCCGCCGGCCGGCCGGCCGGGGCCGAGGCGCCGCTTGCGCCGAGCCGCGCCGCGATCTCCTCCGCCTCCCGCAAGGCGCGGTCCGTGTCGGCATCGACGACCAGGACGTGCCCCATCTTCCGGCCCACCCCTGCTCCCTCTTTGCCGTAAAGGTACAGGCGGGCGTTCGGGCGCGACAACACCGTTTCCCACCGCGGGGGGCCCTCCAGCCAAAGGTCTCCGAGCAGATTCACCATAACCGCGGGGGAGAGCAGCGCGGGATCGCCCAGCGGCAAACCGCAGACCGCCCGCAGATGCTGCTCGAACTGAGAGGTGACGCAGGCGCCGAAAGTGTAGTGCCCGCTGTTGTGCGTCCGGGGAGCGATCTCATTGACCAGCACGCTCTCGTCGCCCAAAACGAACATTTCGACCGCCATCACCCCGACGTGCCCGAGCTGTTCGGCGATACCGCAGGCCATCCGTTCGGCCTCCCGGCGGGTCCGCTCCGAAACCCTGGCCGGCACCCTGGTGGTGTGGAGGATATGCCGCACGTGCACGTTTTCGGCCACCGGGTAGGCCCGCATCTCGCCCGGCACGGAGCGGGCCAGAATGACCGCGATCTCCTTCCTGAAAGGAACGAGCGTTTCCAGCACGGCCAGCCGGCCGCCAATGGCCCGCCAAGCGCTCTCCAGCGCGCCGGGCTCAGTCACAAGCACCTGGCCTTTTCCGTCGTAGCCGCCCCGCCGGCTCTTGAGCACGGCGGGGAAGTCGACCGCGCGGACGGCTTCGCCAAGGCGCCGGGGATCGTCAACCGCCGCGAAGGGTGCCTGGGGAAAACCGGCCGCTTTGAGAAACTCCTTCTGCAGCAGGCGGTCCTGGACGGTACGCAATACGGCGGCGCTTGGGCGGACCGGCACGGTTCCCTCGAGCCGGGCCAGGAGCGCGGCCGGCACGAACTCATTTTCGAGGGTCACCACGTCCACTTGGGCGGACAACCTCAGGGCGGCCTCGACATCATCCAGGGGCGCCTGCAGGAAGAAGTCCGCGCCCTTCGCCGCCGGACAACCGGCCACGGGATCCAGTACGCCCACCCCGTATCCCATCCGCCTCGCTTCCAAAGCCAGCATCCAGCCCAATTGGCCGCCTCCCAGCACCCCGATGCGGCCGCCCGGAAACACCGTCTTCACAACTGCTCCTCCAGGACGCGGGCCGTCTCCCGCCGCCTCCGGGATTGCAGCCTTTCCCGCAGAGCAGGGTCGGTCAGCGCCAGTATGGACACGGCCAGCAAAGCCGCGTTCACCGCGCCGGCCTCGCCGATGGCCAGCGTCCCGACCGGAACGCCTTTCGGCATCTGGACGATGGACAAAAGCGAATCGAGGCCTTGCAGGGCTCGGGATTGGACCGGTACGCCCAGGACCGGGAGGGTGGTGCGGGAGGCCGCCATGCCCGGCAGGTGAGCGGCTCCGCCGGCCCCGGCGATGATTACCCGCAGTCCCCGGGCTTCGGCGGTACCCGCGTATTCAAAAAGAAATTCCGGCGTGCGGTGCGCGGACACCACGCGGCATTCGTGAGGCACCTCCAGTTCGGACAGTGTCCCGGAGGCATGCCGCATCGTTTCCCAATCGCTGCGGCTGCCCATAATCACGCCGACCACCGGCGCCAGACCGCTTGCGGGCTTCATGAACGGACCTCTACCCCCCGAAGTTTTCCCTAAATCCATTATAACCTTCATCCTAACACAATACGATGCTGTTGTGACAACTGGCCCCCCGGTACGGGTTGCCCATGTGAGTGTAAGGTTTAAGT
>DBEH01000053.1 GCA_002294005.1 Firmicutes bacterium UBA911 | reverse complement strand
TCACACAAGAGCCCGCCGCGAAGGTGATTACCCACGCTGGCAGGGCATGAATGGCCGCCGCGGCAAAGAGGGTCGGCAGTCCGGTCGCCGTCAGCCACAGACCCAGGAAATAAAACATACTTACTATCTGTTCTTTGAGGAATTCCGGGACGTTGTACCTACAAACCGGCTGGATTGCGGCATAATAACGAAAACGCCGGACACAAAGGTTTTCCTCGTGTCCGGCTCATTTCGCGGATTCTTGAAGAGAGAGAATCAAGCGGCCAAGCGGGCGAATGTGCCACCGGTTAGTATCCTTCGAGCAGGGAAGCTTGTGAGTATAGGTTTTGAAATGGCGGCTGAAGGCCGGGATGCCCTATACACCGGAAGAGATGGACCGGATCTTCCGGCGACCGGCCTTGCCCGGAGTGCCCGATTTCTAAGTGGCCATTGATAGAGTGCGGGCAACGGTTCCTCCCCTTGACATGGACCATACAGGTCTATACAATCGCATTTGTGACGGTGGATAGAACTGAACTTCAGGCAGGAGGCACAGACATGCTCCCGGCTGTTGAAACGTCGGGCCTGGTGAAGACCTTCGGGAAGACGCGCGCCTTGGGCGGCGTCGACCTCGAGATCGCTCGCGGTTCAGTCTATGGACTTCTCGGTCCCAACGGGGCCGGCAAGACCACCATCATCCGCATCCTCGCCACGCTCCTTCGTCCCAACGCGGGCACGGCGCGCGTGCTCGGGCACGACGTGGTGCGCGAAGCGGCGGCGGTCCGGTCCAAGGTCGGCCTGACGGGCCAGTTCGCGTCCGTGGACGAGGACCTCACCGGCCGGGAGAACCTTGTGCTGATCGGCCGCCTGCTGGGGTTTTCGTGGCGCGGCGCGCGGGACCGGGCGGACGAGCTACTGGCCGCGTTCGGCCTGGCGGAGGCCGCTGGACGCCAGGTGCGCACGTTCTCCGGCGGAATGCGGCGCCGGCTGGACATCGCGGCGAGCCTAGTGGCCACCCCCGAGTTGCTCTTTCTGGACGAGCCGACCACGGGCCTTGATCCACGGAGCCGGAATCAGGTCTGGGACCTTATCCGCGCCGTCGCGGCTCAAGGCACGACGGTGCTCCTGACCACGCAGTATCTTGAGGAAGCCGACCGCCTGGCGGACCGCCTGGCCGTCATCGACCGCGGTAAGCTGATCGCGGAAGGGTCGAGTCACGAGCTGAAGGTGTCCGTGGGCCAGAACACGCTCCAGGTTCGCCTCCGCGCTGCCGAACAGCGCCCGGCGGCGAGGGAACTCCTCAAAGAGCAGCTCGGCCTCAAGACCCACAATGGAAGCGATCCATACTCAATCTCGGCCGGGGTGGCGAACGACACGGCCGCGGCGGAGGCGCTCGTCGCGCTTTCCCGCGCCGGCATAGGCGTCACCGAGTTCTCTCTCGGCCAGCCCAGCCTGGACGAGGTGTTCTTCGCCCTCACGGGGCGTCCCGCCGAGGACCGGTCGCAGGAGCGGGAGGTGAGCGCGTGAAAGGGATGGGGAAGGCTGTACGCCTGGCGACAAAAACGTGTTCGTCCGTGTCGCCGGAGGTGAACCCGTGAAAGGGATGGGGAAGGTCTCCCCAGGCGCCACTTTCGTGGAGGGCGCCCTGCAACGCCCGGCGGTCGAACGGCCGTCCGCGCCCAGCGCCTTGTCCGCCTCGCTGACGCTCGGGTGGCGCACGTTGCTGAAAATCAAGCATGTGCCGTATCAGCTCTTCGACGTGACCGTGTACCCGCTTATGATGACGCTTTTGTTCACGTTTCTCTTCGGTGGCGCCCTCGCGGGCTCCCCCCGGGAATACATCCAGTTCCTGCTGCCGGGCATCCTGGTCCAGACCGTGATGTTCATTACCGTCTACACGGGGATGGGCCTTAACATCGACATCGACAAGCGCCTCTTCGACCGCTTCCGGTCGTTGCCCATCTGGCAACCGGCGCCGTTGGTGGGGGCGTTGCTCGGCGACGTGTTGCGCTACTCGGTCGCCGCGCTGATGGTTATCGGCTTGGGGCTCATTCTGGGGTTTTACCCCGGGGGAGGGGCCGCCGGCGTGCTTCTCGCCGTGGCGCTCGTGCTCGTCTTCGCCTTCAGCGTGTCCTGGATCTGGATGGTGGTCGGGATGATGGTCAAGACGCCCGACTCCGTCATGACGATGAGCTTTGTGATCCTGTTTCCGCTCACCTTCGTGAGCAACATCTTCGTGGATGTTTCCACCATGCCGGGCTGGCTGCAGACCATCGTCGGCCTCAACCCGGTGACGCACCTGGCTACTGCGGCGCGCGGGCTGATGCACGGGGACGTGGCGCTGGTGAACGTGACGTGGGTGCTCGCCGCCTCCGCGGCGATCGTGGCCGTGTTCGCGCCGCTGGCGATGCGGGTGTACCGCAAGGAGAGGTAACCGCACGGCCTGTTGCGGGGATATCGGAAAGGCCACTGCGCAACTCTACCGGTTATTTATTTCGATCTTAGTTAGAAACTCTTTAGGTGAACATATTGAAAAGTCGACCTTTTCTTTCAGGAATTCGGCAAAAAAGTGCCGGTCGAGACTTAAAAGCCAGTCTACCTCTCCGGTTATGGCCGCCGCCAGTATAGGCGCGTCTTTTTCGTTGATCAAAGTTTTTGCATATTCCAAGTTTTTATCTGTTGCGTCTATTATTTTAACCTCGATCCGGCAAGTA
>DBEH01000023.1 GCA_002294005.1 Firmicutes bacterium UBA911 | reverse complement strand
GTGTCAGACACCTTTTTGCACGAGACCGGGGGGCGAAGGCCCCCGGTCTCGTGCACTTCTTATCAGGTTGCTTTTGCCGCGGGTGTTTGTTAGGATTGTGCTAGTCAATCAAATTTAGGAGATGATAGCGTGTCCGAAAAGGGAGTCCCGCTTGTCGAGCCGCACCTGCTGGACCTTTATCGTGAGCTGCGCAACGTGACGGTGCCCGCGGAGAAGCTGCAAACCGGCCCGGTAGCGCCTGAAATAATGGAAAACTGGGAGTCCGGCATCCCGATGCTCTACTGCCACCCCCCACAGATCGAAGTGGAAAACTTCTTTGAAGTGCTTGAAGAAATAAGCGGCATTCTTAAACAGTATCATCCCGACCGCTCAGAGGACGTGGACCGGATTCTGGCGGCCCTGCCGGCCGGGGCGGAGGCCCGGAGCAAGGCCGTGGCTGGGGTGCTGCGGCGGGACGGTGAATGGCTGAGCGATTTCGTCTCCGAGCAAGACCTTCCCGAGGAGATGGTGGGCTTCATGGTCAGCTTGACCCTGCGGCCGTTTCTACGGCATTTCTCGGCCCAGCTCCGGGAGTCGTTGGGCCTGGAATCGTGGCGGAAGAGGTTTTGCCCGGTCTGCGGCGGGCACGCCAATTTCTCCCGCCTGTCAAGGGAGAACGGGGCACGCACGCTGTACTGTTCGCTTTGCGAGACCGAGTGGCCTTTTGCCCGCATCGCGTGCGCCTTCTGTAACGAGAAGGACCAGAAGAAATTCCGGTTCTTCACGGTGGACGAGACGGAGCGGTACCGGGTGAACCTGTGTGAATCGTGCAAGGGTTACATCAAGACCATTGACGAAGGCAAGACGCCTTTTGACGAAAAGATCGAGCTGTTCTGGGATGATGTGAAGACCGTGCACCTCGACCTTTTGGCCATGCGGGAGGGGTACGAGAACAAGATCGCCGAGATTCCGGCGTACGGTGAAGAAGTGAAGAACTAGGCGCCACGGGGGGAAGTCAAGTTAGAAGGTGATTGCCGTCCACCCTTCCCGGACATAGCGGGCCAGGCTCGGGTGGCCGCCTTGGTTCAGCCGCGGCACCAGACCGGTGGCCTTGCCCTCGATCCGGATGCGCGGCTCAACTCCCTTCGGGCTCCCGGAGCCCGCTTTTTAAAGTTACTCCGTCTTGGTCATCGGCTTGCCGCAGCACACCAGCGTGCCTTGGCCTTCCTGCTTAACCACGACAACATTCGTGCACACCTGGCATTGGTATGTTTCGCCCTGCTTGGTCGCCATCCCGAGCCCTCCTCTCCCGCCACCTAGATCTGGTGGACGATGTGGTAGTCTTGAACTTGGATTCCGTTGGCTCCGAGCACCTCCACGGCCCGCTCCAGCGCCTCCACTTTCAGCAGCACCAATGCGTTTCCACCCGACTTAGACACAAATGCGTAAAGGTATTCGATATTAATGCCCGTATCGTGCAGCAGGTCAAGCACTCCGGCCAGGCCGCCCGGACGGTCCGGCACCTCCACGGCCAGCACTTCGGTCTCGCTGACGGTGAACCCGGCGTCCTTCAGCACCTGATAGGCCCGGGCGGGGTCGTTGACGATGAGCCGCAAAATACCGAAGTCGGAAGTGTCAGCGATGGAAAGCGCCCGGATGTTGAATCCGTTGTCCGCCAAAAGCCTGGCCACCGCGGCCAGCCGCCCCGACTTGTTCTCCAGGAAAACCGAAATCTGCTTTACCCACATGCTTCAAACCCCCTACGGTTTATTCTTCCCGGGAAGGTCACGCTTGTCAACCACCCGCTTGGCCTTTCCCTGGCTGCGCTCGATGGTCTTGGGCTCGACAAGTTTCACTTCCACCCCGATGCCCAGCGTGCCCTCGATCTCCCGCTTGATGGTCTTCCCCAGGGATTCCAGGTGCCGCACCTCGTCGCGGAAGAAACGCTCGGACACCTCCACCCAGACCTCCAGGTGGTCCAGCGGGCTCTTGCGGTCCACCACCAGCAGGTAGTGCGGCTCGGCGTGCCCGATCTCCAGCAGGACGCTTTCGATCTGGGACGGGAAGACGTTCACCCCGCGGATGATAAGCATATCGTCGGTGCGCCCCATGACTTTGGACATCCGCACGTGGGTCCGGCCGCAGGGACAGGGCTCGGCGTGGAGGGTAGCGATGTCCCGGGTGCGGTAGCGGATCAGCGGGAAGGCCTCCTTGGTTAGGGTGGTGATCACCAGTTCGCCTTCCTCGCCTGGCGGCAACTGCGTCCCGGTGGCCGGGTCGATGATCTCCGGCAAAAAGTGGTCGTCAAAGATGTGCAGGCCCGTGTTGTAGAGGCACTCGCTGGCCACCCCCGGGCCGATGATCTCGCTTAAGCCGAAAATGTCGACGGCGACGACGTTAAGCTTCTTCTCGATCTCCCGGGCCATCTGCGGCGACCAAGACTCGGCCCCGAAGACGCCCACCCGCAGCCGGATGCGCGACCGGTCGGTGCCCATCTCCTCGAGCACCTCGGACAGGTGCAGCGCGTAGGAAGGAGTACAGGCCAGCGCGGTGGTGCCGAAGTCCTCCATCAGCATTATCTGGCGCTTGGTGTTGCCTACCGAAATCGGCACGACCGTGGCGCCTATTTTTTCGGCGCCGTAGTGCACGCCCAATCCCCCGGTAAACAGGCCGTACCCGTAAGCGATCTGGATGATGTCGTCGTCCTTGACGCCGGCGCACATCAGGGTCCGGGCCATCACCTCGGACCAGGTGTCGATGTCTTTGCGGGTGTAGCCCACCACGATGGGTTTGCCGGTGGTGCCGGACGAGGCGTGCACCCGGACGGTGTTCGCCAATGGCGTGGCAAACAGTCCGAAGGGGTAGGTCCGGCGCAGGTCTTCCTTGGCGGTGAAGGGCAGGTGCGCCAGGTTGTCCAGGGACTTCACGTCTCCCGGACGAAGGCCCGCCTCCCGGAGTACCCGCTGGTAATGCGGTACGTTTTCGTAGACGCGGCGTACCAGCTCCCGCAGGCGCATCAACTGTAGTTTCTGGCGCTTCTCGGCCGGCATGCACTCCATTTCCCGGTTCCAGTACATTAATCTAAAACCCCCCCTGAGCTATCTCTGGTTCAAATTCAGTCGTCAGCCGTCGGCCGGCGGTCAATCACGCGTTTGGCCTTGCCTTCCGTTCGCTCCAGCGAGCGGTACTCCACCAGCTTGACTTTCGGGGTGGTGTTCAGGGTGCTTCGGAGACGTTCTTTGATGTTTCTTTCGAGGGTCTCCAGGTCGCGAAAGGCCCCGGTGAAGTAGTCGGCGGCCAGTTCGACCCGCACCTCCATTTCGTCCAGGTATCCTTTCCGGTCCACAATGATCTGGTAATGCGGGCCGACTCCAGCGGTATCCATCAGGATTTCCTCCACCTGGGACGGAAAGACGTTCACCCCGCGGATGATCAGCATGTCGTCCGTCCGCCCGAATACGCGGCGCATGCGCACGGTGGTCCGCCCGCAGGGGCACGGGGTGTAATCCAGAGCGGTCAGATCCCTGGTCCGGTAGCGAAGGAGCGGCAGGCCCTCCTTGGTCAGGGTGGTGATCACCAGTTCCCCCTGCACACCCGGGGGCAGGGTTTCGCCGGTTTCGGGGTCGATGATCTCGGGCAGGAAGTGGTCTTCCGAGATGTGCAGCCCGTCTTGAAGCCGACACTCACCGGACACGCCCGGTCCGATCAACTCGCTCATGCCGTAGTTGTCGGTGGCCGCAAAACCCCAGGCGGTCTGGAGTTCCTGGCGCAGCCCCTCCGACCAGGGCTCGGAACCGAAAAGGCCCAGCCGGAGCCCCAGCCGGGTGGGGTCCAACCCGTTCTCGCGGGCCATCTCGGCGATGTACAGGGCGTAAGTGGGTGTACCAACCAGCGCGGTGGTGTGGAAGTCTTGCATCAGGCGGAGCTGGCGCGGGGTGTTCCCGGCGGACGCCGGCACGACGGTGGCCCCGACCCGTTCCAGTCCGTAGTGCAGGCCGAAACCCCCGGTAAAAAGGCCGTAACTGAAACAAATCTGGACGACGTCACGGGGCTTCACCCCGGCCTGGACCACCACCCGGGCCACCAGTTCCGACCAGGTGCCGAGATCTTTACGCGTGTAGCCCACCACGGTCGGCCGGCCGGTGGTGCCCGATGAAGCGTGAATCCGCACCATCTTCTCCAGGGGCACCGCGAACAGTCCGTACGGGTAGTTGTCGCGCAGGTCGTCTTTTTCGGTGAACGGCAGCTTCGGCAGGTCGGAGAGGCTCTTGACGCCGGTCGGTTTAAAGCCCATCTCTTGCAGGCGGTTGCGGTAGAAAGGCACTTTCCGGCAGACCCGGCGGACCACGGACTGCAGCCGGTCCAGCTGGAGACGCTCCATGTCGTCCCGCGGCAGCGTTTCCATCCTGTCCCAGATCACGCTTGCATCACTCCATTGTTCCGGTGCGAATACCATTCGCCAAGGGAGTCCCGGATTTCCTGCCGGCTCGACAAGGTTTTGCCGCCGGGCGATTCGCCGGTGGAGAGTACCGTTCACCCCCAATTATCGACCGTTGGGCGCCAATAATTACCGGTAGACCTCGACATTCGGCGATTGGCCCCCGAATTCTTTTCACTCCCCGTGGGGCACGGTAAAATTATTATTAAACACTTGACGAATTGGTGTGAATTTCAGCCTTTGAAGGGGGAGGGCTTCCGTGGCCGTCAAGAAGGAGACTATCGAGACCCTGCTCGAGGAGAGCCGGATATTCCATCCCGACGAGCAGTTCACCCGCCAGGCCAACGTCAAAAACCGGGACATCTACGCCGAGGCCCGGGCGAACCCGCGGATTTTCTGGGCGATGCAGGCCGAGCGTCTGGACTGGTACCGCAAATGGGACCAGGTCCTGGACTGGGAGCCCCCGTTCGCCAAATGGTTCGTGAACGGGAAGCTCAATGTGTGTTACAACTGCGTCGACCGGCACCTCAATTCCTGGCGGAAAAACAAGGCCGCCATCATCTTTGAGGGTGAACCGGGGGATAGTCGAATTCTGACCTACTGGGACCTGTGGCGTGAAGTCACCCAGTTTGCCAACGTGCTGCGCATGTTGGGGGTCCGGAAAGGCGACCGCATGGCCATCTACCTGCCGATGATCGCCGAGGCGGCCATCGCCATGCTGGCCTGCGCCCGCATCGGCGCGCCCCACAGCGTGGTGTTCGGGGGGTTTTCCGCCGAGGCGCTGCGCGACCGCATCAACGACGCCGGGGCGAAGCTCCTGATTACATCGGATGGCGGGTGGCGCCGGGGCAAGATCGTGCCCCTGAAGCGGAACGCCGACACCGCCCTGAAAGAGTGCCCGTCGGTCGACAAGGTCCTGGTGGTGAAGCGCACCGGCCAGGAGGTGCCGATGCAGGAAAGGCGCGACTACTGGTACGACGACCTGGTGGTCGGGGTGACCGTGGGCGGGCCCTGTGAGGAAATGGACTCCGAAGACATGCTCTTTATTCTGTACACCAGCGGCACCACCGGCAAGCCCAAGGGCGTGGTCCACACCACCGGCGGCTACCTGACCGGAGTTTCCACCACCCACCACATGGTGTTCGACATCAAGGACCGCGATGTCTACTGGTGCACGGCGGACGTCGGCTGGGTGACCGGGCACAGCTACGTGGTCTACGGACCGCTGGCCAACGGGGGGACCACCGTGATTTACGAGGGGGCGCCCGACTTCCCCGAGTTCGACCGCTTCTGGGCGATCATCGAGCGCTACGGGGTCAACATTTTCTACACCGCGCCCACAGCCATCCGCGCCTTCATGAAGTGGGGCGACGAGTGGCCCGCCCGGCGCGATCTTTCCAGCCTGCGCGTTTTGGGCACGGTGGGCGAGCCGATCAACCCCGAGGCCTGGATCTGGTACCACAAGTACATCGGGTCGGAACGCTGCCCGATCGTGGACACCTGGTGGCAGACCGAAACCGGGATGATCATGATCAGCGCCCTGCCGGGGATCATCTCCACGAAGCCGGGTTCAGCATCGGTACCGCTTCCGGGTGTGGAGATCGACGTGGTCGACAAGGAAGGAAACTCGGTGATGCTGGGCAAAGGCGGCTTTCTCGTGATCAGGGAGCCCTGGCCGTCCATGCTCCGCACCATTTACGGCGATAACGAACGGTACGTGCGCGAGTATTGGGGTAAGATTCCGGGCCAAACACTGTACTTTGCCGGGGACGGCGCGCGCCGCGACTACCACAACTACTTCTGGATCCTGGGCCGGGTCGACGACGTGATCAACGTGGCCGGACACCGGCTGAGCACGATGGAAATCGAGAGTGCGCTGGTCGACCACGCCTGGGTGGCCGAGTCGGCGGCCATCGGCAAGGCGCACGAAATGAAAGGGCAGGCCATCTCGGTGTTTGTGACCCTAAAAGGGAAGTACTTCAAGGAACTCAAGGACGGTTCGAAGACCAGGGCCGAATTCACGTCCGACCTCAAGGCCCACGTGGTGAAGAAGATCGGGGCGATCGCCCGCCCGGACGACATCTTCCTGACCGCCGAACTGCCGAAAACCAGGAGCGGCAAGATCATGCGCCGCCTGCTGCGGGATATTGCCGAGGGCCGGGCCTTGGGCGACACTACCACGTTGGCCGACCCCGCGGTCTGCCGGGAACTCAAAGAGAAGTACGAGAGCAAGGAGTCCTAGGATGACGTCAACCGGGGGGGCGAACCCGATAAAGGCACATCCGGGTTCGCTTTCCCGACAGGGTTTGCCGACGATCAGAATCTGGACACCGGTATGCTTCCCCGGGGGAGAGGCGGTCTGCAGGCCGCCGCGACCATAGACGGATGATTGTCTGTTGCGCAGGGACAGATCAGCCGCTATGGTTTTTTTTGAACAAGAGTATTGCCTTTGGAGGGGGTTTTGGAATGGGTGACACACCTCTGGGAACGGGATCAGGTACCCCTGCGAATTTGGGGGGTACCGCTCCCAGGTATGAGGTGCACAGCGAGCAATACCTGCACCTAGTGATGAGTGCACAGTTGAAGCTGAGTCTGAAGTGTTTTGCCATTTTTGTGGTGATTTTGGTGGGGGTTCCACTGGTCAATTTCTACCTGCCCGAGATCGCCAACACCCGTATCTGGGGGTTTACCCTGACCTGGCTGTTCCTGGGGGTGCTGTTTTATCCCCTGACCTGGATAATCGCCCGCATCTACGTCTCCCGGTCCCTGGCCCTGGAAGACGAAATCATCGCCCGGGCGACGTGGGAAGAGGGGAGAATGAACGGTGGCTGATATCGCCTGGATTCCGCTGATCTTCGTAACGCTTCTGGTTATCGCCACCGTAGGACTGGGAATCTGGGTGCAGCGTTCGGTACGCAGCACCGCCGACATGTACGTCGCCTCCCGCGCGGTAAGTGTGCCGATGAACTCGGCGGCCATTTCCGGTGAGTACCTTTCCGCCGCTTCCCTGATGGGCATCGCCGGCATGGTGATGAAGTTCGGCTACGATGTGCTCTGGTACCCCGTGCTGTATGCGGCCGGCTACCTGTTCCTGCTGCTC
Organism: Firmicutes bacterium UBA911; assembly: GCA_002294005.1. Taxonomy (GTDB): domain Bacteria; phylum Bacillota; class Desulfotomaculia; order Desulfotomaculales; family Desulforudaceae; genus Desulforudis. Next base: position 12,886 of record DBEH01000023.1, on the reverse strand, counting down.
TTTATCGCCAGTCCTCTGCGGCGGTTCGGGGCGTACACCATCCCGGACTTCGCCGAGGGCCGCTACTCGAGTGCCGCCTTCCGAAAAATCGCGGTGGTGTTCGTGCTGACCATCGGCCTTTTTTACACCATGCCGCAGATGAAGGGGGCCGGCGTGGCCCTGGTGAACATCCTGCACACCCCTTACTGGGTGGGCGTGGTCCTGGTCGGTTCGGTGATCACCTTCAACGTGGCGCTGGGCGGCATGAAGGGCATCACCTTCGTGCAAGCCTTTCATTACTGGATAAAGATGTTCGCGGTCTCGGTGCCGATGTTCGTCCTGTTCGCCTTCGTCGGCGGTTACCCGGGCCAGATGGCCCAGTTCGGGAACGAGGGTGAAGCCGGAAAATCGGTGCCCAGGTTCCACGATGACCACCAGATAACGTACCGGCCGGTGGCCCCGGCGAACGTGGTTGTGTTTCCCGATGCCATCTCGGGCCGCTTCGCCAACGGAGCCGAGGCCATCGTCACCACCTCCGCGGCCCTGCCGCCGGGCACTGACCCGGTCACGCCGGCGGACCTCGTGGCGTCGGGCTTGCCCGCCCAGACGCTGGCCCGGGAAATAGCGGGCAAGGAACGTACGCTTTACGTGTTCCCGGCGGGGGCCGAGTTCACCACCACCCGCCCGGTGACCGTGACCAGAAACGGCGAACCGGTGATCGTCACCGACCCTTCGACCCGCAAGGAGAAGGAATTGAAGGTGGCGGCGAAACTCCAGCTGTTCCCGGTGCCGGGAGAGGAACGGGTGGTCGTGCAGTACGCCCGGGGCGAGGTGGTGCCGAACGCGCCCGCGGACAAAACCTGGCTGGAGCCCTTCGGCCCGCTGACCAACAAGTACGGCTACCCGATGCTGTACACCTACTCGCTGATCCTGGCGATTATCTGCGGTACCGCAGGGTTGCCCCACATCCTGGTACGGTTTTACACCAACCCGGACGGCCGGACGGCGAAACGCACCGCCTTTTGGGTGTTGATCCTGCTCGGCTGCTTCTACTTGTTCCCCCCGATATTCGGGGTGATGGGCCGGAACGCCGTGCCCCAGCTGTACGCTATCACTGGCGGCGCCTACAGCACGGATTCGGTGATCCTGGTCCTGCCCAAGATCCTGAACCAGAATATGGCCTACCTTGGCGACATACTGTCCGGCATCACTTCGGCGGGCGCCTTCGCCGGGTTCATGACCACCTTCTCGGGGCTCTTGGTTTCGATTACGGGCGCCCTGGCCCACGACATCTACGGGAACATGCTCAACAGGAAGGCCACGCCCGGGCAGCGGATCAAGGCTTTCCGCATTGCGGCCGTCCTGGCGGGCTGCGGGGCGATGGTCCTGGGCACGTTCGTGGAGAACTTCGACATCAATATGATGGTGGGCTGGGCGTTTGCGATCGCGGCGGCCTCGTACTTCCCGATGCTGATATTGAGCGTCTGGTGGCGGCGGGCAAGCGCCACCGGTGCGGCCGTCGGGATGCTGGCGGGCGGAACCTCGGCCCTGGTGGCGATCGTGTCCACGATGCTGGCCGACAAACAGGTGCTGCCCTGGCTGGCCGTGTGGTACGCAGACAACCCGATCTACCGCACCCTGGCGGAACAGCCGGCGATCTGGGCGGTCCCGCTGGCCCTGTTCTTGATCTTTACGGTGTCCATGTTGACCCCCAGGGGAGTACCGCATGACGTGCACCATAAAATGCTGGTGCTGCACGTACCCGAGGGGCTTGGGCTGAAAGACGAATACATCAAGGAAGAAACCGCGCCGAAGCCGGCCCGGTAAAGGGGGCGGGTGGCAAACGCCCCACCTTCATTCCAGAACAGGGAGGAATTCTGTCGCGTGGGTGGAACGCTCAAAAGGAACCTGGCGATATATTCGGTATACCTGGGCTTGCTGGCTATGATCGGGGTTTCCGTCCGCCATCTGGGCCTGGACATGACGGTCGGCATCTGGTTCGCCATCGGGGTGGCCTGCGTGTTTGCGGTGTTCTGGCCGCGCTGGTGAGGCGGTGGAGCCGCCGCTTGGCTCCGTGCTGCGCGTGGACGTCCCCGTCACGATAAGTTACTGGTCCCGGCCCTTAACTTAATGTGGGCTGGAAGGAGGCGTCAGGAGTATGGATTACTTCGAATTGCTGAGAAATACACCGCCGTTTTCGGCTTTTTCGGATGAACGAATACGGGAATGCGTTTCCCACCTGACGACCAAGGACTACCTCAAAGGAACCTACGTCTTTCGGCAGGGGGAGCCCCATCAGGAGCACTTGTTTTTCCTGTTGTCCGGTTTGGTGGAAGTCCTTCTGGTCGGGGACCACGGCGAGGAGCGGCCGGTGGGCCTCTTGAAGCCGGGCGATTTCTTCGGGGAGTGTCTCTTGTTTACCGACTCCTACCCGACCACCTCGCGGACGGTGGAGGAAAGCCGCTGCCTGCTGATCCCGGAGGTTTGCTTCGAAGATCTGAAGTCGGATCCGGATTTCGTCGGCTTTTTTAGTCACGCGCTGGCGGAACGGATGCGGTACATGTACCAAGAGGTGGCCCGGGAACAGAACTGGCCGCTGCCTTGGGAGCCCCAGCACTACCGGAGGCGGGTCTACGAGATAATGTCGTCCCCGGTGGTTGCCTGCCTCGAAGAACACCGGATCACCGAGTTGGCGCAGTTGTTTGCCGAGCGGGAAATCAGCGCGGTGGTGATCTTGGATCGCGGCGGCATCCCCCGCGGGATACTCACGGCGAAGGACATAGTGCGCCGCGTTCTGGCCGCGGCGGATTTCGAGCAGCAGGTCCACCAGCCGGCGGCCGTCCTGATGAACGAGAAACTGGTGCTGCTACCGCCGGAGGCGCATATCTACGAGGCGTTGCTGGCGATGATGCGCAATGATGTGCGTCACGTCCTGGTAGAGAGCCGGGGGATGCTTCTGGGCATCGTGACGATGGGCGATCTGGTCCGGGCCCAGCACCTGGACGTGCTCCGGACCGTGGACGCCGTTGAACGCGCCCCCAGTATCGAGGGGATAGCCGCGCGCATGCCGGACATCGACCGCGTGGTGGGCGACATGGTGAGCGGCGACGCCTCATCAGAAGAGATCTGCACCCTGGTTACGGAGTTCTATGACCGGGTGACCTGCCGGTTGATCCGGATGGTGGAGGAACAGATGTTCGCCGAGGGCAAGGGCCGGCCGCCGGCGAGTTATTGCTGGTTGACCATGGGCAGCGGGGGCCGCAGGGAACAAGTGCTCCGCACCGACCAGGACAACGCCCTGGTTTACGACGATCCTCAACCTGGCGAGGAAGAAAGGGCGGCGGCCTATTTCCTGGAGCTGGCCGGCCGGGTGGTTTCCGGCTTGGAACAGTGCGGGTTCCGGCCCTGCCCCGGCAAGGTGATGGCTGGTTACCCGGACTGGTGCAAGCCGATGCGGGACTGGTTCCCGACCCTGAAGAAATGGACCCTGGAATTGGACCCACAGGTGTTGCGGCTGATGAGTATTTTCCTTGATTTCCGCCCGGTGTACGGCCAGTTCACCATGGCCCACACCCTGAGGCGCTATGTGTTTCATCGCCTGGAAAAAGCGCCGGTGGTGCTGCATTTCATGGCCCGTGACGCTCTTTCCAGGAAGGTGCCGTTGAACCCGCTCCGGCAGGTGGTCACGGAACGGTCCGGGCCGCACAAGGATCAACTGGACCTTAAACGGGCCGTGTTGATCCACGTCGTGGACGCTGTGCGTTTGTTTGCGTTGCGTGACGGCCTCCTGGAGACTTCGACGGTAGGCCGGCTCCGCCAATTGGTTGACAAGGAGACCCTGCCCAAGGACGACGCCGAGGCCTTTCAGGTGGCCTACGACAGCATTTTGATGCTCCGGCTGCGGCTGAATTTGCGCCGCATGGCCGAAGGCAAGAAACCGTCCAACTACGTGAGCCCCCGGAAGCTGACCCGGCGGGAACTGGCGATGCTGAAGGACGCTCTGCTGGCTGTTTCGCGGTTGCAGAAGTTTACGAGCGTGACTTTCCGGGTGGAAGGGTACTAAAAGGGGTTGAGTGCATCGTGAGTATCGCCGCCAATTTCTCCGGCCTTTGGAGAAATAATTCCGGCGCGGTCCGGCCGGGTTGCGACGACCTTACCCCGGAGCTGGTTCAACTGTGCAGCGCCAAGCCGCCCGAAGACGTGTCGCTGTACAACATTGTGTACTCCGTGATTGACACCGAGACCACCGGGTTGCGGCCCGATACCGGGGATGAAGTAATTTCAGCGGCCTGTGTCCGGGTCGTGGCGGCCAGAATCCAAAACGATTATTTTTATACCCTGGTCGACCCTGAACGTGAGGTGCCAGAGTTGGCCACCACCATCACGGGAATCACCACTGAAAGGGTGCGGGGACAGCCGGTGCTGGAAAAGGTGTTGCCCCGCCTGCTTCAGAAAATGGCCGGGGGGCTCATCACCGGTTTTAACATTCAGTTTGACCTGGTGTTTTTGAATAACGGGTTGAAAAGGAAGTGCGGTGCCATCCTTAAACCGGCGGTGGTGCTGGATGTATTGTCTTTGTGCCGGATCCTCAAACCCCGCGCCCGGACCTTCGGCCTCGGGGCGATGGCCCGGGAATATCAGATTTCGGTGAAGGACCGGCATAACGCTCTTGGGGACGCCCTGATCACGGCCCGGCTGCTGTTGTGCCTGCTCCCCGAATTGGAGGCGCGGGGGGTGCGGACCCTGCGGGATCTACGCCATTTTCTGCGCTACCACGCGTTGTACTAGTATATTTGTCCTTGACAGTTCGCGCCCGCTAAAGCAATGTGTCACCTTCCGGCGCAGGCGGTGGCCGCCGCCCGCGGCGGTTCGACGGTCTTGAGGATGGAAGGTTTCAGATTTGGATAGCGGGCGAGCCAGGCCCGTCTCTCCTCGCGCAGACGGTCCACCCGCCGGGCATACTCCCCGGCGGAGTAGTAAAGCCGCGGGTTGAGCGGGCGGATGTCCATTCCCGGGACCTCGGTGGGAACGAGGTAACCCCAGTCAGGATCGGAGGCCCACTTGATGTTGCCTCGGGCGATCCCGGTCATCAGGTGAGCCGAATCGCCGACGGGTGATGTTCATTCCGGAATCACCCTTGTGCTTGCCAACGCTGCCGGTGTTCAGGAGATAGCACTCAATGTCGGGGTTGGCATTGAGGATTTCGAGCAGCCGGTTGCCTTCCTCGCTTTCCGGTCCGATGATGAAGGGGTTTGTTCCCACTTCGCGTTTTGGTTCTCCCTCTTTGGCGGGGTCTCCGGCAGAGGTTTCGGTGGACTCCCCAAGCATGAAATAGGCGGCGGCCTGTTCGGCGTTCAAACGGGCGAGGGGGGGCACCACGTCGTCGTGCCTGGTGATGAAGATGATGCGGTGCGCCTTGTCCAGGTCGATCCTGCCGTCGGTGCCGGAAACATCGGAACGCAGAATCACACCGCGGCCGTTTGCAGTCAGCGCGCAGTTGTCAAAAACGAGACGACCACGGTCGTCTACGCAGACATTTTCAAATATGGCGTTGGGTGAGAGTGCGGCCCGGTATAGGACACACTGGGAAGCATCCAGCCCCTCGGTCTTGATGTAGAAGCCGTTTTCCGTGCCGTAGCAGTAGCCGGCCGGGTTCATGATCAGGACATCGTCCTGCCGGATGGCCACACCCTCGGCGCCGCTAAGCCCGTGGTCGTGCATGGTGAGAGTGGTTTTCCCGGTGCCGCTCAGGCCGAAAAGGATAAAGCCAACCTTTTTCGCCACGGTGTGCCGGTCCCGGACTTTGAGTTCCTTGCTGCCCGCGTGGAAACCCAGGAAACCGCGCTTCTTGGCGAGATACATCGCCTTGCGCAGGAATGACTTCTTGCATTCTCCAAAATAATCGCTGCCTAGGATGTATGTAATTCCGGCCGGCGGATCGCAAAAGATAACCCTTTCCGGCCACTCGGGAATCTGGATGGATACCAGGTCTGGTTCAGCGCCCCGGTCAACCGGATCAAACAGCATATTATGCCATTGCAGCGGAATGCGGGCGTATTCCGCGGTAACATAAAAGCGACAGTGGAGACTGAAGTCCGGGTGGCGCCCCATTTGACGGTCAAGCCGGATCAGCGTCCGGCCACGGAGATACTCGTGAACCTCCGACGCAATGACCTGGGCCTTGGCCAGGGAGATTCCTTGCTGATCGATGCCCAACCGCACACCGTCCTCCACGATGTACGTCTGCTTGGCACTACGGTTGCGTATCCTGGTAAGGTGGTTCACGCTGCCGTATTCCGTGTTCTGTCCTTCGCGAGCCATTTCCCGGAGCGTGACGAACGGAGGATTGTCGATGATGGCACGTGCCTCCACGGGGCGGCGTAATCGAAGCATGACCGTACTCCTTTCAGAATGTGGCGCTGATTGCATTATGTATACAGTATACCGTGAGCACATAATACCAAAAAGGTTTTCTGGAGACAATAGGCCCTTTATTTGATTGTTGCATTAAAATTTTCGTTTGTACTAACGTTGACGCCAAATACGGCCCCCCAGGCCTTAAGCCTAATTTGTTTTCAAGCGGGATGTTAGCGCCGGCGAAAAAGGTGTAAAATAGAAGTAGGATAGCTCTGGAAAATTATTTCTGGGAGGCGAAGCTGTTTGGTCAAAGACCAAGTACGGCGGTTGCTCGAGGGCCGGCAGTATGATGGGTTACTGCAGTTGGCGAAGGAAGACCCGGAAGTGGTCACGCATGTGGTGGCTTTTCTGGACAATCGGGAGGGCCTTCTGCGCTGGCGGGCGATTGAAGGCTTGGGGCACGTGGTTGCCGGGCTGTCGCGCAAGGACGAAAACTTCGGCCGGGAGATCATCAGGCGTTTGGGCGCGGATAACCCCGCGTCGGGGGAGAGCGGCTGGAGTGTACCGGAGGCGGTGGGGGAGATTATCAAACACCAGCCGGAGCGTTATGCCGATCTTGTTGCTCACTTCGTCGACCTGCCGTATAGGGATGAGGGCCTGCGACGCGGGGTAATCTGGGCGTTGGGTAGAATCGGGAAGCGCAATCCCGCCCTGGTTGCCGGCGGAATGCCCGTCCTGCTCAGGGCCCTGGGGGATCCGAACCCGGAAATCCGAGGTTTGGCGGCTTGGTCCCTCGGGGAAATCGGAGTTCAGGAAGCGGCTTCGGCCCTTGGGGATTTGCGCGGGGACCACCAGGCCGTGACCATCTATGAGGCCGGCAAGCTGTGGCAGCGGACCGTGGGCGAGGTGGCCCTGGACGCCCTGGCGAATATCCGGGCGCGGGCTTAGCCGGAAAGACGGGTCTTTAGTGCTCGTACAAGAATTGATTCAGACCTCCGGAGGGGGCGAACGTACTTTTCGCCCCATCCTTATTCGCGAACCCCCCCCGTGTTTGCTTAAGTTTTCCGCCGATGAACCGAGTATTTAAGGAAGCAAGGCGACACTGGTCGTCAAGAAAGAGATTGTAGGGGGGAAAGCGATGAGGTTCAGGTCTGTTGCTTCCATGTCAGTCAAATTCAAGCTGGCTTCAGCATTTGTCGTTATTCTTCTTCTCTTTTCGGTGGCTTTGCTGTTGGTGGTTAACGAACTGATAACGGCCACCGCCGAGGAGTCGGCCACCGAGAAGGCCCGCGGCGATCTGGCCACCGGAGAGGTCATCATTAATCAGATGTACCCTGGAGCATGGGGGGCGGATGGTGACCGGCTCTACAAAGGTGAGGCGTTGATGAATGACAATTTCCACGTCGTCGACTTTATCGGCAAGCTGACCGGGGGTACAGTGACCATTTTCCGGGGGGACACCAGAATCGCAACCAACGTTATTACGGCTGAGGGCAAGCGTGCGGTTGGAACCAAGGTGGCGGACAATATCGCCGAGACCGTATTGAAGCAGGGGCAGGAATATTACGGGACGGCTCCGGTTGTGGGCAACTGGTATCAAACGGCCTACAAGCCGATCAGGGATGATTCCGGCCAGATTGTCGGCATCTGGTATGTTGGGGCGCCGAAGAGTTTCGTGGATGCGCTCGTCACCCAGGGAAGGCTGACCGTCGCCGCCGCCTGCGGCCTGACAACGATAATCGCCGTCGGTGTGCTCCTCTTCTTTTCGAACCGGATTATCGCCAAACCGATCAGGCAGCTCGAGTTCGCGGCGGCAAAAATCGCCGCCGGGGAGTTGGACTACCGGGTGCCGGTGCGCGCCCGGGATGAGATGGGAAGACTCGGGATGGCTTTCAACCAGATGGGTGAAAATCTCAAAAACGTGATCGACAGGGTACGGGAGAGTTCCTTCCAGTTGGCCTCCCACAGCCAGGAGCTCTCGGCCGCTTCGGAAGAAGTCAGCGCGGCGGTCGAAAACGTGACCAGCACCTCCGCCGAACTCTCCGCCTCGACCGAGGAAAGCGCCACTAAGGCAACCCAGGCGGCGGAAGCGGCACGCGCCACCGAAAGAGCGGCGGATGCGGGTAATCAGGCGGTTTACCAGGCGATCAAAAAGGTCACCGCCATTCAGGAAACGGTGGCTTCCAGTGCCAAGTCGGTCCAAAACCTGCATCAGAGATCGGAGAAAATTGGACAGATTGTCCAGGTCATCAATGATATTGCTGATCAGACCAACCTTCTGGCCTTAAATGCCGCTATCGAGGCGGCACGCGCGGGAGAGCACGGACGCGGTTTCGCGGTGGTGGCCGAAGAAGTGCGCAAGTTGGCCGAAAAGTCCTCCGGTGCCACCAAGGAGATCGAAGATATCATCCGGGCCATCCAGCAGGAGACGGTAAAGGCGGCGGATGCAATGCAGGCCGGTGCCGGGGAGGTAAGCGACGGCGTTAAGATCATCAAAAGAGCCGGCGAGACTCTGGAGAATATCCGCGAGCATGCCGGGAAGAGCACCGATCTTGCCGAGCAAATCGCCGGCATGGCCGGACAGAATAGTCACGGAGTCCAGAACCTTGCGGCCACGTCGGAGCAGGTAAGCAGTACGATACAGGAGATGGCGGCCAATGCCAACAATCTGGCCCGGATGGCCGACGACCTTGAGAGTGTCGTGAAATCACCGAATAAAGCCTAGGAGGTGCAGGCCGTGGGTTCCACCGTTGCCAATGAGCAGTTGGTAATCTTCGATCTCGGTGGGCAAAAGTACGCGATCCCGGTACTTAACACCCAGGAGATCATAAAAATGATCGACATTACTCCAATCCCCAGGTCCGACAGTTTCATCGAGGGGGTCATCAACCTGCGGGGCCGGATAGTCCCCGTCATTAACCTCAGCAAGCGGCTGGACCTCGCTCGGGGCGAGGCGACCCGAGATACGCGGATCATTGTGGTGGAGCACAATGAAACCAGTGTCGGCATGATTGTGGATCGCGTCCAGGAAGTGGGCCGCTACAACCGGGACGAAATCGAAAAGCCGGAATCGGTGATGAAAGAAAACGAGTTTGTCGGCGGGGTAGTCAAGAAGAACAACGCCCTATGGCTCTTGCTGCGGCTGGAGAAGGTTCTGCCCAACGCTGCCGCGCATTAGTTCAAAATCTACGCTAGACCACGATTTCGACGATGTCACGGTCCCGCAGTTCGTAATCGCGGGGGACGGATTGCCCGTCGAAACGGGCCGAACCCCACACCCGGACCGTTTTTAGAAGCCGCGGGAAGTCCCGGTGAATGGCGGCCGCCAGTTCCAGCACCGTGCTTCCGGAAGGCAGCACGAAGGGGGTCTTCAGATCGGGCGGCTTTCCGGGGGTCTTGCCGAAAACGCGGATAATACTCAGCACTTCGAAGATCCGGCGGCGCAGGAGTTTCATGTTCTGACCGGTGGTGGTTGAGACCGGCAGGATTTCTACGTCGGGTCTCAGTTCCCGCAATACGGCCAGGTTTTCCTCGCTTCCGGGCTGGTCGGCCCGGGTGCCCGCGATCAAGAACGCCCCCCCGACCTTCTTCCGGTTCAGGAAGTCAAGTGTGCCCTCCAACTGCTCAAGGCATTCGGGTGTTCCCAGGTCAATGGCCAGTAGGAGAGCGTCCCCGTTGCGCAAGGTGTTCAGCAAACCCGGCGGTACCATTTCCGGGGTGAAGGGCGGAGTGTCCACCAGCTGGACCATGATCTCTTCGTACGGCATCATTCCCGCAAACGGGACCGTGGTGGTGAACGGGTATTCGGCCACCTTGACCCTGGCCCTGGACAGAGCGCCGACAATGGCCGATTTTCCGGTATTGGGGTAGCCGGTGAGCACCACCTGACCTGCGCCCTGCCTTTCTACGTTGAAAGGGTCTTGACGACTGACCTTGCTTTTCTTCTGGCTTTCCTCACGGAGCCGTGAGAGCCGCCGCCGGATATCGGCCTGCAGCTTTTCGGTGCCCTTGTGTTTGGGGATCACGGCCAGCATTTCCTGAAGGGCCGCGATTTTGTCCTCAATAGTGACTGCCTGCCGGAATGCTTCCTCGGCGGCGTAGTACTGGGGCGTGAGATTGGCGGGCAATGCGGTCACCCCCTCCGGGTGGTGATCAGTTGCGCTTACCATTGAATTTAACATGAATGCGCCGCCCTGCCAACCAGAGCCAAAAACCCAGCAATACCAAGGGGGGGGGTCCAGGGTTTCGACAAAACAAGGGAGCCGGGCAAGAGTTTCGCAAGGGTTCTGGACGGAACCCTTGATTTTTGCAGGGGTGGGTGCCCGGCGGCATAGTCAAGAAGGCCCGAGGGGCCGCCTGTCCGTGCCTGAAGTATTTGTCGTAAATTGATGGGGTGAATGGCAGGAGTAGAAGTTGGGGGAGCGAAATGGCGGGAATGTCCGAGCCCCGGCTTTTTGTCGGGTTGTAATACTTGAGCTCTCTGAATGCTTCCGGCTAGCGGTTTCCAGCCGGCAATTCCGCAAGATAGTCGCGGATATGGCGGGCTGGGAGGGCCAATCCGCGGGTTTCCCCGTCCACGCTGAAACTCCCGAAGACCACGCCGATCACGCGCCCGGCCCCATCCACGACCGGGCTGCCGCTGTGGCCGGGGTGAATGGTGGCCAGCAACTCCAGGACCGGGGTGTCAACGCGGTCCGGAAAAGGCCGGGTTCGGCCGAGGGTCCCGCTGACCACGATGTTTTCCAGGCCCAGCGGATTTCCGACGACGAAAACCGGGTCGCCGGGCTGGTTGCGGTCCTCGTCCGCCAGCCGGACCACGGGCAGGTTGGGCGGCGTATTGTCCAGCATCACCACGGCCAAGTCCAGGTCCGGAATACCGGACCAGTTGCTGACGTTATAAATGCGGCCGTCTGAGAAAGTCACCACGATACGGACCGCGTCGCGAATCACGTGGTAGTTGGTGACAATGATCCCGGAGGGGTCGACGTTGAACCCGGTCCCGTGCTGCTGGGCGACCAGACCCGATTCCATCGGTCGCTCCGGCCGGGCCAGAACGGTGATCCGGACCACCGCTGGTTGGACATGTCGGACCCGATGGTCCTGGGATAACTCTGCGGAGTCAAAGACGAAATTAAGAACGGGCAGACGGGCACCGGGCCAGGACGTCACGGCTACCCCGCCCAGGAAAACCAGTACCAGAAAGAGCGCCAGGAAACGCTTCAGGGTAACACCTCCCGGATGACCGCGGGGGGGTTCGACGGGACAACTTTAGGTTAGATTGAACGCCGGCCCGCAGTTTCCCTGCCGGTGGGGAGAGAAAACTGGCGGAAAAAAAAGGATTGCCGCGACCGGCGGCCAATTAAATAAGACAATGGCCGGAAAACTACCCAAGAGTGGGTTTGCGCGGGGAGGTCAGACATGTCGCAAGGATACCTTATCCTACGAATAGTGTCCGCCATCCTTTTCATCGCGGCGGCGGCGGCAATCTACAACTTGGCCGATGGAAACCGGACCCTGGAGTTGATGGCCCTGGTGTTTCTGGTTGTCGGCTTCGGCAGCCTGGTGCTGGCGTTCGTCCTTGGCAGGCTCCTGGGCCGCATAAACAGGCGATAGGCATCGAATTCGGCGGTTCTTGTGAGTTTTTGTCATTTGACGCATACTGGTCAACGTGCTATAATCCTGACTGAAATAATAGTGTTTATGTGTGATTGTGTATCGGGCCTTGACGGTGAGCCGGAAGGAGACGCGGTACGAGATGAGGTTGTCGACACGCGTGCGTTACGGCACCCGGGCACTGGTGGATATAGCGGAGCACCACGGCAACGGTCCGGTATGCCTAAGGGACATCGCCCACAGGCAGAAGGTATCCCAACCTTATCTTGAACAACTGATCTTGCTTCTGAAGGCGGCCGGTTTGGTACGCAGCATCCGGGGCGCGCGCGGGGGTTTTGTCTTGGCCCGTGACCCTGCGGAGATCAGTATGGCGGAGGTTATGACCACTCTGGGTTGGGAAGCCAAAGTGGTGGACTGTCTTGGTGACCCAGGTTCCTGTTCCCGGGCGGACGCGTGCGGGGTGCGCAACTTCTGGTGCCGGCTTTCCGATGCCGTCTCGAAAGTGGTTAGTTCCACGACCTTGGCCGACCTGATACAAGAGCAGGCGGAAATGCTGAACAACCAATGCCGGCCGGAAAACCGGCGAGCGGGTTGCTAGAAAGAAGGGGAAACATGACGGAGGCCTATGTCCGGCTAGGATCTGCAATTTTAAGGGAAGTGGTACGGGATATTCGGGGCGGCCCCCGTGGAGGGAACCGTTCCCCTTACGTTTCCGCAGTGGGTTTTTTGCGTACGCCGCTCTTTGAAATGATTTGTGAGAGCCAGGGCGTTAACCCGCTGCTTACAAAAAGGCGGATTTTGCAGCTCAGTTCCACTAAAGAAATCCCGGCCGTCCGGACCCGGTCCCAGTGGAAGCGTAAGCGCCGGCAGAAGCGGGTTTATCATTGGGCGGTTTCGTCCGGCAAGAAAATGGTCAATTAACTTGAATCCGGTAAGT
>DBEH01000030.1:488-38164 GCA_002294005.1 Firmicutes bacterium UBA911 | reverse complement strand
TTGCAACAAAAAATTGATGCTGCCATCGAGGTTCCAGAACAAACGTCCGCCAAAAACAAAACGGAGCGAGATGCCTTGGATGGTCTGGTCCGGTATATAAATACAAACCGCAGCCGGATGGCTTACAAAACCTGTAAACAACGCGGTTATCCCATTGGCAGTGGCGTGGTCGAAAGCGGGTGCAAACAAATAATCCAGGCTCGGCACAAGCAAGCCGGCATGCGCTGGAATCGGGAAAACGCCCAAAAGATGTTGAACTTGGCGGTGTTCATCCGGAGTGATCGGTGGCCAGAATTCTGGGAGACGCAAAGGGCAGCTTGAATTGGAGATTCTTGATGCCTCCGTTTTGTGCGTACACCCAAATCGCCCGCCGTAATTGACGATCTCAGGGCGATTTGCTATACTGAAGCTTGCGGATTGAGAGAGTAACTGATTGTGGTGGGCGTAGCTCAGTCGGTCAGAGCGCCAGACTGTGGATCTGGAGGCCGTGGGTTCGAAACCCATCGCCCACCCCAGATGGTGTTGGGGCGTAGCCAAACTGGTAAGGCAGCGGACTTTGGATCCGCCATTCGTTGGTTCGAATCCAGCCGCCCCAGCCAATTCAAGAAGTGGACGATGCGATTAGCATCACACTTGTTCCGTGTGAGCCATTAGCTCAGTTGGTAGAGCACCTGACTTTTAATCAGGGTGTCGCTGGTTCGAGTCCAGCATGGCTCACCAATTAAGGAAACTAGTAATCCCAAGGATTTCGGCCCTTGGGATTTTTCCTTTGAGGAGGTGGCCTAAATGGTCGAAAGACTTTTAACCCCGGAGGAGGCTGGTGGTTGCCCGCGGAGTCTGGGTATAATTCCTTGTGGTGGAAAAGGAGTTGTCCTCAATGCGGCGAATATTAGTGAACGATGGCATGAATGGCCGACTGACGGACCGTTCGGGGTGAAGGTACTACTACCAGCCAGGAAGGAAGGATGCAGGGAATGGACAGGCATGATTTGACGTACCTCATTGATCGGCTTCGGGTTTGGATGCAGGGCGACGGCTATCACAGCGTGGACTCTTTTCCGGTTCAGGGCTATGCGCCCGACCTGATCGGCCTCAACGCCGAGGGGCGCTATGCGAACGGAGAAGCCAAGACCCCGGACAAGTTTGAAACCGAGCGCACCAGAAATAAATTAAAGGCTTTCGGGTCCGCAAAGGATAAGGACGGAACCTGGATTCCGTTCTACGTGGCCGTGCCCAAGGGTCACGAGACGGCGATGCAGAAACTCATCGACGGCCTGTTGACGGAAACGGCGCACGTAAAAATCAAAGGTTTTTAGGGCGGTCACTCTGGGTTAAAGCAAGCGTGCCCTCCGTCAGGAGTGAATCCAGCGGGCCAGTCGTAGCGTCGGGAACGACGATTTGTGCGGCCGCGGGTTTCGGTGCTTTTTTTTCTTTCTTAGAGAGGTTCAAGATCTGAGTGACTGTCTGACGCCGCGGGTGAATCATCCACCGGCGTTTGTTCCTCCGGCCGGATGATTCTCCGGGCGATGGTGAGAAACCCGGTGTGTCCGACCATCCGGTGGTTGGGCCGCACGCTGCGGTCCCGGATGTGCCAGTCGCGGACCAGTATCTCAACCGTCTGCACCAGCCCGAACCGTTCGCTGCTGCGCAGAGCGCCGGTGAAGCTTTCGGCCTGCCTGATCGTCGGCACGTAGGCGATGACCACGCCACCCGGTTTCAGGGCCAGGGCGGACTGCGCAAGAGCCCGCCAGGGCTCGGGTACGTCCAGGATAATACTGTCCACGTCCCGCTCGTCGATGTTCTCGTACACATCTCCCAGCTTCAATTCCGTGTTTGCCGGACCCCCACCCATGAATTGGCGCAGGTTTGCGGCGGCGAAGTCCAGCATATCTTGCCGGACGTCGTAACCCCAGACGAAGCCCAAAGCGCCCACCTGCACCGCCAGAGCCAGCAGCAGCGCCCCGCTGCCCACCCCGCCCGCAACCACTCTGCCGCCCGGACGGACGTCGGCCCAAAGAAGGATGTGTGCCGTATCCTTGGGATAGATGATTCCGCTCTTGCGCGGCATGGTCATGGTGTAGTCGACCAGAGTGGGCCGGAAGGCGAACAACTCCTTGCCCTTGGTGGTAAGGAACGCTGTCCCGGGCATGCTGCCGATGACGTCCGCGTGAGGCACAAATCCCCGGTGGGTTTGCAGTTTTCCCTGCGGGTGCAGCCGCTGCACAAAGCTCCGTTCCTGGTGGTCCAGGAAAATGACCAATTCTCCTTCACGAAAATCCAATGCCCTAACACACCCCTTGGGGGATAGAATGACGGCCCAAAGCACTCCTTCGCCACGAGTCAACAATTTCCTTGCTTGCCTTTCGGGAAACCGGCGTGCTATAATATATTCTGCCTACCAGGGTTAGGGAGTTCCCCCTGGTGTTTTGCTTTATGCAAACTTTATACCCGAAAGAGTTATATTTAGTATTTGGAAGTGATCCGAGCCGGAAATCAGGCTTCGGAATTTTTTGAGGAGGCATTCCATTCAATGAAAGCATCGGCTGAGAAAATTGAAAAAAACAGGGTGGAACTGGCGGTGGAAGTCGAGCCGGAGCGGCTTGATGAGGTCTTAAACCAGGCTTACCGCAAGCTGGTGCGCAAAGCGAACATTCCCGGCTTCCGGCCCGGAAAGGCCCCGCGGCCGGTCTTTGAGCGCTTCTACGGCAAGAAATCCCTGTATGAAGAAGCCATGGAACAGCTAATCCCCAGGGCTTACCTGGAGGCGGTCTCGGACACCGGGATCCAGCCGGTTTCTCAACCGGAGGTTGACGTGGTCCAACTGGAGGAGGGCAAACCGGTCATCCTCAAGATTCAGGTGGATGTCAAGCCTGAGGTGGTGCTGGCGGAGTATAGGAATCTTAGGGTGGAAAAACAAGTGGCCGCGGTATCGGACAACGAGGTCGACGAAGAACTGGAAAGGCTCCGTAACCGCTATGCCAAGTTGGTGACGGTTGAAGAGGGCACGGTCGGGATGGGTGACATCATCACCATCGACTACGAAGGCGCCATCGATGGGGAGCCTTTCGAGGGCGGCTCCGCCACCGACCGGTCCGTGGAGGTGGGCAAAGGCTTCGTAGCGAAGGACTTCGACGTTCATCTGGTGGGAATGGCGGCCGGGGAGACCCGTCAGGTTCCCCTTTCCATCCCGGAGGACTTTCCCAATAAGGAAACGGCCGGCAAAGAAGCGCTGATCACGGTTACGGTCAAGGAGGTCAAGCGTAAGGAACTGGCGGACTTGGACGACGAGTTCGCCAAGGACGTGAGCGAGCACGACACCTTGGAGGCCCTGCGGGCGGGCACCAGAAACAAACTCGAGGAGGCCGCGCACAAAAAAGCCGAGTACGATATGCGTAACGCTTTGATTTCCGGGGCGGTGGCCGGTGCTGAAGTGGATGTTCCGGCGAGCATGGTTGACGTCCGGGCGCAAAGCCTGCTGGAAGAAGCCCTGCGGCCGGTGTTCGAACAAGGTATGACTAAAGAGGACTTCTTTAAACTGGTCGGCAAGGCTGAAGAATCGATGCTGGACGACTTGAGGCTGCAGGCCGAGGAGTCCCTTAAGAAAGAGCTGGTTATTGACCGCATTGCCGAAGTTGAGGGTCTGGAAGCCAGTGAGGAGGAGGTGGATGCCGAACTGGCCAAGATGGCTGAGTTTTACCGGTTGGAGGTTGACCGGCTGAGGGAAATCCTGGAGCAGCGTAACGATCTGGAGCCCATCCGGGCGGCGATCAGGCGCGACAAAGCGGTCGACCTTTTGCTGGCCGGTGCCGAAATTGTGGGACCGGAGTCGACAGGGACCGAAAAATAAGGCGAAACCTTCCCCTTGTTAAATCACCCGCCTTTCGATTAACATATGTTGTGTGGGAGGTAGACCGATGAGCACATTGGTGCCGATCGTGGTTGAGCAGACCGCCCGCGGGGAAAGGGCGTACGACATCTATTCGCGCCTTTTGAAGGACCGGATCATCTTTATCGGGGGACCCATAGAAGACTACGTGGCGAACCTGATTATCGCCCAGCTTCTTTTCCTGGAGGCCGAGGACCCGGACAAGGACATCCATCTGTACGTCAACTCTCCGGGGGGCTTCGTGACTTCCGGGATGGCCATCTATGACACCATGCAGTACATCCGGCCCGACGTATCCACCATCTGTCTGGGCCAGGCGGCCAGTTTCGGGGCTTTCCTGCTGGCGGCGGGCACTCCCGGCAAGCGGTTTGCACTGCCTTTCGCCCGGATCATGATGCATCAGCCGCTGGGTGGAGTGCAGGGTCAGGCTACCGAGATCGATATCCACGCCCGGGAGATACTGCGAACCAAGCGGGTGCTGAGTGAGCTGCTGGCCAAACACACCGGGCAGCCCGTCGAAAAGATAGAACGGGATACCGAACGCGACTTTTTCATGTCTCCGGAACAGGCTCGGGAATATGGTATAATCGATGAAGTGATCACGGTGCGCAAGAAGGCCAAGTAGAAGAGGTGGGACGATGTTTAACGACAAGGGCCAGTTGAAATGTTCGTTTTGCGGCAAGCTGCAGGATCAAGTCAAAAAGCTGGTGGCCGGCCCCGGGGTATATATTTGCGACGAGTGCATTGAGCTGTGCAACGAGATCATCGAGGAGGAACTGAGCGAGGACCTTGGGTTGGAACTGCGCGACATCCCGAAGCCGCGCGAGATCAAGGACTATCTGGACCAATACGTGATCGGCCAGGAGTATTCCAAGAAGATTCTTTCCGTGGCCGTGTACAACCATTACAAGCGGATAAATCTGGGTGGCAAGCTTGAGGACGTGGAGCTGCAAAAGAGCAACATCGTCATGCTCGGGCCGACCGGTTCCGGCAAAACCTTGCTGGCGCAGACGCTGGCGCGGTTTTTGAACGTTCCCTTTGCCATCGCCGACGCCACTTCACTGACCGAGGCCGGGTACGTGGGCGAGGATGTGGAGAACATCCTTTTAAAGCTCATTCAGGCCGCCGACTACGACGTGGAGAAGGCGGAGAAGGGCATTGTCTATATCGACGAGGTCGACAAGATCGCCCGGAAGTCGGAGAACCCCTCCATAACCAGGGACGTTTCCGGCGAGGGCGTGCAACAGGCCCTGCTGAAGATCCTGGAGGGCACCGTGGCCAGCGTGCCCCCGCAGGGCGGGCGCAAGCACCCGCACCAGGAGTTCATCCAGCTGGATACCACCAACATCCTGTTTATTTGCGGGGGGGCCTTTGAGGGGATCGACAAGATCATCCAGAGCCGGGTGGCGAAAAAGACCATGGGGTTCGGGGCCGAACTGACGCTAAAGCGGGACCGCAAGCTGGGCGACATCTTACGGAACATCCTGCCCCAGGATCTCCTGAAGTACGGCCTGATCCCCGAGTTTGTCGGGCGTTTGCCGGTCATCGTGACGCTTGACCCACTTAGCCAGGAGGACCTGGTCCGGATCCTGGTCGAGCCGCGCAACGCCCTGGTTAAGCAGTATGAGAAGCTCTTCGACATCGACGGGGTTGCCCTGGAATTCCAGGAAGAGGCGCTCCAGGCCGTCGCCGAGGAAGCCATCCGGCGCAACACCGGAGCCCGGGGATTAAGGGCGATTCTGGAGGAAATCATGCTGAATGTTATGTATGACATTCCGTCCCGGGGAGACGTCGCCAAATGCACCATCGCGAAGGAGACGGTCGTGAACCGGGAGAACCCACTGATCATCACCGTGGAACGAAGCAAGAAGAAAAAGGAAAGCGCTCTGTAAAAGCCGCAAAACACCGGCCGCCCTTAGGGGCGGCCTTTCTGTTTTGGCGGTCAAGGAAAAAAATTCTGCTTTCCGTGACTATAAATGTCTCCCTCAAACCATACTAGAGCTATCAAAAGCCGGAGCAGGGAGGCAGACCGTGGGCGAATTCGGACCGGGATTTTCCAGCGTGATTTTGTTACTGCAAGTGTTCTTCGGCGTGGTTATCGGCCTGTACTTCTGGAATCTTCTGAAAGCGCAACAAGGCTCAAAGGTCGCCGTGGAGAGGGGCTCCCGCAGCGAAATTGAGAAACTCCGGAAATTGCGCTCTATTTCCTTGACCGAGCCGCTGGCTGAGAAGACCCGCCCGACATGCTTCAGCGAAATCGTGGGGCAGGAGGAAGGGCTGAAAGCATTGCGGGCGGCGCTGTGCGGCCCCAATCCGCAGCACGTCATCGTGTACGGCCCGCCGGGAATCGGCAAGACGGCAGCCGCCCGCCTGGTGCTGGAGGAGGCCCGCGGGAACACCCATTCCCCGTTCGGCGAGGAAGCCCGTTTTATCGAAATCGACGCCACGACCGCCCGTTTTGACGAGCGCGGCATTGCCGACCCGCTGATCGGGTCGGTCCACGACCCCATCTATCAGGGTGCGGGTCCGCTGGGCATGGCCGGTGTGCCTCAGCCCAAACCAGGGGCCGTAACCAGGGCACACGGCGGGATTCTGTTCATCGACGAAATCGGCGAGTTGCACCCGGTCCAGATGAACAAGCTTTTGAAGGTGCTCGAGGACCGCAAGGTATTCCTGGAGAGTTCCTACTATAACCCGGACGATGTTCAGGTGCCGCAACACATCCACGATATCTTTCAGAACGGCCTCCCTGCGGATTTCCGCCTGGTGGGGGCCACCACCCGCATGCCGGAGAACATTTCACCGGCCCTGCGCTCGCGCTGCCTGGAGATTTTCTTTCGCCCGCTGGTGCCGGAACAGGTGGGGCGGATTGCGGCCAATGCCGGGTCCCGGACCGGATTCCCCCTGGAGGCGCCGGTGTTGAAGGTGATCGCCAAATACGCCACCAACGGCCGGGAGGCGGTCAACATTGTTCAGTTGGCGGCCGGGCTGGTGCTGGCCGAAGCCCGGGAACGCATTTTGGTGGCGGACGTGGAATGGGTGATCCACAGCGGTCAGTACGCGCCGCGCCCCGAGCGGAGCATTCCGGAAAAGCCGGCGGTCGGCCAGGTGAACGGGCTGGCGGTGTACGGCCCGAACGCGGGGATGATGCTGGAAATCGAGGCTACGGCGACGCCGGTTAAGAAAGGCACTGGGAAGCTCATCATCACCGGGCTGGTGGACGAAGAGGAGCTGAATGGCGGGGGGAGGGTGATCCGCCGCAAGAGCCTGGCCAAGAGCGCGGTGGAAAACGTGTTCACCGCCCTGAAACCGGTGGTCAAATTCAATCCGGAGGACTATTGCCTCCATATCAACTTCCCGGGCGGGATGCCGGTGGACGGCCCTTCCGCCGGGGTGGCGGTGGCGACGGCCATCTGCTCGGCCGTGTACCGGGTGCCCGTCTCGAACGAAGTGGCCATGACCGGGGAAGTGTCCATCCGGGGCCTGGTGAAACCGGTGGGCGGGGTGGTGGCGAAGATTGAAGCGGCGGCCAAGGCCGGCGCGAAACGGGTGTTCATCCCCGCGGAGAACTTCCAGGAACTCTACCGCACCTACGGCGAGACCGAAGTGGTCCCGGTGGCCCACTTAAGCGAAGTATTGGCCGGGGCCCTGATACAGCCCCTGGATGCGGCGGCCGGCGGCGGGTTCGCCGACCGGATCGGGCCGATTCCCGCCGGGCTCTAGCGTGTACCGGAGCATTGTCTCCGGTCACTGTGGCCGCGCCCGAGGCGAGTGAGTTCCTTGAATAAGCTCCCAATGTGACCTCCGACAAACGCTCCGGTGCCTCGCGAGGTGGTTGTCTCCGGTCCGCGAACGCAACCGGGTTGAAGCTCCCGGTGGCGTTTGAAACGCCCCTCCGGGGCTTTTTTGCTGTTGGACGTTGCCCTTGTCCATTTGCTATACTGTCATGTGTCCCGCCCCCCGGGGCTTTACAAGGATTGCTATTAGCGGGGCACTCGCGGGGTGTGTTAAGATATAATAGTCTAAATGACTAGTTATATCGCTGGTAGTAGTAGCAGTAGTGCAGGACAAGGAGGTGCGCCTTTGGATTCGGTCAGAAGGGTATTACCCCTGCTCCCGCTGCGTGGGATCTTGGTTTTCCCGTATATGGTGATTCATCTTGACGTCGGCCGTGATAAATCGGTCAAGGCCATAGAGGAGGCCATGATCCAGGAACGACATATTTTTTTGGCCACGCAGAAAGAAGCGCAAACCGATGACCCGGGCGTAGACGATATTTACGAGGTGGGTACGGTCGCCGAGGTGAAGCAATTGCTCAAGCTACCGGGCGGCACCATCCGGGTGCTGGTCGAAGGCATCGGCCGGGCCAAGATCGTAAAATTCGCCGCCGCCGATCCGTATTTTGTGGTGGAAGTCGACCAATACCTGGAACAGTTCCAGAAGACGGCGGAGCTGGAGGCGCTCATGCGCCACCTGGTGTACCAGTTTGAGCAGTATGTCAAACTGTCTAAACGCATTCCGCCGGAAACGGTCGTTTCTGTGGTCAACATCGAGGATCCCGGCCGGTTGGGCGATATCGTGGTGTCTCACCTGCCCCTGCGGATCGAGGACAAACAGAGTGTGCTCGAAGCGATCAGGATTGCGGACCGGCTGGAGAATCTTTGCGCTTTGCTGGCCAAGGAACTGGAGATCGTGGAGCTGGAACGGCGGATCAACGTGCGGGTCCGGAAGCAGATGGAGAAGACGCAGAAGGAATACTACCTGCGCGAGCAGATGAAGGCCATCCAGCGCGAATTGGGCGAAAAAGACGAACGGGTGGCGGAAGGCGAGGAATACCGCGAGAAGATCGCCGAGGCCAAGCTCCCCAAGGAAGTCGAGGGGAAAGCGCTCAAGGAAGTGGAACGCCTGGAGAAGATGCCGCCGATGGCTGCCGAGGCCACGGTGGTGCGCAACTACCTGGACTGGCTGCTGGCTCTGCCGTGGACCAAGGGCACCCGGGACCGGCTGGACATCAACAGTGCCCAGCACATCCTGGACGAGGACCATTACGGGCTCGACAAGGTGAAGGACCGGATCGTCGAGTACCTGGCCATCCGCAAACTGGCTAAGAAGATGAAGGGGCCGATCCTGTGCTTCGTGGGCCCGCCGGGTGTCGGCAAGACCTCCCTGGGCAAATCCATCGCCCGGGCACTGGAGCGCAAGTTCGTGCGGATCTCGCTGGGCGGGGTGCGCGACGAGGCTGAGATTCGCGGGCACCGGCGCACCTATGTGGGCGCCCTGCCGGGCCGGATCGTTCAGGGCATGCGGACCGCCGGTTCCAAGAACCCGGTCTTCCTGCTCGATGAGGTCGACAAGATGAGCATGGACTTTCGGGGCGACCCGTCGGCGGCGCTTCTGGAGGTGCTCGATCCCGAGCAGAACAACGCGTTTTCCGACCACTATATTGAGGTGCCGTTTGATCTGTCGAACGTGATGTTCATTACGACGGCCAACCTGGCGTACAACATACCAAGGCCGCTGATGGACCGGATGGAGGTCATCTACATCTCCGGTTACACGGAGGAAGAGAAGGTGCAGATCGCGGTCCGGCATCTGATTCCGAAGCAGCTTAAGGAACACGGACTGGACCGCGGCAACCTGACCATTTCGGAAGGGGCCGTCCGGAGACTGATCCGGGAGTATACCCGCGAATCCGGAGTCCGGAACCTGGAGCGCCAGATCGCCACCTTGTGCCGCAAGACGGCCAAGGAAATTGTGGCCAAAAAGGCCAAGCAAATCCGGGTGACCAAGCGGAACGCCGAGCAGTTCTTGGGGATTCCCCGTTTTCGCTACGGGATGGCCGAAAAGAACGACGAAATCGGAGTCGGTACCGGTCTGGCCTGGACCGAAGTCGGCGGCGACACCTTGTCGATCGAAGTTACCGTTTGCAGAGGCAAGGGCGGCCTGACCCTGACCGGAAAGCTGGGAGACGTGATGCGGGAGTCGGCCCAGGCCGGATACAGCTATGTGCGCAGCCGGGCGGAGCAGCTGCAGATTGACGGGCAGTTCCACGAAAAGACGGACATCCACATCCATATTCCCGAAGGGGCTACCCCCAAGGACGGTCCGTCAGCCGGCATTACCATCGCCACGGCCTTGGCTTCCGCCTTGACCGGCCGGTTGGTGCGTCACGATGTGGCGATGACGGGTGAGATCACCCTGCGCGGCCGGGTACTTCCGGTAGGAGGGCTCAAGGAGAAGATCCTGGCCGCCCACCGGGCGGGGATCAAGACCGTGATCCTGCCGCTGGAGAACAGGAAGGACCTGGAGGACATTCCAGCCAACGTAAGGTCGAAGCTGGAGTTCAAACTGGTCGAGCATATGGATGAAGTGCTGGAAACGGCGCTTTGCCCCGGTGGCTTGGCGACCCAAACCCGGCTGCCGGATTCGACCCAGCCGGAGCTCAGTTACCAGACCATAGTGCAGAATGTTCCTTAACTGGACGGGGCGCCGCGTTTTAGCAAAAAAGGATGAAACCAAGCAGGAATGGTTGAAGCAGAGGGCGAACGTACTTACGCGCCCTCTTTCTTCAATAACGGCGGTTCTGGAAGAATACC
Organism: Firmicutes bacterium UBA911; assembly: GCA_002294005.1. Classification (GTDB taxonomy): domain Bacteria; phylum Bacillota; class Desulfotomaculia; order Desulfotomaculales; family Desulforudaceae; genus Desulforudis. The sequence continues at coordinate 27,682 of DBEH01000030.1, read as the reverse complement.
GCAAGATTCTGGCGTGAGGAAGTGGTTGGAATGGCACTGGGCGACCTTATTGACGAGTTCAACGAGGTCAAGGGCGGTGCGGTTTGGGAGACCAAGAAGCGGTCACTTTTCGACCAGAACATTAGGGAAGTCGTCCTCGTTGACAAGATCGTCGGCGGTTCCCACTTCCGAATCCTGCGCAACGAGAGCTTCGAGTTTGTTTTCGAGCACCGGGGACCTTTTGGCAAACGGGTACTCAGGGTGGACCTGCATCGGGTCGACTACCACGACGGTATTAGAATTGTGCTGGGATGGAGCCCGGAGGAAACGGTGATGAAGGTTTCGGATACCACCCTCGACCCGCGGGCCATCATTGTCAGCGTTTCTTGACCGCACCGCTCACACTGCGCGCCACCGGAAGCCCCCCCGACGGAAAGCGAGGGGGGCTTTTTCACTGCGGGGGCGGCGGGACGGTGCCTCCTTCCACCGATTCACGGGCGAACGAAGGAACAACGGCCTGGTGAAAGGGCACGGCCTGCGGCAACTCCCCGGACTGGATCAACCAGTTTTGGAGATTCTGGTAGCCGTCTTCCTCAACCAGCGGGTTTGCCGGCCAGAGACCGAGGGCCTTGTTCCGGGCGATAACCCGTTCAAGCGTTTCAAGGTCGAGGTAGGGAAAGAAAGGCGCGGCGACTACGGCGATTTCCGCGGGGCTCTTTTGCGCGATCCACTCCTGGGCCTGAAAGACGGCTATGCAGTAACCGAGGGCGATGTCGGGGTGGGTTTGCAAAAACTCGGGTGTGGCCGCACAGACCCGGGACGGAACCCTGCCGGCCTCCGCAAGCGAGACCAGGGCGAAGCCGGTTTCGGCCTTCTCCAGAAGGGCGGCCATCGGGTCGGTCAGGATGATGTAGCTCCCCGTCCCGGCCAGAAAGGCACCCACCCGCAAGTGTACCGGCAGGTGCTGGATGACGGTCACGTGGGTCTGGGGGACGAGTTCCAGGCGCCGCAGGATTTCCTCCAGCGCCGCCTCTCCTGTGGCATCGGGCGGATCGCCGATCACGGTGTGTCGCCGGAGGCTCTCCCACTGGAAGTCTGGTTTCGCTTCCCGGCCGAGCAGGAAGTTTGGGTCTTTCCCGGTCAGGGCGGCGAAGGCCACCGGTCCGTCGACCATCAATCGGTCCAGGGGAACGAGGTAGAGGTCGAATTTCTCCTGGGCGGGGCCCACCACCCCGCGGGGTGCGGTGGTCAGGCTCAAACGCAGGCCGTTGTCCTCAAAATAGCCCAAGGCCGCCGCCAGGTAATGGGGCAGGTAGGCGATCTCGCGCGCCGATTCTCGTACCGAGATGCGGTGCGCCTCCGGTTCCCGGGGGTGGGTGAGGAACCAGACCGCTACCGCTCCGGCGGCCAGGACGGTGACCGTGGCGGCGGCGAGGAGTATTCTGCGCATAGGGTGCGCCTCCGTTTCGGGCCAAGCTTATGTTAATGCATACGGGGTGTGGAAATGAAATATTACGCGTCAGCTCTGCGGAAAAGGCGCGGTTGCAGGAAAAGACGCGGTTGTTGACACACCAAGGGAAACTAAATAAGATTTACTGAGAGAAACTGGAGAGGAAACAAAATATGGGACACAAGAGCCTTTCTCCGGTATACAACCCACATCATGTCGAAGAGCGGCGCTACCGGCACTGGGAAGAAGAGGGTTACTTCCGCCCGGCTCCGGGTGCGGGCCGTGAGCCTTATTCCATTGTTATGCCGCCCCCGAACGTCACCGGGGAGTTGCACATGGGCCACGCCCTGAACAACACGCTGCAGGACGTTTTGACTCGCTGGCGCCGGATGCAGGGTTTCGAAACACTGTGGCTGCCCGGCACCGACCACGCCGGCATCGCCACCCAGGTGCGGGTGGAGGCCCAGTTGGCCCAGGAGGGGCTGACCAAGTACGACTTGGGGCGGGAGAAGTTCTTAGAGCGCGTGTGGGACTGGAAGGCGAATTGCGGCCACCGCATCACCACGCAGTTGCGCCGGCTTGGCGCGTCCTGCGACTGGTCGCGGGAACGTTTCACCATGGACGAGGGCTGTTCGGAGGCGGTGCGGGAGGTCTTCCTGCAGCTCTACGAAGAGGGCCTCATCTACCGGGACCACTACATCGTCAACTGGTGCCCCCGGTGCGCCACCACCATCTCGGACATCGAGGTGGAACACCTGGACACGCCTTCCCACCTCTATCATGTCCGCTACCCCTTGGCGGACGGGAGCGGCTGCGTGACCGTGGCCACCACCCGCCCGGAGACCATGCTGGGTGACACTGCGGTGGCGGTGCACCCGGACGACGAGCGCTACCGGCACCTGGCGGGACGCACGGTGGTGCTGCCGCTGGTGGGGCGTGAGATCCCCGTGATCGCCGACCGCTACGTGGACCCGGCCTTCGGCACTGGGGCGCTGAAAATCACCCCGGCCCACGACCCCAACGACTTTGAAATCGGTAAGCAGCACGGCCTGCCCCAGGTGCAGGTCATCGACGCCGCAGGGCGTATGTCCGCGCAGGCCGGGCCCTACGCGGGGCTCGACCGCATGGAGTGTCGCCGGCGGGTGCTAAAAGAACTGGAGCGCCAGGACTTGCTGGCCCGGGTGGAAGACCTGGACCACGCCGTGGGGCACTGTTACCGGTGCCAGACCATGGTGGAGCCCATGCTTTCGCTGCAGTGGTTTGTGCACATGCAGCCGCTGGCGGCGCCGGCCGTCGCCGCGGTGCGAGGCGGGCGGGTACGCTTCGTCCCGAAGCGCTTTGCGAAGATCTACATAAACTGGCTTGAAAACGTGCGGGACTGGTGCATTTCCCGGCAACTGTGGTGGGGGCACCGCATCCCGGTCTGGTACTGCCGGGAATGCCAAGAGGTGATCGCCGCCCGGACCGAACCGGCGGCCTGCTCCCGGTGCGGTCACGCGGCGCTGGAGCAGGACCCCGACGTGCTGGACACCTGGTTCTCGTCGGCGCTGTGGCCCTTTTCCACGTTGGGGTGGCCGGAGCCCACCGCGGACCTGGCGCGTTATTACCCGACCTCGGTGCTGGTCACGGCGCGGGACATCATCTTCTTCTGGGTGGCTCGGATGATGTTCAGCGGCCTCAAGTTCATGGACGAAAAACCGTTTCACGACGTGTTCATCCACGGCCTGGTGCTGGACGCGCTGGGGCGGAAGATGAGCAAAAGCTTGGGCAACGGGGTGGACCCGATCGAGGTCATCGAAAAGTACGGTGCGGACAGCCTGCGGTTCATGCTGGTCACCGGTCATACCGCGGGCAACGACCTGCGTTTTCACTTTGAGAAGCTGGAGGGCGCCCGCAACTTCGCCAACAAGCTCTGGAACGCGTCCCGGTTCGTGCTCATGAACCTGGACGCCCGGCAGGCCGGGAACGGGCCCCGGGCCAAGCCCGTACCAGCGGCCGCCCCGCTGGAGCTGGCGGACCGCTGGGTGCAAAGCCGCTTTGCGCGCACCCGGGATCGGGTGACCGGGGGGCTGGCGGCGTACGACCCCGGCGAGGCGGGCCGCGCGCTCTACGAGTTTATCTGGGATGAGTTTTGCGACTGGCATATCGAACTGGTCAAGCGGCGGCTCTACCAGGGAACGGACGCGGAACGGGCCGCGGCGCAGGACGTATTGGTCCGGATCTTGCGGTCCACCCTGGAACTCTTGCACCCGTTCATGCCGTTTATTACTGAGGAGTTGTGGCAGCACCTGCCCCACGAGGGCGAGACGATCATGCGGGCTGCTTGGCCGGCCGCGGTGCCCGCACTTGTCGACCCGGATGCGGAACGCGACATGGGTTTCATCATTGAAGCCACGCGCGCGGTGCGGCATTTGCGCAGTGAAATGAACGTGCCCCCGAGCGCCCTGGCCCAAGTGGTGTTGGTGGTTCTCGACGGGTCCGTGCGCGCCGTTTTAAATCGGTGGCGGGAATACATCGAAAACCTGGCCAACGTGCGGGTCGAGGTCGTGGAGACGCTGGGCACCAAGCCGGAGGCGGCGCACGCGGTGGTGCGGGGAATGGAGATCTACGTGCCGCTGACCGGGCTGATCGACATCGAGCGGGAGGCCGGGCGCCTGGCCCGGGAACTGCAACAGGTTGAAACGGACTTCGCGCGGGTGGAGGGGAAACTGGGCAATCCGGCCTTTTTGGAAAAAGCTCCGCCCGAGGTGGTGGAAAAGGAACGGGCCAAACGGACCGAGTTGGCCGAAAAGCGTGCGGCTCTGGCGTCCCGGCTGGCCTTGCTAGAGGGAAACAGTTGAGGCTCCGGCAACCCACACTAAAAAAAGGGAGAGGTTGGAAATGACAAGGGAAACGGAGAAAAGGAGCCAGGGGGAAAGGAGACAGGAAGACCGGAGACAAGGGGAACGGCGGAAAAACGATCCGGCACTCTACACCGGGCCTGAGCGCAGGAAAGGAGAAAGAAGAGGCGCCGACCGGAGACAAGGAGAAAGGAGACAGAAAGACCAGACCCCTTAACCCCGGCAAGGAACTATGAGCCGATAGTGCCAGGCCCTTGAGAATAACCCAGAAAGACCAGACCCCTAACCCCGATAAGGGGTCAGAGCGTCTTGTGCCGTTTTTTGACTTTCGGAGGCGCCTCGGGCGCCTCTTTGAGGTGGGGGGGGGAAAGGTGAACTTTGAAGAGGCCTTGGACGCTCTGCGCGGGCTGGCGGCGACCGGGGTGAACTTCGGCCTGGAACGGGTGCGGGAACTCCTGGCCACGCTGGGTGATCCTCAGGCCGATCTTTTGGCGGCCCACATCGGGGGGACCAACGGCAAGGGTTCGACGGCCGCGATGCTGAGCTCTATGGCCCGGGCCGCCGGCCTCAAAGTGGGCACTTTCACTTCGCCCCACCTTTCGAGCTACACGGAGCGCTTTTTGATCGACGGCTGTCCGGTGGCGAAAGAGCGCCTAGCCGGGCTGATTGCCCGTCATTGGGGCCTGCTGGCGCCGGCGGCCCGCCGGTTCCGGCCCACGGAGTTTGAACTGCATACCGTCCTGGCACTGCAACTCTTCAGGGAGGAGCGCGTTGGTCTGGCGGTGCTGGAGGTGGGTCTCGGGGGGCGGCTGGACGCCACGAACGTGGTTGTTCCCGCCGTGGCCGTAATCACCAACGTCGCCTTGGACCACCAAGACTACCTTGGCGACACGCTCGCTGAAATCGCCCGGGAAAAGGCCGGGATCATCAAGCCCGGAGTGCCGCTGGTGACCGCGGCTGAAGGCGAGGCGCTGGACGTGATCGCCCGCGCCTGCCGGGAGTCGGGCGCACCGCTGATCCGGGTGGGCGCCGACGTGAGTTCACGACCGGGGGCGAACACCGGCGAAAAACAGGTGCTGGACATCCGCGGCCGGCGGGCCGTCTACCGAGGATTGGCGCTGCCGCTCGCCGGGCGGCACCAGCAGGTGAATGCGGCTTGCGCGGTGGCCGCTGCCGAAGTGGTCGGGGAACTTGTTCCTTCCCTGGGTCCCGGGGCAATTCACGAAGGGCTGGCGGCGGTGCGCTGGCCCGGCCGCTTCGAGGTGCTGGACGGACGGCCGGCGGTGGTGCTGGACGCCGCCCACAACCCCGCCGCCGCCGGGGCGCTGCGGGACACACTGACCGCACGTTTTCCGGGCCGGGAGATCGTCATGGTCTTAGGGGTGCTGGGGGACAAGGACCGGGCGGGTATCGCCGCCGCGCTGGCCCCCGCGGCACGGGCCGTGGTGGTCACCAGGCCTCCTTCGGAGCGCGCCGTGGATTGGGAGCGGGTGTCGGTGGAGGCCGCCAGGCATTGCGCACACGTGGAAACCGAGCCGGACTGCTTTGCGGCCCTCGGTCGCGCCCGGGCCATTGCCGGAGTGGGAGCAGTGGTGGTCGTCACCGGGTCGGTCTACCTCATCGGCGCCCTCCGGCCGGCCGTAACCCCCGATTATTAGCGATCCCCTTTCCCCCTTTCCCCCTTTCCCCAAAACGGCTTTTCAACTGGATACCGGTGGCGGCGACAGACGACCGACGACTGACCGCTGACGACCATAACGGCCTGTTTAGTGTGGCCGTCACTGCCGGGCTGCGCTAAGGTACGCCCCCGCCCGGTGATTTTCCCGCGGGCATACTCATACAGATTAAGCGATGCTTGCCGAGGCCTGTGGGAGGGGTTGGGGGTTTGGTTTATCTCTACCTGGTGGCCGCTTTGGCGGTGATCCTGTTGGGGGCGCGGTTTTTCACCAACGGGGTGGAGTGGCTGGGCTTGCGGCTCGGACTGGCCAGAGGGGCGGTGGGCAGCGTACTGGCCGCGATCGGCACCGCCCTGCCGGAGACGATGATCCCGGTGGTGGCCATCCTGACGGGTCACGGCCAGGCCGCCGATGAGGTCGGCATCGGGGCGATCCTGGGGGCGCCCTTCATGCTGGCCACTGTGGGTTTCTGCCTGACCGGGACCACCGCCGTGGTTTTGAGGCGCCGCCGCGGCTCGGCGCGCGTGCGTCCCCACCCTGATCTTTTACGCCGGGACTTGGGGTTTTTCCTGGCCGCCTACACGCTGGCCATCGCCGCCGCCTTCCTGCCCACGGCCGTCAGGCCGGCCGTGGTGGTGATCCTGATTTTGACCTACGTGGTTTTTTTGGTGCGGGCCGTTACCCAGGGCGAGCGCTGCGGAACGGGGGACGGCACCGGTCCGCTCTTGGTGGCCCCGCGCGCCGCCGACCCGCACCTGGTGTTGATCCTGGGTCAAGTTTGCTTCGCCTTCCTGCTGATTCTCGGGGGGGCCAAGGTCTTTGTGCAGGGCATCGGTTTCCTGGCGCACCATTTCGGCATGGCCCCGCTCTTGTTTGCGTTACTGGTGGCTCCCATCGCTACCGAGATGCCGGAACTTTTCAACAGCCTGATCTGGACGAAGGAGAAGAAGGACACCCTGGCCATGGGAAACATTACCGGGGCCATGGTTTTTCAGAGTACGCTGGTACCTGCCATCGGCATCTATTTCACCGACTGGCGGTTGACCACGGCGGCCCTCACCAGTGCGGTGCTCGCCCTGACGGCGTCCTGGCTGGTTTTTCTCTACGCCCGCCGGGCCGGGCACCTGGATGGTTGGTTCCTCGCCGCCCTCGGTGGCTCGCTCTACCTCTTCTTCATAGTGATGGTGGTGCGGGGCGGGTTCTAGGCGCCGGGGGTCACCGAGGGGGACAGGCACGTTTTTGGCACGTAAGCCTTTCCGAAGTCCGATATGTTTCCGGCCAAAAACGAGCCAGTCCCCTGGGGCGCCCGTCCCTGGTACTGCTCGTCCAAAAGCGCTCTTATACTTCACCCGCAGCCCGCCGGAGCCGGGGTTCTTTTCGCCGCTTGCCCACGAGGGGACGCGGCTTTTCCGGCGCAGGCGAGGTATACTTAGAGAGGACGCGGCAAACACCCAAGGAGGACAGGGCGCCAAAACCGCAAGCGCCCAAGGAGGTTTTTAGCGGATGTCAGCGGAAGAAAGATGCCGGACCCTGGGACTGACCATCCCCGAACCCCCGCCGCCCGTGGCCGCCTATGTGCCGGGAGTGCGGGCGGGGCAACTGGTTTTCACCTCGGGGCAACTTCCCATAACCGGGGGGGAAGTCGTTTTCCGGGGACGCATCGGTGCCGACTTGCCCCCGGCGGATGGGTACGAGGCGGCCCGGCTTTGTGCGCTCAACTGCCTGGGGGTCATCCGGAGCGTGGCCGGCAGCCTGGACCTGGTGGAGCAGGTGGTTCAGCTCACCGGCTACGTGCGCAGCGCCCCTGGTTTCGAGGGGCAGCCCGGGGTGGTGAACGGCGCTTCGGAGTTGCTGCTGGCGGTCTTTGGAGAAGCCGGGCGCCACGCCCGGGCCGCGCTGGGGGTGGCCGAGCTGCCGCTCGGCGCGGCGGTGGAACTGACAATGGTCGTCCGGTTGCGGGACGAACTGTAGGGCAAGAAGAGCTTTTCCGCGAAGCTCTGCCTTCCGGGTAGAGCTTGTCACGATTTGCCGGGAATGCTACACTGAGGTTTATGGGGGGAGTTTCATGGCGAGAGGCAGGAACCCGTGGATCCTGGTCGTGTTGATGATCCTCGGTGGTTTGGCGGGTAGCGTGGCGGGCCGGATTCTGAGCCCGACGTTCCCCTTTTTGGACAATATGCTGACCGCCGGATTGGCCCCCGGGGTTTTGGATCTGCAGTTTATGACAGTCACTTTCGGGTTTTCCCTGTCCATCGGGCCACTTACCCTCCTCGGTTTTCTATTGGGGTATCTGGTCTACCGGAATACTTGAGGCTCATGTTCCGGATTGTCTTGGCTTCGGCCTCCCCCCGGCGGCGGGCACTGCTGCAAAGCCTCGGCTTGGAGTTCGAGGTGCTTCCCGCCGGGGTTGATGAGGTCTTTGCCGGGCCGGATCCGGCGAACGTGGCGGAGGGGCTGGCCGAACGCAAGGCCCGGGCGGTGGCCTGCCGGGTTGGCGACGGTTTGGTCCTTGGGGCGGACACCGTAGTGTTCCAGCGGGGGCGGTTCTTCGGAAAGCCGGACGGACCGGAGGAGGCCGCCCGGATGTTGACCGTCTTGCAGGGCGACACCCACGAAGTGCTCACCGGGGTGAGTTTGATCCGGATGCCGGACGGGCACGCGGTCACCGGTCACGAACGGACGTGCGTCCACTTCCGGGCGATGACCCGGCAAGAAATCGAATGGTACGCGGCCACCGGGGAACCGCTGGACAAGGCCGGGGCCTACGCGGTCCAGGGACTCGGCGGTCTTTTCGTGCGGGGTATTGAGGGTTGCTGGTTCAACGTGGTCGGCCTGCCTCTGCCGCTTCTGAAGGGGCTTTTCCACCGGCAGGGTCTGGACCTTTTAAGCCTGGTTGGTACGAATTGGAGTCCCTCCGGACGGAGGTAGGGCCTCTTGGCTGTCGAATACCACTTAACGATAAAGAAAATGGCCGCGGAGCTTCGCCCGCGTGAACGGCTGGCGGCGCACGGCGTACAGTCCCTTTCGGACGCCGAGCTTCTGGCAATCCTGCTCCGGAGCGGAACGGTCACCGTCACGGCGATCGACCTGGCCAACCAGATCTTGAGCCGCTTCGGCGGCCTGCGGGGGCTGGCGGAGGCCGGGATCGAGGAGTTGCAGGCCGTCAAGGGCGTCGGCCCGGCGAAATCGGCCGAGGTCCGGGCGGCCTTTGAACTGGGCCGGCGGGCCGCCTGCCGCCCCGGGGAATGGCAGCCGACCGTGCGCACCCCCGAAGAGGCGGCCGGGCTGGTGATGGAGGAGATGCGGTACTTTGACCGGGAGCACTTCTGGGCGCTGGTCCTGAATACCAAGAACCGGGTTTTGGCAGTGGAGAAGGTCTCGGTCGGCACCCTGAACTCTTCCGGCGTCCACCCGCGGGAGTTGTTTAAAAACGCGATCCGGCGCAGCGCCGCCGCAGTGATCCTGATTCACAATCATCCGAGCGGCGATCCGACCCCGAGCCCGCAGGACGTCGAACTGACGCAGCGGCTTTTCGAGGCTGGGGAAATAGTCGGGATTCGGGTCCTAGACCACATCGTCATCGGAGATAATAAGTTCACCAGTCTGAAATTGGAAGGTCTTTTCTAGCGAGAACGGGTGAAAGGGGTAGGTCATGGCGATTGCATTTCTTTCCAGGGATATGGGTATCGACCTGGGCACCGCGAACACCCTGGTGTATGTAAAAGGAAAGGGCATTGTAATGCGCGAGCCGTCCGTGGTGGCCATCGAAAAAGACAGCGGGCGGATTCTGGCCGTGGGCGAAGAGGCCAAGCAGATGATCGGGCGCACTCCGGGGAACATCGTGGCCATCCGCCCGATGAGGGACGGCGTGATCGCCGATTTTGACATCACCGAGAGCATGATCAAGTACTTCATCAACAAAGCCCTGCGCGGAAGAACTTTTCTGGTCCGGCCGCGGGTGGTGATCGGCGTTCCGTCCGGTGTCACCGCGGTGGAGGAGCGGGCGGTCAGGGAGGCGGCGCTGGCGGCCGGCGCCCGGGAGTGTTACCTGATCGAGGAGCCGATGGCGGCCGCCGTCGGGGCTGGTTTGCCGGTGCACGAACCGACCGGCACGATGATTGTCGACGTGGGTGGGGGAACGACGGAAGTGGCGGTGATTTCCCTGGGGGGAATTGTTGCGAGCCGTTCGATCCGGGTGGCCGGCAACGAGATGGACGAGGCCATTATCCAGCATGTCAAGCGCAACTACAGCCTGATGGTCGGCGAGCGTACCGCTGAAGAACTGAAAATCAAGATCGGCACGGCCTACCCCTTGGAACACGAGGAGACCGAGGAGGTGCGGGGCCGGGACCTGGTTTCCGGCCTGCCCAAGACGGTGACCGTTACTTCAGCCGAGATTTACCGGGCGCTTTCGGAACCGGTGCGCGCCATCCTGGACGCCATCCGGCAGACCCTGGAAAAGACCCCGCCGGAGTTGGCCTCCGACATTATGGACCGCGGAATCATGATGGCCGGCGGCGGGGTGCTCCTGCGGGGGCTGGACCGGCTGGTGAACGAGGAAACCCGGATGCCCGTGCACCTGGCCGAAGAGCCGCTTCTGGCGGTGGCCTACGGTTCCGGGCGGGTACTGGAGAACATTGATGTCTTGCGCAAGGTATTGATCTCACCCAAGAAGGTGGTGTGATTTGAAACGCACCCGGATCAGAAGACTCCTGGCGGCCGGCATCCTGGTGTTGCTCCTTTTCCTGTTGATGCGGCTAACCGGTCCTGAACGCGAAGAACTGACGGTTCTGGAAGCGGGCCTGCGGGACGGTTTGGGTTTCGTGCAGGCCGGGGTCACGCTGGTGGGAAACCAGGTGCGCGGTGTATTCCAGCGCTTCTTTTTGTTTAGCGGTGATCCGGAGGCAGAGGAGTTGCGGCGGCAGATCCGCGACCTGGAGGGGGAAGTGGTCGCCCTCCGGGAGTACCAGATGCAGAACGAGCGCCTGCGGGAGTTGCTGGATCACCGGGACGAAAACAGCCGTTACCAAATGCTGACGGCCGACGTCATCGGCCGCAATCCGAGCAACTGGTTCGGGGAGATTAAGGTCAACCGGGGCGCGCACCACGGTGTCGAGCGGGGTATGGCGGTGGTGCTGCCGGCCGGGTTGGTGGGCCGCGTGATCGCGGTGGCGCCGAATACCTCCGATGTGCTTCTAATCACCGACCACCGCAGCGGGGTGGGGGCCGTGGTCCAGGAAATCCGCACCCCGGGGGTGGTAAAGGGCGTGCTGAACCGCACACCGCCCTTGCGGATGGTCTACCTGTCCCTGGATGCGGAAGTGGAGGCCGGGCAATACGTGGTCACCTCCGGGCTGGGGCTGGTGCCCAAGGGCATTCCGGTGGGACGCATTGTTTCGGCCCAGAAGGACGAAGCCGGCTTGACTCAGACGGCGGAGGTTTTGGCATTGGTGGACTTCAATCATCTAGAAGAAGTCTTTATCATTCTCGATTCCGTCCCGGGAGGATAGGGCTTTGCGCATTCTTCTCCTGGTGTTGCTGTTGGCGGTGGCGTTAGTCCTTTCGTCGACGGTATTGGACTTCATCCGGGTGGCGGGCGTGAAGCCGGACCTGGTGCTGGTTTTGGTGGTGTACTACGCCATCTTCAACGGCCCTAGGGGGGGGGCTTTTTTGGGCTTTCTGGGCGGGTTGGCCCACGATTTTCTATCCGGCTATTACTTGGGGTTGAACGCCGTGGCGCTCGCCGCGGCTGGTTACGCGGTTGGACTGGGTCACCTCCGGCTGTTCAAAGAGAACCATTTCGTGGTGGCCGGCATCGCCTTTCTGGCCATCATCCTGGTCGAGGGGGTCCGGTACCTGCTGCTCTTGTTTCTGGGTGTGACCATCTTCCCGGGAGAGGTGTGGTGGGGATTGATGATCCCCGGCGGGGTGTACAACGCCGCCGTCGCCCTCCTGTTTCACCGCCGGTTTTACCTTTCCAGCACCCGGGGACTGCTGCGGATTCCATAGGAACGGGGATGTCCGTGGACAAGAAAAGCCTGACCAAGAAGATCAACGTACTGATCGCCATCGTGGCCGTCATTTTCGTGGTGCTTGCCGGCCGGGTGGCCCATTTGCAGTTGCTGGAAACCGAACGCTACCAAACCCTGGCTCGGGAGAACTCCTTGCGCCTGATCACGATCAGCGCGCCGCGCGGCGAGATTTACGACCGCAACGGGAGAAAGCTGGTGGGGAACCGGCCGCTTTACACCGTTTCCCTGGTGAACCTCGGGCAGGACCGCGGGGAACTGGAACCGGTGGTGGAGAGGCTCGCCGCCATCCTGGACCGCACGCCCGGAGAAATCTGGGAGGCGGTCGACAACCAAAGCCCGAGGCGCTACGAGCCGATCCGCCTGGCAAGGGACGTTTCCCTCGACATTGTTTCCCGGATTGAGGAAGCGCAGCTGGAACTGCCCGGCGTGCTGATCGACTTCGAGCCGATGCGCGAATACCCCTACGGGAACTTACTGGCGCACGCATTGGGATACATCCGGGAGATCCGGCCCGACCAGTTGGCGCGGCACCGGGCGGACGGCTACCGCTTGGGTGATGTGTTCGGGCAGGCCGGGCTGGAGAACGCCAGGGAGCGCGAACTGCGGGGGATCCCGGGCGCCCGCCAGATCGAGGTGGACGTGGCGGGCCGGCCGGTGCGCAGTCTGGGCGTGAAAAACCCGGTTCCGGGCCATGACTTGGCCCTGACCATTGATTTTGAGGTCCAGCGGGCGGCCGAAGAGGCGTTGGCCCGGATTGTGAAAAACCTCCAGAATGAAGGGCATCGGGACTGCCGCGCGGCTTCGGCGGCGGTGATCGACGTGCGCAGCGGCGCGGTCCTGGCCCTGGCCAGTCACCCGGCCTACGGCCCGGCGGTATTCGCGCGGGCCCTGAGCGCGGAACAGGCGCGCACACTGTTCACCTCTCCGGAACGACCTTTTTTGAACCGGGCCATCCAGAGCACCTATCCCCCGGGTTCCGTCTTCAAGATGGTGGTGGCCGCCGCGGCGCTGGAGGGCGGAATAATCGACCGCCGGTTCACGGTCACCGATCCCGGCTACTTTGTCCACCAGAGACAGCGCTACGGCTGTCTCGGTGTCCACGGCCGGGTGGACGTGGTGCAAGGGATTCAGGTTTCGTGCAATACCTTCTTTTTGACCACCGGCTTGCGCACGGGGCCTGCGAACATCTCGCGCATGGCCCGTGAATTCGGATTGGGCGAGAAGTCCGGCTTTGAACTGGCCGGGGAAGCCGCGGGCGTGGTGCCTACTGCGGAGTACAAGCGGGGCATGGTGCAGGCGGAACTGGACCGGCGTTTCGGGCCGCAGTTCGAAGCGATTGAGGAACACTACCGGTCGCAACTCCCGGGCGCAAGCGAGGCCCGGCGGGATGAACTGAAGCGGGAGTGGGAGCGGGAAAAGGCCAAGATCCAGGCGCAGTACGACCGTTACGCCTGGGACCTCCAGTGGCGGGACTACGATACCCTTAACCTGTCCATCGGTCAGGGCCTGAGCCACTACACACCCCTGCAACTGGCCGGCTACGCGGGTGCGATCGCCAACGGCGGCTACCTTTACCGGCCGTACATGGTGCAGCGGGTGACCGGCCCGGACGGCCGGGTCGTCAAAGAGGCCGTGCCCGAACTTCGGAGAAAAGTTTCGATTTCACCCGAGACCCTCGACATTCTCCGGGAGGGAATGCGCTTGGTCAACCAACCTGGCGGCACGGCATACGGTTCATTTTTCGACTTTCCGGTGGCCTCCGCCGGCAAAACCGGCACCGCCGAGGTGTGGGGACGAGAAAACCACGGGCTTTACGTGGCCTTTGCTCCCTTTGAGGAGCCGGAGATCGCCGTCGCCGTGGTCGTGGAACACGGCGGGTCGGGCAGCCGGGCGGCGGCCCCGGTCGCCCGGGCGATCATGAATGCTTATTTTGGTTTTTTGACATAAGACGAAGAACAAGCGGCTGAGAATGAGAGCGTTCGGCAAAATAACAGGGAAAATACAGCGGGCGATTTAGCAGGATTTGGTTATTCACCGTAGAAACCTCTCTTCCAGACGGTGAGGTGGAAATGAATGGCCCGGCAATATGCGCTTGGCGGTATCGTCGAACTCCCGACCAAAGTGGTGGACGGTACCCTGCGCTCAGGCGTGAGCGTGCGTTTCGAGGGCAACGTGGTGGTTCTGGGTGATGTCAACCCGGGGGCCGAAGTGACCGCTGCCGGCAACGTCATTGTGATGGGGGTGTTGCGGGGGACGGTGCAGGCTGGTGCCGCGGGGGACGAGCGGGCGGTCATCGTGGCTTTCCGTTTGCGTCCGGTGCAGTTGCGCATTGCCGATCACATTTCCCGTTCACCCGACGGGGAAGTATTCAACCCCAACCAACCGGAGATGGCCAGGGTAAGAGACGGGACCGTGGTTATTGAAACCTTCCCGCCCGGCGGGGAGCGCCAGGGCAAAAACTAGAGGCCAAGGAAGGAGCTTATAAGGAATGAGCGAAGTTATTGTGGTGACTTCCGGCAAGGGAGGGGTTGGCAAGACGACGGTCACCGCCAACATCGGGGCCGGGCTGGCGATGTTGGGGCACAAGGTGGTGCTGATCGACGCCGACACCGGTCTGCGAAACTTGGATGTGGTCCTGGGGATGGAAAACCGGATTGTGTTCGACCTGACCGACGTGATCGAGGGGAAGTGCCGCCTGCGGCAAGCCATGATCAAGGACCGCCGGTTTGGTGAGTCGCTTTTTATGCTTCCGACCGCCCAGACCAAGGACAAGTCGGCGGTGACCGAGGATGATCTGCGCAATATCTGTGGGCAGTTGCGGGAGCATTTCGACTACGTGATTATCGATTGCCCGGCGGGTATCGAACAGGGTTTCCAGAGCGCGGTCGCCGGGGCTGAAAAAGCGATCGTGGTTACCGCCGCCGAGGTCGCCGCGGTCAGGGACGCCGACCGGGTGGTGGGCATCCTGGAATCCAAGGCCGACATCAGGGATCCCAAACTAATTATCAACCGCCTGCGGATTGAGATGGTCCAACGCGGGGACATGATGACCCTGGAGGACATGCACGACATTCTCGGGCTGGAACTGCTGGGTGTAATTCCTGACGACGAGGCCGTGGTCGTAGCCACCAACCGGGGGGAACCGGTGGTGGTGAACGAGCAAACGGTCGCCGGGCGCGCCTTCCGTGACATCGTCCGCCGGATACAGGGCGAAGCCGTTCCCTTGATGAATTTGGAGAGCCGGGAAGGATTTTTCAACCGGTTGCGGAAAATCATAGGATTCAGATGAGCTACGGGAAGGAGGAACGGCAGTGTTAGATTTCCTGGCCCGCCTCTTAGGCAGGGAAAGTCCCGGCAGCAAGAATATCGCCAAAGAGCGGTTGCGCCTGGTACTGATCCACGACCGGGCCGACATCTCCCCACAACTGCTGCAACTTCTGAAAAACGAGATTGTGGCAGTGATTTCCAAGTATATGGAAATAGATGACAAAGGGTTGGAGGTAAGTCTGGAGCACGTGGACAAGCAAGTGGCCTTGGTGGCCAACATTCCGATCCGAAAGATGAAAAGGGTGGCCAATATTTAACGGGAGAAAAGGACAGGGGGGGCAACCCCCCTTTTTGGCTTTCCGGGTATCCGTTATAATGGGAGGAACAAGGTCAAAAAGCCGGGGTGGGACAAATCAGCCGCCACAGGAGAGTTCTCAAAAACCTGGACTACACCCTGATACTGGCCGCAATGGCCGTCGTTGGGCTGGGTTTGGTCACGGTCACCAGCGCCATCCAGGTGACCAGCCTCCCGGGAGGAGCCGGTATTGGCTTTTTGTGGAAGCAGATCCTGGGCATTGTTCTGGGAATGACGGCTTTTGTCTTTTTTCTTTTTTGGCGTTATGAGGAGTTGTCCCGATACGCGCGATTACTCTACGCGGTGAGCCTGGTGTTGCTTCTGGCGGTACTCGCCGTCGGTCATTCGGCCCCCGGAGGCGCCCAGCAGTGGCTCCGATTCGGACCGTTGATGTTTCAGCCGTCGGAGTTCGCCAAGCTGGCGGTGATTATCGGGCTGGCGGTGCTTCTTTCCGAGCGTGAGGGGCAGCTCAACCGCTTCCGGGATCTCCTGCCCGCTTTCGTGTACGTCGGGGTGCCGATGGCGCTGATCCTGGCGCAACCCGATTTGGGTACGGCACTAGTGTTCATCGCTATTACCCTGGGCATGCTGTTTGTTGCCGGTGCCAACCCCTTGTTGCTAGGCGGGTTGACGCTGGCGGGACTGTCCGGTGTGGTGCTCTGGATTTGGGCGCACCTGAATCACGGGCTCTGGATCCCCCTTAAGAGCTACCAGATCACCCGGTTGACGATTTTTCTTGATCCCTGGAGCGACTGGCAAAAGGACGGCTTCCAAATTATCCAGTCCCAGATCGCCATCGGCGCCGGGGGCCTGTGGGGCCGGGGTCTTTTCAGCGGCACTCAGAACCAGTTGAACTTCCTGCCCGAGCAACACACCGACTTTATTTTCTCGGTGCTGGCCGAGGAACTGGGCTTTGTCGGCGCGGTTTCTCTATTGGCGCTCTTTTTTATCATTTTGTACCGGGGTTTGCGGATCGCCGGGCAGTCCAAGGACCTCACCGGCACCCTGATGGCCACCGGTGTGGTGTCGATGCTGGCCTTCCATGTTCTAATCACTGTGGGCATGACGACGGGAATAATGCCGGTTATTGGGATCACGCTGCCGCTTTTCAGTTACGGACCGAGTTCCATGGTGCTGACCTTGGCGGCGCTGGGACTTTTGGGCAATGTCTGGGTGCGGCGGCAGACCATTGTCTTCTAAGCTTGATGGGATAGAAGTGGTTTGGCATGGCCCTCTTCGACCGGGTGGCCGAGCACTATGACGCCTGGTATGAAACCCCACTGGGCCGCAAGGTGGACCAGCTGGAGATGTGCCTTTTCTTGCGGCTGGCCGCGCCCAAGCCGGGAGAGAGGGCGTTGGACGGGGGCTGCGGTACCGGGCGACTCAGCTTGGCGCTGGCTGAAAAGGGGCTGGCGGTCACCGGTGTGGACCTTTCCTCCCGGATGCTGGAAATAGCCCGCGAGCGGACCAGGCCGTACGCAAACCTTACCCTGTTGCAGGCGGACGTGGAAAGCCTGCCCTTCCCGAGCCTTTCCTTCGACCTGGTAACCGCGCTCACTGTTCTGGAGTTCACCGGCAACCCGGAGGCCGCCGCCCGGGAGCTGTGGCGCCTGGTCAAACCGGGCGGCCGTCTGGTGATCGGGGTGCTGAACTCGTGGAGCCCCTGGGCCTGGCGGCGGCGCCGTCAAGCCCGGACCGGTGAAAGCGTTTTCGCCGGCGCCCAGTTCTTTTCCCCCTGGCGCTTCAAAATGTTGCTGACCCGAACCACGGGCGGATGCCCCCTGATCTGGAGCACTTGTGTCTTTATCCCTCCCTGGGCCGGCTTGCTGCCGGTCAATACGGCCGTTGCCCTGGACCGGATCGCGCTCCCGTTCTTGAAGCCATTCGGCGCTCTAATCGTCATGCGGGCGGAGCGGTTGACTGTAGTCCAGCCGGTACCGGCCGGCGTTTTCCATTCCCGGATCATCACGGAAATAGGCCCCCGTGAATCCCGGGCCACCCAAGCCGAACAATCCCGCTAAGCAATCCCATTCCGCACACAGCTTGTCATTATCTGGATAATGTCTTCATATGATGGTAGCAGCTTGGAGCAGCAGGGAGGGGGACCGGTTGAGATTGTTCAGGCGCGAGAAGAGGCTTGATTGGCCTCTGCCGCCGGCCGCGCCCAGGTTGCGGGCCGGCCGGAGAGAAAGGAAATGGTTTTTCCGGGTGACGGTGGCGGCGGTTCTGTTTTTGTTCTTTCTGGCGGTCAGGGAGACCCAGGTACCGTTGGGGGTTCAGGTCCGGGAGGGACTGCAGTACGTTTTGACCACGGAATGGAACTACCAGCCGGTGGTGGACCGGGTGGTCCGCCTGGGACTGCAGACGGTGAACGTCGACATGCCGTTCCTGGACACGGTACCGCGCCGGCCGGACGGGGAGACCGAGATGGTGGTGACGGTTCCGGCGAACGGGCTCCAACCTCCCGTCGCCGGCAGCGTGGAGCGCGAATTCGGCTGGGTGACCGACCCGGTCGACAAACGGGAGCGTTTCCACCCCGGGGTGGTTATCGGCGCGCCCGCCGGCACGCCGGTACGGGCGGTCATGTCCGGTTTGGTGTCCCAGGTGGGGGAAAACCCGACCTACGGTCCCTACATTCTGATCGACCACGGCAGCGAGGTTTACACTCTGTACGCCCAACTGCACAACATCCGGGTGCGCAAGGCGGAACGGGTTGAGGCGGGTGCGATTCTGGCGGAAGTAGGCAACCAGGGCGACTTTCCAGGTTGGGGTGTGCACTTCGAGTTCCGTGAGCAGGGGGCGCTGGTTAACCCCCTGGATAAAATCGACTTCCCCGGCAACCCGTAGCGGCCGACTTTGCACTTTAAGGCGAGGGGAGCTTGGGCGCCATGCGCATCTGCCGGGTCGCCGGGATAATGTTCTCCATTAACAATTGGTTTCTGGCGCTCCTCGGGGTGTACTTTGCCGCCGGGGTTCTCGGCAAGGGCCTGATCGCCTTTGCCGCAGTTTTTGCGCACGAGTTGGCTCACGTTTGGATGGCTCGCCGCCATGGCGTTCCCGTTGAGGAAGTTGAGCTGATGCCTTTCGGGGGAGTGGCCAGGATGAGCCGGGAATTGGTCGTTCGGCCCCGGAAAGAAAGCGTGGTGGCGGTAGCCGGCCCGATGACCAACCTGGCGCTTTGCGGGCTGGCGCTGGGGTGCGGTCACTACGGCCCCTGGCACGAAGTGTACGGACCGTTCTTCATTCAGTGTAACCTGGTGCTGGTTATTTTTAATATGCTCCCCGGCCTGCCCTTGGACGGTGGCCATGTGTACCGGGCCTACCTGGCCCGCAGGATGAACCTGCCCGCGGCCACCCACCGGGCGGCGGTCTGCGGCCAATTCTGGGGGGTGTTGATCGCGACCCTGGGGACAGGCGGCCTGCTGTTGGGATTGACCGGGCTCGACATCATTGCCACCGGGTTCTTTCTTTATTACGCCGCCCGCCGGGAAAAACAGGAAGCGCCGTACCTGTACGCGCAGCACCTGGTCACCAAAAACCGGGACCTTGAACGGCACGGAGTTTTGCCGGGCGAGGTGCTGATAGCCCGGCAAGACCTTCCGGTGTGGCGGGTCACCCAACTCTTCGTGCCGCAGCGGTACCACCTTGTATACACCGTGGACGAGCACGGCCGCCACACCGGGGTCGTGGACGAGGCGGAGATCATGAAGACGCTCTTGGAGCAAGGGGCCAACGTTTCCCTGGACCGGATCCGGAAGGGTTTTCGGCCCTAGGTCTAGAATAAAGCGGGAACCGTTTGGAGTTTGGGATATACTACTAGTTAGGTTCTGCTCTATCTAGCCGGTATCCCTTAGGACAAACCGTGGGCACCAGTTTTCTGGCACCGGGGGGCCGCATGACCAGTTTAGAGCGTATTTTGTCCCGGGTCGAGAGGCCGGCCCGTTACGTGGGCGGTGAGTTTAACGCGGTGGTCAAGGACTGGGACAAGACACCGGTCCGGATCGCCTTTGCTTTTCCCGACGTGTATGAGGTAGGCATGTCCCACCTCGGGCTGCACATCCTCTACCACGTGGTGAACAGCCGGGAAGACGCCCTGATGGAGCGCGTCTTTGCTCCCTGGACCGACATGGAGCGGGAGATGCGCCGGGAGGGCCTATCCCTTTTTTCGCTGGAGTCGCACCGTTCTCTGGCTGATTTCGACGTGCTGGCCTTCACCCTCCAGTATGAACTGAGCTACACCAATGTCCTGAACATGCTGGATCTTGCGGGCCTACCAACGGCCGCGCACGACCGCCGGGCGGGAATGCCCCTGGTCGTAGCCGGTGGACCCTGTGCTTTCAACCCGGAGCCCCTGGCTCCTTTTCTGGATGCCGTGTTCCTGGGCGAGGGGGAAGAAGGCCTGCACGACCTGGTCGAGGTGGTGAAAAAGCACGGCCGAACCCGCAGCTCCCGTGCGGAATTGCTCCGGGCCCTGGCCGGCATTCCCGGAGTGTACGTACCCTGTTTATACCGCGCGGAGTATGCTTCCGACGGTACCCTGGCCGGGGTCCGCCCCGTCGTCTCCGGGATTCCGGAGCGCGTTCGAAAGCGGGTGGTCCAGGACCTGGACCAGGCGGCTTACCCGACCAAGCCCATCGTCCCCTACCTCGAGGCGGTGCACGACCGGGCGATGCTGGAGGTCTTCCGGGGTTGCACCCGCGGGTGCCGCTTCTGCCAGGCCGGAGCGATTTATCGTCCGGTGCGGGAGAAGAACCCCGGGATTCTCCTGGCCCAGGCCGCGGAGCTCTTAAAGAACACCGGCTACGACGAGCTTTCCCTGACCTCGTTGAGTACCACCGACTATTCCCGGATCGGTGAGCTGGTGGGAGCGCTGGTCGACCGCCACCAGGGTGAACAGGTGAACGTCTCCCTGCCGTCCCTGCGGGTGGACGCTTTTGCGGTTGAGCTGGCCCGCGCGGTGCAGGCCGTACGTAAGAGCGGCCTGACCTTCGCTCCGGAGGCCGGCAGCCAGCGCCTGCGGGACGTGATCAACAAGCAGGTGACGGACGAGGACCTCCTGCAGGCTGTCGGGGCGGCCTTTGCGGCCGGGTGGCATCGGGTCAAGCTCTATTTTATGTTGGGACTCCCGACCGAGACCCTGGACGACATCGCCGGAATCGCCCGTTTGGCCCGGAGAGTGTTGGAGCGGGGCCGGGAATGCGGTGTGGCCAGGGGGCGCCTCAACGTCACCGTCAGCACCTCGTCGTTTGTGCCCAAACCGCACACCCCGTTCCAGTGGGAAGCCCAGACCCCTCTGCCCGAATTGCGGGAGAGGCAGGCTTTTTTGCAGGGCGCCCTCAGGGGCAAGAACCTGGTGTACCGCGGGCACGAACCCGAGACCAGCTTTCTGGAGGCCGTGTTCGCGCGCGGGGACCGCCGGTTGGGGGCCGTGCTGACCCGGGCCCTGGAATTGGGCTGCCGCATGGACGGTTGGCGGGAGTGTTTCCGGTTCGACCTGTGGCAGCGCGCCTTCTCCGAAACCGGTCTTGATCCGGGCGCCTACGCGAACCGTACCTACCGGTATACGGACGTACTGCCGTGGGATCACCTGGACACCGGGGTGGACCGGGAGTACCTGGCGGCTGAGCACCAGCGGGCCCTGACCGGAGAGACCACGCCGGACTGCCGGGGACAGGAGTGCGCCGGGTGCGGTCTCTGCCCGGGGCTGGCGGTTGAACCCCGCGTCTTGGAGGCCGGCGGCGGTGCGGGTTAGGCTCGTTTACCGCCAGGAGGGGCCGGCCCGTTTTATTTCGCACCTGGACGTAATGCGCGCCTTTGAACGCGCCGCCCGGCGGGCGGAGCTGCCGCTGGCGTACAGTCAGGGATTCAACCCGCGGCCGAAACTGGTCTTCGCCGCCCCCTTGCCGGTCGGCACCAGCGGGTGCCGGGAATACGTCGACCTGGAGCTGGAGGGTGACCTGGCCCCGGAGGAAGTATTGGACCGGCTGTGTCGGAACCTGCCGGGAGGGCTTGTGCCCTTCGGGGCCCGGAGCGCCGTAGGCCCGCCGCTGATGAGTTTGGTGCGCCGGGCCTGCTATCTCGCGGCGGGGGATCTGCCCCGGGGGTTTTCGGCGGGACATCTGGAGGAGGGAATAGCCCGCTTCCTGGCCCGCCGGGAGATTGCAGCCGAACGGAAAACCGCCAAGGGAATCAGGCGCAAAGACATCCGCCCGGGCATCCATCGTCTGAAAGCACAAAGCGACGGTGACCGGCTGAAACTGACTATGAAACTGGAGGCCGGCTCGGCGCGGAACGTACGTCCGGATGAAGTCGTACGGGCCTTGGGGGTTGACCTGGAGCTGGATGCGGAGAGTTTCAATGTTTTGCGGACCGCAGTGCTGTCCCGGGAGGGCGTTCTTCTCTGGGACCTGTAAATTAATAGAGGCAAGAGGCCGGAGGTTGGAGACCGGAGACTTGATTGGGCCGGCAACCACGGAGAGCATATGCGGCGCCTGATTTCCAACTTCCGGCACCCGGCCTCCAGCCTCTAACGAGGAGGCAGCCAGTGCTGAAAAGAGAAATAGTGATCAGTACCCGGGATAACGTCACTCGGGCGGCGCTGCTTGAAAACCGGGTGCCGATGGAGGTATATATAGAGCCGGACGAAGAGATCTGCCTGGTTGGGAGTATTTTTAAAGGTGTGGTCGAGAACGTGCTGCCCGGGATCGAGGCGGCGTTCGTAAACGTGGGGCTGGACCGGAACGCTTTTCTCTACGTGAATGACGTGTTGCCGCAGTCCGGCCGCACGGACGCCGGCATCAGGGACCTTTTGCACCCGGGCCAGGAAGTGATCGTACAGGTGGCCAAAGATCCCCTGGGCAACAAAGGGCCCCGGGTGACAATGCGGGTAAATCTGCCTGGACATTACACGGTGCTGATGCCGACGGTGAACCACATCGGCATCTCCCGGCGCATCGAGGACGAACCGGAACGGGAACGTCTCCGGGAAGTGGTACACCGGGCGCGGCCCAACGGGATGGGCGCGATCGTGCGCACCGCCGCCCGGGGGATCGCCGCCGAGGTGCTGGCCGCCGACGTCCGGGAGCTGGAGAAGCTCTGGTATGATATTCAGAAGCGGGAGTCCGGTGCCGCGGCCCCGTCACTTATGTACCGGGAGTGCGGGCTTTTGCCGCGGATCATTCGCGACCTCTTTACGGAAGAAATCGAACGCTTCGTGCTTGATTCGTTTACCAGCTACGCGCGGTCCCTGACCATCCTGGACACCGTGAACCCCAAACTGAAATCCCGGGTGTTTTGGGAAGACAAGCCCGATATCTTTGAAGCCTATAATGTGAACCAGGAAATCAACAAAGCACTGCAGCGCAAGACCTGGCTGCGGTGCGGCGGGTACCTGATCTTCGACCAGGCCGAGGCGTTGACCGTGATCGACGTGAACACCGGCCGGTTCACCGGTCGCGTGGACCTGGAGGACACCGTTTACAAGACCAACCTCGAGGCGGCGGTGGAGATCGCGCGGCAGTTGCGGTTGCGCAACCTGGGCGGGATCATCATCATCGACTTCATCGACATGAGCCACGAAGAGCACCGGAACCGGGTGCTCGAGGTGCTGGGCGAGGAAATCAAGAAGGACCGGCGGCGGACCCACATCATGGGGCTGACCCGGCTCGGCCTGGTGGAGCTGACTAGGAAAAAGGTCCATCCCAGCCTAGCGGAGTTATTGCTGAGCAGTTGCCCGCAGTGCGGCGGAACCGGCAAAATTCAAGGCCAGAGGAAAGATTGGGCTTGATCTTCCACCGTGCGGGTGATACACTATGGTTCGTGCATGACCGCACGGAACAGGTTTAAAAGCGGTGTGACCTGCGCCCACCCCGTTCCGGCGAGTCCTTAAAAACACAGAGGGGGTCAACATGTACGCGATTATTGAAACCGGCGGCAAGCAGCTATGCGTCCGCGAAGGAGACACGGTACGGGTTGAAAAGCTCGCGGCTGAAAACGGCGCCCAATTCCTTTTCGACCGGGTGCTTTTAGTCAGCACGGACGAGGGCCTGAAGATCGGCCGGCCGCTGGTCCCGGGCGCCCGGGTGACCGGCCGGGTGCAGAAACAGGGGCGCGCCAAGAAGATTGTTGTTTTCAAGTACAAGTCCAAGAAAAACTACCGGCGCAAGCAGGGGCACCGTCAGCCCTACACGCAGGTGGTGGTGGAGAAGATTGAGTTTTAGTCCATTGGGGAGGTGACAAAAATGGCCCATAAAAAGGGAGTAGGCAGCTCAAGGAACGGCCGGGATTCAAATGCCCAGCGCCTGGGAGTCAAGCGGGGCGACGGGCAGTTTGTCACGGCCGGGAGCATTATCATCAGGCAGCGGGGGACCAGGGTCCACCCCGGGCGCAACGTGGGGATCGGCGGCGACGACACCCTGTTCGCCAAGACGGACGGGTATGTCAGTTTCCAGCGCCAGGGCAAGGACCGCAAGACGGTCAACATAGTTCCCGCCGCCACCCTGTAGCGGCGTCTGTTCGGGGGCCAGCCTTTAACCGGGCTGGCTTTTGTTTTGTCGGGGAGGTTTTGAGAATGTGGACCCCCGGAGGGCTCGCGACCGGAATCGGCAGCCTGCCGTACACGAATCCGGAGCAGGCGTTAGATCTCGTGGCGGCGTACTTGCCGGACATGCCCCACTGGCCGCAACTGCCCGGTTTGGGCCCGCAGGAGGGTTTCGTGCTCCAGTTCCTGCACCCCCTGCTGGAAACCGGGCTTTTGGAACGGAACAAAGACAAGGTTTGCTTTGCCACCGGCGCCCCCGACTGGCCCGAAAGGATGGCCGCGTTCTATGCGCTGTACCTGGCGGCGGAGGAAGGTGACCGGGAGGCCCTGGAGCGGTTCGCCATCCTGCGGGAAGCGGCCTCGGGGTTCTATGCCTTCCTGGAACGAGCCCCGGCCGGACCGGCCGGTTTTGTGAAAGGACAGGTCGTGGGGCCGCTGACCGCCGCCTTTCAGTTGACCGATGCCGGGGGCCGTCCTGCGTATTACGATGAACAATTGCGTGACCTGGTGGTCAAGAATCTGGCGCTTCAGGGCCGCTGGCAGGCGCAAACGCTCGGCGGGAGCGGTGCCCGGGTACTGGTCTTCGTGGATGAGCCGGGCGTGAGTGTCTACGGGCAGTCGACGTACATTACGGTAACCCGCGGGATGATCGTGGAGGACCTGGAGGCCGTCGTCGCCGGCATCCGGATGGCGGGGGCGAAGTCCGGCATCCACTCGTGCGCCGCCGTCGATTGGAGCATCCTGATGGATACCGGCGCCGAGGTGCTGAGCCTTGACGCGTACTGGTATTTTGATTCTCTGCTGCCGTACCGGGCCGAACTCAACGCCTTTTTGGCACGGGGCGGGGTGGTGGCCTGGGGGATAGTGCCCACCTCGGAGCAGGTGGAGACGGAAACCGTGGAGAGCCTGAGTGCCAGGTTGGAAGGATTCTGGAAGGAGCTTTCCAGCCGGGGGATCTCCGCGGAGCGGCTGCGGCGGCAATGCTTGATCACCCCCAGCTGCGGCGCCGCCACACTGACGGAGGCCCTGGCCGAAAAGATCTACCGGTTGACGGCGGGCGTCTCGGAAGCACTGCGCGCCGGCGGTGGAATTGCCGGGGGAGAAAGGTTTTGATGCACGTTGCCGGTTGACTACCACCTCCACACCTTCCGGTGCGGGCACGCCCGGGGCCGGATGGCCGACTACGTCCGGGCGGCCCGAAAGCGTGGTTTGCGTGAAATCGGGTTCGCCGACCACGTTCCGTTGTATTTTTGCCCCCCCGAAAGGCGCCCCTCCGGTTTGGCCATGACCGAATCCGAGTTGCCGCAGTACGTGGACGACGTCCTGGCTCTGCGGGCGGCCAATCCGGATCTGCCGGTCAGGCTGGGGATCGAGGCCGATTTCGTGCCGGGCCGGGAGGCCGAACTGGCGGCGCTTTTGTCGGGATACCCTTTCGACTATGTGCTGGGCTCGGTTCACTATATAGACGGCTGGGGCTTCGACCAAACCGAACTTCTGGACGGCTACCGGAACTGGGACCCCGACGCGCTCTACCGGCGCTATTTCCTGCTGGTGCAGGAGGCGGCCCGTTCCGGCCTTTTCGATGTCCTGGCCCACCCGGACCTTTTGAAGAAATTCGGTTGCCGGCCAGGTGGCGATTTGACGGCGCTCTACCGGGAGACGGCTTCTGTCATCGCCGGATCCGGCATCGGCGTTGAAGTGAATACGGCGGGCTTAAGGGCCCCCGTGGCCGAAATCTACCCGCATCCTGCTTTTCTTGCCGCCTGCCGCGAACTGAACATCCCGGTGACGCTGGGTTCTGACGCCCACCGTCCGGAAGAAGTCGGTTTCGGCTACCACGCGGCCGTGGCCCTGCTGCGGCGGGCCGGGTATGACCGGCTGGCCGTTTTTCAGGAGCGCCGGCGGCGCCTGGTGCCCCTGTAGGGAGCCAGAATTCAAGGCCGGCGCGTTTTTACGCCGCCGGCCCCGGTCCCGGGCATATTGTCCGCACCCCTCCCGTATTATTGTAAGCAAATGTTTGAGGCGGTGGGCGGAGAATGAGGCGGCAAAGCCGAAAGGCGCCGGAAAGGCTGAGTTGGAAGCGGCTGACGGTGCTGGTATGCGCGGGATTGCTGGTGGTGGCGGCGGTGGGCTTAAGCGCCTTCAACGGGACTGCGTCCCAGGCTCCCGGCGGCCATCCGGAAGCGGCGCGTGAACAGGTGCAGAGTGAACTGGAGGCGCTGCTGGTCAGGAGCGCCGGCATAGACGGACTCCACTACCGGCAGGTGACCAACTACCCCCTGTGGTCGTACGAAACACGGGTCTGGTTGCAGGGTGACTGGGTAAAGACCGAGACGATGTTCGACGGGCAGGGCCTGGTTCTGCTGGTAGACACCGGCCGGGGCGAACTGTTGTCCTACGACGCCGCCGAAAGCAGGGCGACGCGGATGAGGCTGGGCGATGGGGAAGCGAGTGTTCCGGAGACACCGCTGGACTACGTGCGCGGCCTGAACCCAGCCGAGTGGGTTCCGGGCGAGGTCACATTCCTGGACGGCTTGCGCTGCCGGAAGTTCACGCGGGAAGAGGCCCGGGGGGCGACAGTGCTCTACCTGTGGGAGGAGTACGGTCTGCCCCTGCGGGTGGAAAACATGGCGGACGGCGGCTTTACCGTAGTGGAGTTCAAGGACCTGGAAGTCGGGTTGGTACCTGACGACGTCTTCGCCCTTCCGGCCGGGGTGGAGGTCACCGACTTCTGGGAAGAAGAGGCGCCGAGCGACTACGGCGAGGATACAAAGCGGTGACTTGTAACCCTACAGCGCAAGTTTTTACCGAAAAAGTCGCTTTACACGCAACATGCTACACCGGGGTATCATCGGAGGTCACATTGGGAGCTTATTCAAAGAACGAGCGAAGCCGAGGAATAGCGGCGACCGACTGTTTAAGATCGCGAAGCGGGCGAGTTTCGGCGCCGCCTGAGGCGAGCGAGTTCATTCCTTAAGCGCGGACACAGTGACCGGAGATAATGCCTCGGTGCAGCAAATCGGGCTTTTCAGCGAAATCTAAATTGCGCTGTAGGG
>DBEH01000030.1:0-167 GCA_002294005.1 Firmicutes bacterium UBA911 | reverse complement strand
AATCTAAATTGCGCTGTAGGGCCAAAAGTCAAATAAAGGATATCTGCTGCCCTTAAAGGGCCTTCCCGCGTGGAGGGCCCTTTTTTGGTTCAGCCGCCGGCGCAAAACCTTTTTATATTTTAAGGAATTAATTGCAGGATTTCTCTTGTCAAAGACCAAAGAGTGGT
>DBEH01000048.1 GCA_002294005.1 Firmicutes bacterium UBA911 | reverse complement strand
CGGGAGGCGGCGGACGCCGCTCCGGCGCCGGCCGCGCCGGTTGTGGCGGCGCCGGCCGGTGCCGTTCCGGTTGTGGCGCGGGCGCCGACGGAAACAGCGCCGGTCGCGCCTCCCGGGGCGGGGCCTCAACAGCTGGTTCTTCCGGCGGCTTCGGCGCGGGGGCCGGTGCTGCCTTGGCCTCTTCTCCGGAGGCGGGAGGCAGAATTGTCGGCACCCGGAACGGCCGTTCAATCAAACGCTTGTCCGGCGGGCGCTGCGGCACTTTGTCCACCAGCCCGGGGCCGTACTGGCTCAGTTTGACACCCCGGGAGCGCGGTTGTCCGGCCGGCCCGCCACGCTCCTCCGGGGCGGCCCTGGATTTGTCACCCTTTTTCCCCGCGTCAAGGCGCTCCCGCAGGCGCACAATGTCTTCCGGGTCCAGGGTACTCATATGTGATTTGACCGCGACACCCAGGTCCGTCAAAATCTTGAGCAATTCTTTGCTCCCCATGTTAATCTCCTTGGCCACTTCGTGGACCCGTTTTTTCGTCAAGCAATCACCTCCACTGATCACGGTTCCTATACTGAACCGTCCTCCGTGCTGTTTAGTAAATCCAACACACGCCGGGCCAAATTGACCTCCAGGAGGGCCAGCACCGCTCTCGGAGACTTGCCCACGGCAATCCCGAGTTCGCCCTTGGTGCCGAACTCCACGCACGGGACCGCATACCGCGCGGATAGGGCGACAAAATCCCGCCGCGTCGCCGGTGCCGCGTCCCGGGCCACAATCACCAGCCGCGCTTGGTGTCTTTCCAACTTGGCACGCACCCCCTCATCGCCGGAGACCACGTTGCGGGAGCGCTGACCAAGGCCCAACAGTTTATACACCGCCTGCACGTCGCTCTATCTCCCTCCGGAGCTCCTGAATGGTTTCTGATTGAACCCCTGTCTTCAGGGCCTTTTCCAACCTCCTCGCCCCAACGGCCTGCTCGACACACAACTCTTGGCCGCACACGTAGGCGCCCCGTCCCGGGCGCTTTCCGGTCGGATCTATCTCAACGGTGCCCGCCGGGGTGCGCACCACCCTGATCAGCTCCCTTTTGGGGCGCATCTCCCGGCAGCCCAGGCACATGCGTAACGGCACCTTTTTGGGGGGCATTCCAAGACCTCCCGGAGTGGTAGAATCGGGCCACCCGCGGCCGCCAAAATCATACCTGTTCGTAGCCCTGCTGCTCCAGGTATTCACGGTAAATTTCAGTCATCTGCGCTTCGCTTTTGATGTCGATTTTCCAGCCGGTCAGCTTGGCGGCCAGCCGGGCGTTTTGCCCTTCCTTCCCAATGGCCAGCGACAATTGGTAGTCAGGCACGATCACCCGGGCGATCTTTTCCTCCTCCCACACCTCCACCGCGATCACCTTGGCCGGGCTCAACGAACTGGACACGAACTTCGAAGAGTCGGGGCTCCATTTCACCACGTCGATCTTCTCACCGTTCAACTCCTGGACGATCGCCTGCACCCGGGCCCCCTTCGGGCCGACACAAGCCCCAACCGGATCGATGCCCTCATCGTTGGAATAGACGGCGATCTTGGACCGGGTTCCGGCCTCCCGCGCCACCGCTTTCAGTTCCACCAGACCCTGGTACAACTCCGGAACCTCAATCTCAAACAGCCGTTTCAGAAGGCCGGGATGAGTCCGGGAAACCAGGATCAACGGCCCCTTGGTGGTCTTTTTGACTTCCACAATATAGGTCTTCAGACGCTGACCGGGCCGGTAGTTCTCTCTCGGTATCTGTTCCGCCGGGGAGAGCACAGCTTCGGCTTTTCCCAGTTCGATGTACACGTTGCGTTGCTCGATGCGCTGCACCACGCCGGTGACGATGTCGCCCGCGCGGTCGGCGAATTCCTCGAACACTAAGTTTCGCTCCGCTTCCCGGATGCGCTGCACCACCACTTGCTTTGCCGTTTGGGCGGCAATGCGTCCAAAATGGCGGGGCGTGATTTCAGATTCGATCGTGTCATTCAGTTGGTAGCCCGGGTCAATAATCCTGGCCTCCTCAAGAGAAATCTGATCCTGGGGGTCTTGCGCTTCCTGAACGACGGTCCGCCTGGTATACACCTTGCAGTCTCCGGCGTAGCGGTCGATCTGCACCCGTGCGTTGTGTGAAGTCCCGAAATTGCGGCGGTAGGCGGACAATAGCGCGGCCTCGATCGCCTCAAGGAGCACTTCCACACTGATGTTGCGCTCTTTTTCCAGATCGCGCATAGCCGCCAGAAACTCGCTATTCATTTGTTAGTAACCTCCTGATTCAAAACCCTACAATTCTACCGCCAACCTGGCTCTGGCAATCTGATTCCACGGGATGGTCGCCGTTTCGTGCTCGCCGGCAAGGACTGTAACACCGTTTTCCCCGCTGTCCATCAACCGGCCGGAGAACTTTTTCCGTCCGTTAAGGGGCGCATAGGTGTGGATCAGTACCAGGCGCCCATTGAACCGCACGAAATCCTCACGCCGTTTCAACGGGCGCTCGAGGCCGGGCGAAGAAACCTCCAGCACGTAAGAATGGGGAATGAAATCGGCATCGTCCAGGACCCGGTCCAATTCCCTCGATACGGCCTCACAATCGTCCAAACTGACCCCGCCGGGTTTGTCCAGAAAAACCCTCAGATACCGCCGGCCACCCTCGCCGGCGTATTGGACCTCGACCAGTTCCAGTCCTTTGCTTTCGGCTACCGGGCGGGCCATTTCCTCAATCCGCCCGGCAATGTCCTCTGCCGTCACCTTACTTACACCTCCGCCGACCGAAGCTTTTACTAACGCGAAGGAGTGGGACGGCACCCACTCCTTCGAAAACACAGTGCGGGGGGAAAACAAAAACACCGGGTTTAGTATAACACAAAGGTAAATGCCTCACAAGGATCTCCGGCGCATTTCAGTTCAACGGGGTCCGGGCGCCTGTTGCGGCTTCTATTTCTTCAACAGAGCGTTGATCTTCTCCACCACGACGCCGCGAGGGGTGAAGCCGACCTCTTGGTCGACCACCTGGCCATCCCTGAAGAACAGCAAGGTGGGGATTCCCTTGATTCCAAACCGTGCGGTCAAGGCCTGATTCTGGTCGACGTTCACCTTGCCGACCTTGACCTGGCCCACAAACTCCGCCGCCACCTGCTGAATCACCGGGGCCATGCTGCGGCAGGGTCCGCACCACTCGGCCCAAAAGTCCACCACCACGGGCTGTTCGCTTCTGGTCACCTCGGTCTCGAACGTTTTCTCATTGATTTCCACTATCATTCCCGAACCTTCCCTTCAACTCAACATTGTTTTGGAGAACAACCTGTTCCCCAATTCATCATATCCTTCACCCACCGCCCATAACACCGCCGGAACCGCATTTGTCCCGGGATGGTTTCCGGCCAAACAAGCTGAAGGGAGAAACGATCTGCCCAACATTCTTGCTCCGGCAACGCGGGCAACCGACTCCGTCTTTCTCCGACAACTGGATCAGCACAGTAAACCGATGCCCGCAATTACGACATGTAAAGTCATAGACCGGCATGAAACACTACACCCCCCCCTCAGTGCACGGCACCTTTCTGTCGGCTGCCCTATTATTGTATTATAAACACCATTTCCAGGCAACATTTATCGTTCATCATTTTTGAGGGAATCGCCGTCATCAACCATTTTATTCACCCGGCCCGGCGAAAGCAAACCGCCGCCGGAAGGTGAATGCTCTGACGCCAGGATTTGCGCCGCGACCTCCCGGAACACCGGAGCGGCACTTTTACCGCCGCTTGAGCCCCCGCGCACGAACACGGTGATTGCGTAGCGGGGCTTGTCCGCCGGCACATAGCCGGAAAACCAGGCGTTGCTGTTTCCCTCCCCGCTTTGTGCCGTTCCGGTCTTCCCGGCGCTGCCCCATCCGGGTACGCGGGCGGCCTCACCGAGTTCCCCGGCGGTCACCGACTTCAAAAGGGCCTCCATCGCCCGCGCGGTACCGGTAGTCATTACGCGCTCCGGCGCTCCCGGCTCAAACACCCGTACCACTTCATTCTGCCGCCGGATTTCAGACACCAGCCGCGGAGGACGGACGGTACACACCGTCACGGCCCACCGCCGCCACCAAAGCGGTGATTTGCAGCGGGCTCACCAGAACCGGTCCCTGGCCGATCCCCGCGTTAACCAGGTTGTAGGGCCGGCTGATGAGGTCAAAATCCTGGCTCTGGTCAGGCGGGAAAGGAAATCCGATCACCGCCTGCCGGTCCAGCTTAAAGCGGCGGGCGTATTCCACGACCTTGCCGCTGCCCAACTGCAGCGCCAAACGGGCAAACGCGGGGTTGCAGGAGACCGCGAAGGCCTCTGTTAAACCGACCGCGCCGTGGCCCTCGGCCGACCAGCACCGTACCAGCCTGTCCTCGTGCCCGCCACACGCAAATGTCGTGTCCGGAGTCACCAACCCCTCCTCCAGGGCCGCGGCCGCCACGACTATCTTG
Organism: Firmicutes bacterium UBA911; assembly: GCA_002294005.1. Taxonomy (GTDB): domain Bacteria; phylum Bacillota; class Desulfotomaculia; order Desulfotomaculales; family Desulforudaceae; genus Desulforudis. The sequence goes on along the minus strand of DBEH01000048.1, from coordinate 18,664 downwards.
AATATGGAGCCGGGCTGGTACAGGGCCAGCGCCTGGTTGTTGAACACGTCCGCCACTCCGGAACCCAAGGACTCACCCACCCGGGCCGGGTGATACTGGGGCCGTGAGGCCAGGGCCAGAATATCCCCGGTGGCGGTATCCAGAACCACTACCGCCCCCGCCTCGATTCTCCGGTCCATGACCTCCTCTACGATTTCCTGCACGGCCAGATCCAACGTCAACCTCACATCATGCCGACTGTCACTCCCCTTGCGAGTCTCGACGACCAACCCCAGACCCGGCAAAGGCAGACCGCGGGCGTCAACAAAGCTGCGCACCACCGCCGCTGAATGCCCGCCGGCCAGCTCGGGCTCATAGTAAAGTTCGATTCCCGACTTGCCGAAGAGCCGGCCGGGTTCGGCCGCCACTTTGGACGTCGCGGGCGAAGACGGGCCCAAGTGACCCAGAAGGTGCGCCGCCACCGGGCGTTCGCCGTACCTGAAGGCCACCGGCAGCACACCGACCCCCGGCCAACTTCGGGCCAGGACAGCCTCCTCCTGGACCCGGGACAGCGGATACGGCAACACGCCGGGGGAATCCAGGTGCATCCGCACCTCGCCGGCCTCCGCACCCAAAATTGCCGCTAATTCGGCCGCCAACCCATCCCGTTCCGGAAGGAGGTGCGGAACTACAATGATCCGGGCCGCGGCGTGCCGGCCCGTCAAGTCAAGCAGATTCCGGTCCAGGATCGCCCCGCGGACCACCGGCTCCAGTGAAACCCCGACTGCGGTCTGGCTGAGCTTGGCCGTCCTGAAAACGGCATGCTGAGTGATTTGCACTTCCCCGAGCTTCCAAACCAGCAGCGCCAAAGCGGCGGTCATAGCTACGAAAATCCACCCCGCGCGCCTCCGGCGCACTTGCTCCAACGGCCTTCATTCCCCTTCCCAAATCTTGTTCCCGCCAGGCAGGGTAAAAAGATGTCCTACACCTTTTTACCCCGCACGAAAGCTCCCGGACGGCAGCGCACAAGGTGGGCGCAAAAAAGGGGGGACAGTCCCCCTTTTCTACCGACTTCGGGTGCCACCGCCCAAAAAGGGGGACTGTCCCCCCTTTTTTGCGCCGGGAACTAGCTAGTCTGGGAATAGCCTTGCCCGGAAACCGGGTTTTTATGCCGGAATGCCCACCGGGGGATTCCGGGTGTGAGCATCCGGCACGGAAGCTGACGACGCACAATTAGTGACGCAAAAAACCAGGTACGATCGACTTCGGCAGCCACCGTGATCCTGGTTCTTGGTTTTTCCTAATTCCGGCTTCTGGATTCTGGATTCTATATTACGGCAGATAGCGCCTCTTATTGGCGTTATGTTCGGCCAGGGTGTAGGAAAAGGCGTGGGTGCCGTCTGGTCTGGCCACATAGTAGAGGTAGCCGTGTTCCGCGGGGTCCACCGCGGCCGCCAGGGAGTCCCGGCCCGGGCTGGCGATGGGACCCGGGGGGAGGCCGGAAAACCTGTAGGTATTGTAGGGAGAGTCAACCTCCAGGTCACGGTACAAAACGACCCGGCGGTCAAAGTCACCCAGCGCGTAAATGACGGTGGCGTCAACCTGCAGGAGCATATTCAGCCTGAGCCGGTTATGAAGCACTCCGGAAATCACCCGGCGCTCTTCGGCCACGCGTGCCTCCCGCTCAATCAAGGAGGCCAGGGTCACCGCTTCGTGAAGATTGAGACCGCAGGCTGCGGCCCGTCGCTCCAGATCCAGGCTCACGATTTCCTGTTCGAAACGGGCGAGCAGCAAATCAAGAATCTGTTCTTCGCCGGTCCCGCTGGAAATGTGATAGGTGTCGGGAAACAAATAGCCCTCCAGAGACCGTTCTGCCTCCGGCAGGCCGGATGAAAGCGGGTGTGCCGCCGCTTTCTCATCCAGGACCCGCACAAAGACGCCGGCGTCCACGAAACCGCGGTCCGCCAGCAAAAAGGACGTCTGCTTCAGGGTCAGCCCCTCCGGAACGGTGAACGCCACCAGCCTGGTCCGGCCCTGGGCCAGAATTTCAACGATCTCCGGGGTGGACTGAGACGGGGAAAGCTCATATTCGCCCGCCTTCAGATCCGCATCCAGTTGCTGAAACCAGGCATATAGGCGGAAAGCGGCGGCATTCCGAACCAGGCCCTGGTCGGCGAGGAGGGCGCCGATCTGACCGGTGCTTGCCCGGGCTGGGATCTCGACCACCACCGTGCCCGCTTCCCGGCCGGAAACCGGCGCCAGCACCGACTGAACAGCAATCCAGGCGGCACCGGTCAGAAGAGCGGCCGCCCCCAGGAGGCCCAAAACAATGTACGGAGCACGGTCGATGAATGTCTGCCGGAACGTCAAGGCCAGCACCTCCCCAGGTTGCTTGCTTTATGGTTGGTTATCGCAGAAGCCTGACCGCCGCCCGCCACTCAAAAAACCTGCTCACATCTCACCCGGCGATGCGGGCTCTTCCTGCGGGGGCACCACCGGCGGCGACGACGGATCGCCGGCGTCTGAAATCCCGTTCGGGGCCCCGTCTTCCGGGGGGGCAATTAAAACCGGAACCGGCTCCCGGGTTCCCACCGCGATGATTTCGGGCACTGGGTGGTAGAAGCTTGCGGGCAGCGGTTCCTTTTGGGTCTCCCCGTCACGCCAAACCCAACGCTCGGCCTTGGCCCGGTACCCGCGCAAACCCGCCTGTTTGACGACCTGCTCACCCTTCACCAAGTTCGCGTCATTTTCAAATGTGACCCGTGGTTCCAGTGTTTCGGTGACCCAGCTTTTGATCTCCACCCGCGGATGATTCCGCTGATCGCCGAAGATCTTTACCGAAACCCGCCCGTTGGCCGCCGCCGTCTTAAGGTAGAGGTAGCCGGCGGTGTTGTTCCGGAACCTGAAGTCGATCGCCCCGTACACCACAGTGGCGTCCCTGCCGATCGGGACGTAGGTCACCGGCAGGGAGTGGTTTTTGCGTTCCAGCACTTCCAGGTTGGCCAGCACCACCGCGTTGTACAGGGTGGACGACACCTGGCAGACCCCTCCGCCGATACCCTCTTGGAACTGGTTTTCAATGATCACCGGCGCGGTCCGGTACCCCGCCTCACTGCTGCGGGGACCAACAATCCGGTTGAACGACACGATTTCTCCCGGGGGTATCAGCAGGTTGTTGAGAGCGCCGGCCGCCACGCTGATGTTGTAAGACCGGTTCACGAGTTCGGGATCGTATCCGGTCCCGAACTCGGCCAGCAGTCCGGTGAGGTTCATGGCTTCCACGTCGCTGGTGGTGTACCCCGGTGCCACGCGCACCAGGGGGACGCTAACCGGGGCGGGACGCCCGGTTTCCAACTGCTGGATGATGCATTCTTTCAACCGGCCGTGGTCCACCTGGTAGCCGTCCTGGTGCGGGATAATATGTACGGTGTCGTCCTCAGCGATATGGTATCCGGCGTCCACCGGCGGCCGGGTGATTTCGGCGGTGATTTCCTCGATCACCGTGGTGAACCGGGGTTCCTCGAGACTGACGGACAGGCTGAGCTTCAACCCGTTGCGGCTGATTTCACCGCGCTCCAGCCACTGGGACACAAAAAAACCGGAGCGTCCGGCTTCAAGCGCTTCGTCTGCAATCTTTTCTCCTTCAATGGCCAACCCCAGGTCGCCCAGTTCAACCCGCCAAGACTTGCTCCCGTGCACCAGGGTGAGTGGGGTTTGCCAAAGTTTCCTTTCGAGTCCGGCCACCGCCTCGAGACACTCCGCCCGGTTAAGTCCCCCAAGGTCGAGCCCGTCTGCCGACACCCCCGGAAACACGGTCTGCGACCGGCCCTCCACGGCGACAATGCCCCAAAACGTCCCCGTAACGGTCAACAGGAGCGCGGCCAAGCCCGAAACGACCAACAACAATAGGCGGCGCCCGGTCATGGCCCTATCCCCCTAGTGCTCGGTACCAACTTTCTCCTGCCAGGCGTCGGCAACCTTTTCCCACTCGTCGTCTTCGATTTCAACCAGGATCTCGCTTCCTCCGTCGTCCTCCGTAAACTTGAAGATCACCACTTCGTCTTCCTGTTCCTCATCGCCAACGGGCACCAGGATGGCGTACTCCGTGCCGTCCACCTCCAGGATGTCCAGGACGGTGAATTCGTGCTCCTCACCCTCTTCGTCGATCAGGGTAATGACGTCTTCCGATGTCGCGGTCAAATTCTGTTCACTCCTTCACCAAATTATGAGTATTCTATTGGCCGCGGCCAAGAACGTCAATAGTCCCCGCTCGATTTCCGGAAGTGGAGATAAGAATTCAGGATCAGCGTCGCCGCAAGCTTGTCCACCACCCGGCGACGCCGGCGGCGGCTCATATCGGCGCTGATCAGTAGTCTCTCCACCTCCACGGTTGTTAACCGTTCGTCCCAGGTGACCACGGGCACCGCCGACCGCAGCCGGAGTTTGTCCAGGAAAGACAACACCTTCTCGCCCTGGGGTCCGACTTCCCCCGCGAGCGTTTTCGGCAGCCCCGCCACCACCCGCTCAACCCCGTACTGGTCGATGATCTCGACAATACGGCCGAGATCCTTGTCCGGCGAGGTCCGCTCCAACACTTCCAGGGGGTAAGCCAGAACCGCGTCTTCATCGGTCAAGGCCACCCCGATCCTCCGGTCACCGATATCGAGTCCCATCAGGCGCACGGCTAAATCACCTTTATGGCAAATTCCGGACAGACCGAGGCACAGTACCCGCAAAGGTCGCATAGTTCCTGGCGGGCCGCGGCCCGGCCGTCATCCATGATGTATAGTGCCCCGGCCGAGCACCGCCGCACACATTCCCCGCAGGCGAGACACCAGTGCTCCACCAAAAGGCGGCGCGGCCGGCGCCCTACAATCCGTCGCAGTCCGTCCGGGACCACCTGACCGGAAAAGAGGCGCACGTTGTACTCAACTTCCAGGGTGGTCTGCATACCCACCGCCACGGAGTCCAGGTCCCGGATGCCGATGGCGAACTTCAAAGCCGCTTCGGCGTCTTCCAACAGGTGTCCGCCGCCCAGGACCTTCATGCCGTACAAGCCCTTGCCGTTTTGGGCCGCCGCCCGGATGGCCCGCAGCATCGCCCCGGTGTCCCCGTCGCGTATCCCGATACCGGACCGGTTGATTACCGGGTGAATCACCTCAACGTTCGGGTCGGCGGTGGCGGCTTCCACCCCGGCCACGTGGTGGGTGGATATGCCCACCGCGCGCACCAAGCCCTTCTCCCGGGCTTTGGCCAGGTATTCAAGCGCCTCGCGGTGTCCCCGCAGGGTGAGTGCCGATTCTTGCTCGTGCAGCAAAAAAACGTCGATGTGGTCCCGCTTCAGGGCACGCAGGGCCAGTACGAGGCTTTTCTCCATCTGGTCCCGCCGGTGAGCGTAGCTCTTGGTGGCAATCAGAACACCGTCTCCGTGGCCCTCGATGGCGCTGCGGATCTGGTCGTAGTTCTGGTACAGTTCAGCCGTATCAACGAAGTTGACGCCGCAGTCAAAGGCCCGGCGCATCACCCTGGCCGCTTCCGGGACCGGAAGGCCGGCCTGCAACGGGCTCAGCGTGAGGGAGCCGAAGCAAAGCCGTGAAACCTTGAGCCCGGTACGCCCCAGTTGACGATACTCCATCGTCCCCGGTCCGGACCGCATAAGCTGAAGCCCGCCCTCGAAAATAGAATCTTGATGATGTTTTCGTCCCCGCATGAGCGACGATGGATCGTCGTGAAGGACTACTCCCCGGTAGGGCTTTGACGTGCCAGGTAGCTTTTGACCAACTCCTCCAACAGCTCATCCCGTTCGAGACGCCGGATCAGGTTTCGAGCGTTCCGGTGACTGGTGATGTAGGAAGGATCGCCGGACAACAGATACCCGACAATCTGGTTGATGGGGTTGTAGCCCTTGTCTTTCAGGGCCTGGTGCACGACCAGGAGGATTTCGTAGGCCGCATTGATCTCTTCCGCCTTCCGCTCAAACCGGACCGTCCGGTCCGGGAATTCGGGGTGCGTCACCTTTGAACCCTCCCGTTTACGACACTTGTCGGTCATGTTCTCCGCGCGGCAAGGATTTCCTCTTTGAATCCGTTCCTAAAAAGTAACCTCGGGAGCGGTGTGCATTGCCGCGGCACTAGCCGGGGTCACCGCGGCCCGGGGCAAGGGATGCCGGATCAACCTGGGCCGAACCGCCGTCCACCCGGCGCAGAACCATTTGGTGCGCCTTTTCCAGGGCTTCCGCCAGCTTCTCGGGATGCTTGCCGCCGGCCTGGGCCATTTCGGGCCGGCCACCGCCGCCGCCTCCGGCCACCACCGCCGCCTCCTTTATGATCGCCCCGGCATGCAGTCCACGGGACACCAGGTCCCGCGACACGGACACCACCAGGCTCACCTTGCCGTTCACCGCCGAGCCGAGTACGATCACCGCCGAGCCCAGCCGCTCGCGCAAGAGGTCCAGCATACTGCGCAACTCGGCCATGTCGCGCGCCCGGACGCTGGTCGTCAGGATGCGCACGCCTTCGTGGGTGCTCGCCCGGTCCAAAATTTCCTTGACCTCGTATACTTGCAAGCGGTCCTGCAACTGTTCGTTTTCACGTTCCAGTTTTTTCTGCTCGTCAAGCAGCCGCTCGACGTGTGCCACCACTTCGGACACCGGAGCCCGCACCGCCTGAGCGATCCGGTGCAACTGCCGGATTCGGGAATTCAGAAACGCCAACGCATCGCTGCCGGTAACGGCTTCAAGCCGCCTTAATCCAGCCCCGACACTGCTTTCCGCGGTGATCTTCACCGGCCCGATCTCCGCCGTGGACCGCACGTGAGTGCCGCCGCAAAGTTCCATCGATATCCGTTCGTCCGCGACGCTGCGGCCGGCAACGGCGGTCTCATCGTCAAGGTCGGGGCCCGACCTCGTTGATGGACTTGCGCCCCCAAGGTTCATCACCGCCTGCAGAGGATCGGGAGCGATCTCCACCACGCGGACCAGGTCCCCGTACTTCTCTCCAAACAGGGCGACCGCCCCCAGTTCCCGGGCCCGGTCGAAAGACACCTGAAAACTCTCCACCTTCACGTTGGAGAGCACGATCTCGTTGATCCGGTGCTCCACTTCGGCGAGTTCCGCTTCTGAAAGCGGCTGAAGGTGGGTAAAGTCAAACCGGAGGCGCTCCGGGGCCACCATGGAACCGGCCTGGTTGACGTGGGCGCCGAGGACCGCCTTCAGAGCGCGGTGCAGAAGGTGCGTGGCCGTGTGGTTCCGGCAGATTTTCCGGCGCCTGGTGCCGTCCACGAGCACCCGGACGCGCGCGCCTTCCTCCAGTACGCCTTGCTCCACCGTTACCTCGTGAACGTGGAGCCCCTCCACCGGGGCGAAGGTATCCGTGATCCGGCCCCGGACGTTTTCCCCCTCGACCAAGCCGTGGTCCCCGACTTGACCGCCGGACTCGGCGTAGCACGGGGTGGAGTCCACCACCAGGCTGACCTGGTCCCCGGAACCGGCTGCGGGCACGCGTTGCCCGTCGCGGACCAAGGCCGTTACGCCGGCGTCGGCGTCCAACTGCTCGTACCCCACGAACCGCGTCGCGCCGATCTCGTCACGCAGGTTCCGGAAGAAAGTCTCCCGTTCATCCACGTACCTGGTTTCCTTGCGGCTGGAGCGGGCCTTTTGCTGCTGGGCCTTCAGCGCCGCCTCAAACCCGGCTTCGTCCACCGCCAGGCCTTGTTCGGCAGAGATCTCCCGCGTCAACTCAAGGGGAAAACCGTACGTGTCGTAGAGCTGGAAGGCCGCGGCTCCCTCGAGCGCGGGCCGGTTTTCGGCCCGGGCCTCGGCGATCAGGCGGCCGATGATTTCGTTCCCCTGGGTCAGGGTCTGGCGGAAACGTTCCTCCTCAAAACGAACGACTTTGCGCACACTGTCCCGCGCGGCCGCAAGGTCCGGATAGGCAGCGGCCATCTGTTCGATCACCTTGAGCGCCACCCCTTCCAGGAACGGCTCTTCCCGGCCCAGGAGCAGCGCCTTCCGGACGGCCCGGCGCAGCAGGCGGCGAATGACGTAGCCGCGGCCCTCGTTGGAGGGCAGCACTCCGTCGGCAACCGCGAAGATAACGGCCCGGGCGTGGTCGCCAATGACCTTCAGGGCCTCGTCTCCGGCGGCGCCGCTGCCGTACCGCACGCCCAGCACTCCGGCCGTGTAGTCGATCAGACCGCGGAACAGGTCGGTGTCAAAGTTGGTATCTACGCCCTGGAGCACGGACGCCACCCGTTCCAGTCCCATCCCGGTATCAATGCCCGGGCTTTCCAGGGGGGAATAGGCGTCCGCCTCATTGCGGAAATACTGGATGAACACGAGGTTCCAAATCTCCAGCCAGCGGTCGCAGTCGCAACCCGGACCGCAGGGGTCGTTTTCACATCCGTGCGCCGGGCCGCGGTCGTAGTAGATCTCCGAACAGGGGCCGCAGGGGCCGACGCCGATCTCCCAGAAGTTCGTATCCCGGCCCAAGCGTACGATCCGTTCCGCGGGCAGACCCAGGCCGCGCCAATGGCCGAAGGCCTCGTCATCATCCAGGTAAATGGATATCCACAGGTGTTCCGGCTCCAGCCCGAGGTCCCGGGTGACGAATTCCCACGCCCAGGGAATGGCGCGTTCTTTGAAATAGTCGCCGAAGGAGAAGTTGCCGAGCATTTCGAAAAAGGTGTGGTGGCGCGCCGTTTTGCCCACCATTTCGATGTCCGGGGTGCGCAGGCACTTTTGGCAGGTCACCGCCCGCCGGAATTCGGGGGTGGCCACACCGGTGAAATACGGCTTAAAAGGCACCATTCCGGCCGACGTCCACAAGAGCGTGGGGTCGTTGCCCGGAATCAGGGACGCGCTCGGAACCACCCGGTGTCCCCGGGCGGCGAAGAACTCCAAAAAGCGCCTGCGGATTTCATTGCTGTTCACTTTAGGCAAACCCCCTCGTGGCGCTTCTAAATTATACAAAGAATTGCCAATACGGTCAAGAAAAGAGGCGCGGGGGCGCGGGGGAGACGAAGGTGCGGCCGGGCGGGACGACCACCGGGGCGCTTGCCGACGGCCGCGGTTTGCCCGCCGCCAAGACGCAAGCATACGCTATGTTTTGACCTTGTTCAGCAAGCGCTTTTGTTGTGCCAGGAAGTACGCCTTTACTGCCTGCCAGGCGATCTCCTCAAAGCATGACCGGCATTGCTTCCCGTTTGGCGTCATCAAAGTAAGACAGGCTTTTAACCATTTGGCTATGCGGGCTTTTGAACAACCTTTAGGTGATTCATTTGAATACCGCATCAGGAACCGCTTCCAGATTTCCTCAAATACATCTGTTCCCGGAATTGCCTTAACATTGCCCGAACGCAAATCAGCGAGGCGCCGTCTTGCAACTGCACCCCATTTTCTGTTTATTTCTGAATCACCGATTACTTATCCCGATGCTTTCGCTTTTTTTCTTGACGGCCTTTCGGCCGGCTGCTAGACTGGGAATATGAATTTCATAGCGTCTTAAGCTCTTATCGAGAGTGGTGGAGGGACTGGCCCGATGAAGCCCGGCAACCAGTCGGTGATTTTGGTCACCGGCCAGGTGCTAATTCCTGCGGGAGATCGATTCTTCTGGGAGATAAGAGGGCCGTTCTTCGTTTTCGGCCTCTTTTCCTCTGGGGAAGAGGTTTTTTTTGATTCTCCGGGGAGCAACATTTTTTTGGAGGTGTGTGTCAGGTGAGCACTAAAACCTACGCCGAAATTGCCGCCCGGCTCCGTGAAGGAAAGGCGGTGGTCGTCACCACGGAAGAGGTGGTGTCCATGGTCCGGGAACAGGGCCTTTCCGAAACGGCCCGCCGGGTGGACGTGGTCACCACGGGTACTTTCGCGCCGATGTGTTCCTCCGGAGTGTACCTGAATTTCGGCCACAGCGCCCCCCGCATCAAGGGGCACCGCGTGTTTTTAAACGACGTGCCGGCATGCGGCGGCCTGGCCGCCGTGGACACCTTCCTGGGCGCGACCTCCGTTCCCGAGACCGACCCCCTGAACCGGAACCATCCGGGCGAATTCCGTTACGGGGGCGGACACGTCATCCACGACTTGGCCGCCGGAAAGCCGGTCCGGCTGAAAGTGGAGGGCTACGGCACCGACTGCTATCCCAGGCGGGAAATCGAAACCTGGGTCACCCTGGACGACCTCAACGAGGTCGTACTGTTCAACCCGCGGAACGCCTACCAGAACTACAACGTGGCGGTGAACCTGGGCCCCAGGACGCTTTACACCTACATGGGCGTCCTGAAGCCCGACCTGGGCAACGCGCACTATTCAACCAGCGGGCAGTTGAGCCCGCTCCTGAAAGACCCTTACTTCCGGACCATCGGCATCGGCACCCGCATCTTCCTCGGCGGGGGCACCGGCTACGTGGCCTGGAACGGCACCCAGCACTTCCCCGCCGTTCGGGAGGGCCCGGTGGAGGGTTCGCTGTTCGCGGCCGGCGGCACCCTTGCGGTGCTGGGCGACCTGAAACAGATGAGCCCCCGCTGGCTGGTCGGGGCCGGCTTCCTTGGTTACGGGGCCACGCTGGTGGTGGGCATCGGCATCCCGATCCCCATCCTGGATGAAGAGGTGCTGCGCTACGCCGCCCTGACGGACGAGGAACTGTACGCTCCGGTCGTGGACTACAGCGAGGCCTACCCGCAGCGCCGGCCCGGAAACCTGGGGCTCGTTAGCTACGCCGCGCTGAAGTCCGGCGAGATCGAGGTCGGGGGCCGCAAAGTGCCCACCGCGCCGCTGTCAAGCTACAGCAAGGCGCTGGAAATCGCCACTATCCTGAAAGAGTGGCTCTTGTCCGGGGAATTCCAGCTGTCCGAGCCGGTCCGGCTGCTTTTGTCCCCGGAGGCGGGATTGACCGGCAAAGCGCTTGAAATCAAGGGTCCGAAGGAGTGATGACGGTGACAACGAGAAAGGTGGTCCTGCGTTTTCCGGCCGAAGTGGCCGACAAACCCCTGATCTATTACTTGGTCAAAGACTTCGACCTGATGGTCAACATCCTGAAGGCGAACATAAACCCGCATAAGCAGGGGACCATGATTCTGGAGTTAACCGGGGAAGCCCTCGAGGCGGGCCTCGCCTTCGCGGCCTCCCGCGGGGTGGCGGTTCAGCCGCTGAGCGAGGAGATCGTCCGCAGCGAGGAACGGTGCATCAGCTGCGGCGCCTGCACGGCGATTTGCCCGGCCGGAGCGCTTTACGTCGAACGGCCGGGGATGACCGTCGCCTTTGACGGACAAAAGTGCATTGTCTGCCAACTGTGTACGCGGGCCTGCCCCATACGGGCTATGGAGGTCAAGTTCTAATTTTGGAAAGGACTTACCGGCACCAACTTCGCCAGGACGACCTGACCCATTTCCAGGTGGTGGTGCGCCAGACCGACCTTTTTATCGGCGTGCGGCACGACCGTTTCACCCCGGCGCTCGCCCGCGAGGTCGAACGGTACGTCCAGGAGCTGCGGCGCGGGCTCGAGTCCTACATCGCCGGCGATCCGGCCTTCCTGCACGCTCATGCGCCCCATCCCCTCCGGAGCGGGGCGCCCCCGGTCGCCGCCGACATGGCGGCGGCGGCGGCGCTGGCCGGAGTCGGGCCCATGGCCGCAGTGGCCGGCGCCATCGCCGACCATGTCGGCCGGTTTCTCACCCGGTATTCCCGGGATGTGTTCGTGGAAAACGGCGGGGACCTTTTCATTAAGTCCGCGCGCCGGCGTTTGGTCGGCATTTACGCCGGGGATTCCCCCTTGAGCAGCCGGATCGGAGTCGAAGTCACCCCCGGGATGACCCCGCTCGGGCTTTGCACGTCCTCGGGCACCATCGGCCACTCCGTCAGTTTCGGCGCGGCGGACGCCGCGACCATCCTGGCCTCCTCGGCGGCGCTGGCCGACGCCGTCGCCACCGCCGCGGCGAACCGGGTGCAGACCCCCGCCGACCTGGCCGGGGCGGTCGAGTTTGCCCTTTCGGTCGCAGGCGTCACCGGGGCGCTGGCCATAATGGGAGACAATCTCGCGGTCAAGGGACAACTGAAGCTCGCGCCGCTTTAGAGGCGCTGATCTTAATAGACCAATTCGTTGTTGGGATCGAAGTCGACCAGGCTGCCGTCCTCGTTGACGTCGAAGATCCGCACGCCTTCCTTGTCGATTCTGAACTCCACGCAACAATCCCAGCAGTAGTATTGTTCCACGGCCACCTTGCCGGTCGCTCTCCCGCTGCAGATCGGGCAGTGCAAGGACGTTACCCCCTGTGAACCGGATTGGATCCCCTATTAGTATGTCCCGGCGCCTGATAATTAGCCTTGCGCGGACTTGGGCCGGTACACAAACGCGCGGTCCAGCCGTTCCTCCCGGAATTATCAGCCTTGCGCGGACTTGGGCCCCGCGTTTCGCGACCGGATTTCGCCCACCAACCGTTCGAGAACCTCCACGAACCGGTCCACCTCTTCGGTGGTGTTGCCCCGGCCCAGGGTCACCCGGACGGCGCCCAGCGCCAGTTCGTCGGGCACCCCCATCGCCTGCAGGACGTGCGAGGACGCCCCCGAGCCCGCGGCGCAAGCCGAAGCGGCCGACACCGCCACGCCCTCGGCGTCCAAACCCGCCAGGAGTTCAAAGCCGGCGGCCCCGGCAATCAGGAAGTGGGCGTTGTGCGGCACCCTTTGTTCCCGGTGGCCGGTCAACCGCGCCCCGGGCAGCCGGGCCAGCACCTGCTCCACCAACCTCTCCCGCAAAGCTCCGACGCGCGCCGCCTCCGCTTCCAGTTCACCAGCCGCCAGTTCGACGGCCATTCCCAGGCCGACGATGCCGGCCACGTTTTCGGTGCCCGGCCGGCGCCCCCGCTCCTGGCCCCCGCCGCGGTTCAGCGGCCGCCAGTTGGTTCCCTCCCGGAGATACATGGCGCCCGCGCCCTTGGGCCCGTATATCTTGTGCGCTGAGATGGACAACAGGTCCACCCCCAGTTCCCGGACATCCACGGGCATTTTCCCGAAGCCCTGCACGGCGTCGGTGTGGACGAGCGCCCCGGCCGCCCGCGCATGAGCGGCGATCTCCCGGACCGGCTGAATGGTTCCGACCTCGTTGTTCGCCAGCATGACGCTGACCAGGATGGTGGCCGGCCTCAGGGCCGCCGCCACGTCCCCAGGGTTCACCAGGCCGGAGCCATCCACCGGAATCCAACTGACCTCAAAGCCTTCCCGTTCCAGATCGCGACCGGTGTCCAGCACCGAGTGGTGTTCAATCCGGGAGACGACGAGGTGGCGTCCGCGGTCGCGATTGGCACAGGCCACCCCCCGCAAAGCCAGGTAGTTGGCTTCCGAACCGCCGCTGGTAAACACGATTTCCCGCGGATCGGCGCCGAGCCCGCGGGCCACCCGGACCCGCGCCTTTTCCACCGCGTCCCGGGCCTCGCGGCCGAAGGTGTGCCTGCTGGAAGGGTTTCCGAACGATTCCCTCAGATAGGTGAGCATTTCAGCAATCACCCCGGGATCCGATGGGGTGGTCGCTCCGTGATCCAGGTATATCCTGCGCAACTCCGCGCCTCCTCTCCCCTCTTTTGCTAGTGTTTCTCAGGTGATCACGCATGATCGGTGCCAGTTTATTCCAAGAAGCAGAAAACCGTGTTCCAACGAACACGGCCATTTCAACGTGACGACAAAAGTGCAGCTTAAAGTGCAGCCTTATCTTTAATCTAAAAGCAAACCCCGCGTTGCCGTGACTCCGCTCAAAGTTTCCTGAACCCAATCTCAGAACTGGTGGGTGCCCTCCTGGCTGTTTTTCGCTTCCTCGCGACGGAGGCCTGCAAGCCGCAGCCAGAGGCCGGGCTCCCAATGCGTCGGTGTTGGCTCAGAACTTCGAGATTGCCACGCACAATGCAGGGTTTATGCTCATATTTTGTTTGCCCGGGTCTTAAACAATACTAGCACACTCGTTCACGTTTGACAAGTGGCACGGCAGCCCGCGCCGTGCCGGAAACCGCCGGTCACTTGCTGCCAGCCGCCGGTCACCGGCCGCCGGCCGACCCTTTCGGCTTGCCGATGACGCTCACCCCCAATTCCCGCAGTTGCGCCGGAGCCACGGCGTCAGGGGCGCCGGTCATTAAGTCGGCTCCGCTCTGAGTCTTCGGGAAGGCCATCACGTCGCGGATGGTTTGTTTGCCGGCGGCCAGCATCATCAGCCGGTCGAAACCGACCGCGAAGCCGCCATGCGGCGGGGTCCCGTATTCGAAGGCTTCCAGCAGAAAACCGAACTTCTCTTTGGCCTCTCCCGGTTCAAGGCCGATCGCGCTAAAAACCCGCTCCTGGACGTCCCGGCGGTGGATCCGGATGCTGCCCCCGCCGATTTCCACCCCGTTCAACACCAGGTCATAAGCCCGCGCCCGGACCCGTGCCGGCTGCGAGGTCAACAGGGCGGCGTCCTCCTCAACGGGCGCGGTAAAGGGGTGGTGTACGGCCACAAACCGTTTTTCGTCCTCGTCGTACTCCAGAAGCGGGAAATCGTGCACCCAGACAAACTCGTTCCGTGAACGGTCGATGAGTCCCAAACGCTCGGCCAGGTGACGGCGCAGGGCCGAGAGCGCCGCGGCCACCACCGGTGGGCGGTCGGCCACAAACAGCAAGAGGTCGCCGGGCGCCGCTTCCGTTCGTCGGACCAAGGTCTCCAGTTCGGCGGCGGTGAAGAATTTGGCGATCGGCGACCTGATCCCGTCTTCGCCGTACAGCAGATAGGCCAGACCGCGGGCGCCGTATTGCCCGGCGAATCCGGTCAGGTCGTCGAGTTCTTTCCGGCTGAAACCGGCACAACCCGGTACGCCAAACCCCTTCACCCGCCCTCCGGCGGCGGCGGCGGCCTGGAACACCTTGAAACCGCACCCGGCCGCCACGTCCGTGACGTCGCGCAGTTCCATTCCGTAGCGCAGGTCGGGCTTGTCGGTACCGAACCGGTCTATGGCGTCGGCGCAGGTAATCCGCGGGAAGGGCAGCTCCAGTTCAATCCCGGCGACTTCCCGGTAAACCGCCGCCACCATCTCCTCCACCAGGGCAAATACGTCCTCACTGTCCACAAAGGACATCTCCAGGTCGATCTGGGTGAACTCCGGCTGGCGGTCGGCCCGGAGGTCCTCGTCCCGGAAGCAGCGCACGATCTGGAAGTAGCGTTCGCACCCGGAAACCATCAGCAACTGCTTGAAAAGCTGCGGCGATTGGGGCAGAGCGTAGAACTTGCCGGGGTTCAGGCGGCTGGGCACCAGGTAGTCACGCGCGCCCTCCGGCGTGCTCCGGGCTAGAAAGGGCGTCTCAATCTCCCAGAAGCCCCGGGCATCCAAGAAGTCCCGGACCGTTTTCGCCGCCCGGTGCCGCAGTTCCAAGGCCCGCTGCATTTCCGGACGCCGCAGGTCCAGATAGCGGTAGCGCAGGCGCAGGTTTTCATCCACGTCCACACCGTCTTCAATGTAAAACATGGGCGTGCGGGCGCGGTTTAAAATCCGGGTCTCGTGCGCTTCGATCTCGACCTCTCCCGTGCCGAGTTTCGGGTTTTCGGTGCCCTCCGGGCGCCGACGCACCGTGCCCGCCACGGCCAGCACGAACTCGCCGCGCAAGGTCTGGGCCCGGCGGAAGGATTCCGGGTCCTCGGGGCTGAACACGACCTGCACTATTCCCGAGCGGTCCCGCAAATCGACGAAGACAAGGCCCCCGTGATCCCGCCGGCTGTCCACCCAGCCCATGACGACCACCCGCAAGCCTACCTCGTTACGGGACAGGCTGCCGCAATTATGAGTGCGTTTGAGTCCCCGCATAATGTCGATTTCCACTGTCCCCACCACCTTTCACTGTCCGCCCGCGTCATGAGCGCAGACGTTCCACGACTTCCCCCAGGGAAACCCGGACTTGCAGACCGGCCCCCATATCCCTGAGGGTCACCTCACCGGCCTCCAGTTCGTCTTCGCCCACAATGACCACCCAACGCGCCCCCCGCTTGGCGGCATACTTCATTTGCGCCTTGAGGCTCCGGCCGGCGTATTCGCGGTCGGCGGGCACGCCGACCGCACGTAGCCGGGCCAACAGCACGGTGGCCGTCTCCTCCGTTTCGCCGGCGGTGGCGACGAACACCACCGGGTCTGGGGGCGGTTCCTCGCCGCCGGCCTGTTTTGACACTAAAAGCAGCGTCCGCTCGAGCCCCAGGGCGAAGCCGACGCCGGGCACGGCCGGGCCGCCGATGGCGCCGACCAACCCGTCGTACCGGCCGCCGCCGCCGACGGCGTCCTGGGCGCCGCGCCCGGGCACCAAAATCTCGAACGCAGTCCTGGTGTAGTAGTCCAGGCCGCGCACCAGACACGGGTTTAGCCTAAAACTCACTTCAAGGAGTTCCAGGTTGCGCCGCACCCGTTCGAAATGGCCGCCGCATTCCGCGCACAGGTAGTCCGCCGGCACGGGGGCCTCCCGCCCGGCTGCACGGCACTGCTCCTCCTTGCAGTCCAGGAGCCGCAGGGGGTTCTTGCCCAGGCGGCTTTTGCAATTGGCACACAGTTCGCCGGCCCGAGGCCCAAAGTGGTCCGCGAGTTTTGCGCGCAGCACCGCCCGGCAACCGGGGCAGCCCACGCTGTTCAGGTGCAGTTCCAGGCCGGCTATGCCCAGCCGCTCGAAGAAGTGCATCGCCAGCGCAATCACCTCGGCGTCAGCGGCCGGGTCCGCGGCCCCGAAGATCTCCACCCCAAACTGGTGGAACTGGCGGTATCTCCCGGCCTGCGGCCGGTCATGGCGGAACATCGGCCCGACGTAATAAAGCTTCACCGGCTGCGGGGCGGTGTGCAGGCCGTTTTCCAGGTAGGCCCGGGTCGCCGGAGCGGTGCCTTCCGGCCTCAGGGTCAGGCTGCGGCCGCCTTTGTCGGTGAAGGTGTACATCTCTTTCTCCACGATGTCGGTGCCCTCCCCCACGCCGCGCTGGAAAAGCTCCGTGGATTCAAACAGGGGCGTGCGGATTTCCCCATACCCGTAGACCCGGCAAAGGTCCCGGATCACCGCTTCCACCCGTTGCCACCCGGCCGTGGCGTGCGGCAGAAGGTCGCTGGTGCCCCGCGGCCTGGAAATCAGCATTGGCGCTCTTCTCCAATCAAAAACTAAACTGCCGAGATTTTATGCCAGGTGCCGGGATCTGTCAAGACTCGGCCCGGCTTTCGTGCTCGGCCCCGCTTTCCGAACCCTGAATCTGATCCGGGGAACAGCCGGTCCGGTCGCAGACCAGGCCGACGAAATGGCGCGCCAACCGGCTCTCGTTCGGCAACACCAGTGTGTCCGGCGGGGAGCCGTACTTGCGGAACTTGATGTGGCGCCCTCTTTTGTTCACCCCGTGGTAACCGGCCGCTTTCAGCACTTTGATCACTCCGGCCGGGAGCACGATCGGCTCCTCGTCCAGGAAAAGGGCGACCGCCTCGCGCAGGTTCTCCAGGCACCCCTCCCGGGTTCCCCCCTGTGCGGATACCCCTAGTTCCACACAAGTACCCACCAGAAACTCCCCGTCGCCCGAAACCACGACGGTGTAACGCCCCTCGCCGACCTCCGGCGGTTCGTCAAACATTCTCTCACCCCCGCAAGGGGGTCGAGCCCCCCCGGGGACCCAAAGGGGACTGCCCCTTTTCGTCCTCACGTCGCCAGTCGGTCAAACCTCAGCCGGCGGAGAGCCCCGGCGAAGGCGACATTGCGGAGCGCCGCGAACGGCCGCCGGCGAAGAAGCGGAAAGCCCTGCCGCCGCCGAGGACACCACGAAACACTGACTGTGAACCGGCCGTCACAACTCCTGGAGCGCAACCGCCCCGTCTGAACCGGCATCACCTGCGATGGTAATCCGCAGGCGGCGTGCCAGGGCTCCGCGACAAGCCGCGCTGCCGTCGGCGCGGAGCACCGGAGCCGAGACCGGGGTCTCACGCCGACCTCACCAGTCGGTCGTCAGGTACGGGTTTTCTTCTTTCTCGATGCCCATGGTGCTGGCCGGCCCGTGACCCGGATAGACCACGGTGTCGTCGGGAAGCGGCATCAACCGGTTTTTCAAGGAAGCGATCAGCGTTTTGAAGTCGCCCCCGGGGAAATCAGTCCGTCCCACCGCCCCGGCAAACAGTGTGTCACCGCTGAAAAGGAGGCCCTCACCGTGGAGGCAGATACTGCCACGGGTGTGCCCCGGGGTGTGCAGGACAGTCAGCCCTACGGTGCCGCACTCCACCCGGTCGCCGTCGCCAAGCAGCCTTTCCGCCGCCGGCAGCGTGAGCGGGGAACCGATGTAAGCGGTGAGATTTCGGTGCGCATCGGAGAGCAGGGGCGCGTCTTCCCGGTGAACGGCCAGGGTGACCCCGGGCACGCGCCGCAGTTCCCCGCAGGCGCCGATGTGGTCGGCGTGCCCATGGGTGAGGACGACCGTTTTCAGCTTGAGCCCGTGTTTGTCCAGGGCACCGACGATCAACTCCGCCTCCGCCCCGGGATCGATCACCAGCGCCTCCCGGGTTTCGGGGCAGCCGAGAATATAGCAATTGGTCTGCAGCGCTCCAACCATAAGTGCGTCAAGAACCAGCCTTCCCACTTCCCGCGTTTCCCCCCTATAAAAGAGCTTCCTGCTGTCCAGACACAGGAGGAGTGTTGCGTGCGAACAAAAAGTCGTTGCTCCCCCTTGTTAAAAGAGCTTCCTGCTGTCCA
>DBEH01000013.1:12332-12697 GCA_002294005.1 Firmicutes bacterium UBA911 | reverse complement strand
CCCCCCCCTGGGCGGACGCCGAGCAGGACGGGCTGGCGGCGCGCCTGCAGGACGCGGCGCTCGCGCCCGCCAACCTGGCCGGGCTCCCGGCGCTCTCCCTGCCGATGGGGTTCGCCGCGCGCCTGCCCGCGGGCCTGCACCTGGTGGGCCCGGCCTTCGGGGATGGCGTGCTGTTGCGCGTGGCCCACGCCCTGGAGGAGGACATCGGTTTCTACCGGCAAGTGCCACCGATCGCGTTTACGAATACGGAGGGATACTGAAAAGTGCAGGAGCTTGAAGCGATAATCGGTCTGGAGATCCACATCGAACTCGGCACCGGCACCAAGATGTTCTGCGGCTGCAGCGCCGCCTTCGGCGCCGCGCCG
>DBEH01000013.1:11524-12019 GCA_002294005.1 Firmicutes bacterium UBA911 | reverse complement strand
GCCGCCTTCGGCGCCGCGCCGAACTCCCAGGTCTGTCCGGTCTGCTTGGGGCTCCCCGGCCACAAGCCGGTCTTGAACCGGCGGGCGGTGGAGTACCACGCCCGGGCCGCCCTGGCGTTGAACTGCGAGATCGTGCCCTACGTCACCTTCGACCGCAAGAACTACTTCTACGCCGACCTACCGAAGGGCTACCAGATCTCCCAGTACTTTTACCCCATGGGCGTGGGCGGGCACGTGGACGTGCACGTGAACGGCGAGACCCGGCGGGTGCGCATCCGTCAGATCCACCTGGAGGAGGACACCGGCAAGCTTTTGCACCTGGGGAACATCACCGACTCGCCCTACAGCATGGTCGACTTCAACCGGGCCGGGGTGCCGCTGGTGGAGATCGTTACCCAGCCCGACGTGCGCGACGCCGAGGAGGCGCGCCTTTTCTTGCAAAAACTGCGCTCCCTGATCCGCTACACCGGGGTGTCGGACTGCAAGATGGAGGAA
>DBEH01000013.1:0-11208 GCA_002294005.1 Firmicutes bacterium UBA911 | reverse complement strand
TCGGACTGCAAGATGGAGGAAGGGTCGATGCGCGCCGACGCCAACGTGTCGGTTCGGCCGCGCGGCAGCGCGGTGTTCGGCCAGAAGACCGAGCTTAAAAACATGAACTCCTTTCGGGCCGTGGCCCGGGGCATCGAGTACGAGGTGGCCCGGCAGGTGGACCTGGTGCGAAGCGGGGAGCCGGTGATCCCGGAGACCCGGCACTGGGACGAGGCCCGGGGCGTGACCCGGGCGATGCGCACCAAGTATTTGGCCACCGACTACCGCTGCTTCCCGGACCCGAACGTGCCCCCGCTGGAGATCGACCCGGCCTGGGTGGCGGAGCTTGCGCGGACGATGCCGGAGATGCCGGACGCCCGCTACGCGCGCCTGGTGGACGGGCACGGGCTCCCCGCCTACGACGCCGAGGTGATCACCGCCTCGCGGGCGATGGCCGACTTCTACGAAGAGACGGTCGCACTTTTCGGCGAGCCCAAGATGGTGAGCAATTGGCTCATGGGCGAGGTGAGCCGCTGCCTGAACGCGGCCGGGCGGGAGATCGAGGAGACGGATCTCACCCCGCGGCGGCTGGCCGAGCTTCTGGAGCTGGTGAAAAAGGGCGTCATCAGCGGCAAAATGGCCAAGGACGTGTTCGACGAGATGTTCACCACCGGCGCCGACGCCGGGGCGATCGTGAAGGAAAAGGGCCTGGTGCAGATCGCCGACGCCGGCGAGCTGGGGGCGGTGGCCGACCGCGTGATCGCGGCGCACCCCGGGCCGGCCGCCGACTTTCGGGGCGGCAAGGAGAAGGCGCTCGGGTTTTTGGTGGGCCAGGTAATGAAAGAGACCAAGGGCAAAGCGAACCCGCAGCTCGTGAACCAGCTTTTGCGCGACAAACTGCAGAGCTGAATCACCCGGTCCAACAGCTTCGGCAACATGCTCGGCAAGGTGAACCGGCTTTTGCGCGACAAACTGCAGGCTGAACGGAGTTCCGCCACCTCCGCCTGGTGCGGGCAGGGCCGAACCGTGCCGAATGCTTCCGCGAGCCCCGGCCCGCCAACCAGTTGCGGCGCGTCCCGAATGAACCGCCACACGGCCCGGTCGTTGAAATGGGCTGCCCGCCGGGTCCTTTCCGTCCGGCTAACAGGAATCCGTCAGAATGCGCCTGATGTCCGCCACCAGGGTTTTCACCAGACCCTCCTGGTAACCCGCTTTGCGCACCGACAGCATCCTCTCCTTGACGGGGACCAGGAGCGGATGGCCGATGGTGGAGAGCTTCCTCAGGCGGGACTCGGAAAGAGGCACCCCGGAGACACATCGTTCATAGTCGTGGACCGTGTAGCGCCAGGGACCAACCGGTCCGGATAGCGTCGCAAAAGCTGGTGGGCCAACTGTAGACCCTCCGGGTCGAAGTCACCGGAGTAGTGGATGGCAATACCTTCGGCGGCCAATTTATCCAGAAGCAGAAGACAGGCCAGCTTGAACCGCCCGTTGGCACACACCAGCGGCGGGAGGCGCGTCCCGCCGAAGCCGGCCAGAATTTCCGAAAACACACCGGAGTTTTCGACCACGAACACTGTCTTGGGCAGGTCAACGCGGCCGAGCGAGCCGGCCGGAACAACGGCCCCCAGACCGGCCAGCTCTCTCAAGGGTACGTTCAACACCGCGCCTTCATCCCAGGCCGCCCGCCACCAGGCCTTGGACGTACCGTCTTCCCCTGCCGCCAGAAGGCCGGAACAGGTGACGAAGTTCAATAGCTCATCCCTGACGATCCCAAAGCAACCGAACAGTTCGGTCACTTCCTCCGCGGACAGGCGGCTCTTGGCCGTGTACTTTTGGTCCTCATGGCTTTTGATCACCTGCAGGGCGGCGATCAAATAGCGGCCCTGTTCGGTGTCCAGGTCGAACCCGTGCGGATCGCCGACCGTCTGCTCGGCGAATACGGGCAGTCTCATGTAGCCGAACGGCTCCCGGGCCTGGCGCATCCGCCCCAGCCGGCTAAGCGCGGCCAGGACGTTCTCAAGTTGTCCCGCCAGGACATCGGGGTGCTTCTCAAAAGCCAGGTGGAGCCCCCGCGTGTCCGGACCCGCCATCCTGACGTGCTCCAGCCACAGCCGCCCATGTGGGCTGCTGTGTTTCTCAGCCAGGTTTTGGAAGAACGAAGTTTTTCGGTTACTGCGGTCTTCCAGTTCCTCCGCACGTGTCAGAACGTCCCGCCCCGCATAGCCTTCCAGCAATTCCTTAAATCCGATTCCCGCGTACTTGGTCTTATTCAAGGCCTCGATGAAGGACGACACGGACACTGTCACCGACACACGCCCCGTGCAGTCCCGGCCGAGAAAAAAGGAGAGTGCCTCCTGCTCCTGGGCGGTCGGGTTTTTGAGCGTGACGCTCCCACCGGCTCGCCCCAACCCCCGGTACTTCATCACCCCATAGGACCTGGGAATTGATAATATGGTTGAACCCCAGGTTTTCCATCAGGTCAAACATGTCCCGGACGTTATGTTCGTCAACCCCGGCGAAGGCCTCATCCAGGGAGATGATATGGGGGGCGTCGTCCCGGGCGTCCATGTAGCGGGAGTAGGCCGCCGAAAAAAGGGGGATGTACATCGCCATGGCTTTTTCCCCGCCGCTGAACTTATAGAACGCGTTGTTGGTCAGTTCCTTGCGCTGTTCCCCGGCCCGCCTGTAGTAAAGGGTGAAGGCGAACCACTTCCGGTAGTCCAGGATTTCCTTGACGATCTGGTGAAAGGTCTCGCCGTAGCCCTTGTCCTCCAGCGCCGCCCTGGCCCGGTCCACCCGCGACCGGAAGTGTTCGGTGACCCGGCGCACATCCTCGTCCCGATAAAGACGGGGGTCGCGTTGCAGCAGGTCCACCATGTCTTTCGTGTCCATCTCGTGCTCGTGCTCCGCGGTCCGCGGCCGCCAACGGATGGAGAAGGTCAGCCCGCTGGAGGTATTCCTTTCCTCCATCAGCCGGTTGATCTTCTCCACCCACCGCCCGGCACGGTTGATCCGGCCGCGGATGGTGCGGCCGACACTATGCATAATGACCTCTTCGTAGAGCTCCCGGTCCTTTTCGGTCAGGATCGCCCGCTGGGTGTCAATGTCCTTGTCCAGACGGTCCAGCACGTAAAACGGGCTGACCCGCTTGCCCTCGTACTCCACGAGCAACTGTACCCGGCGGGCTTTTTGACGCAACTGTTCCAGCAGCACACCCAACTCCTCATCGGCTTCACCGGCCGCCCGTCCCTCCGGCCCCAGTGCCGCCGCCTCCTCATCCAACTCCAGCACCGCCGCCTGCGCCGGCCGGTACTCGACCAGTACCGCCTGTTCCCGGTAGAAAGCCTCGTTCAGCCGGTCAGTCACTTTCGCCCGGTCAAGCTCCTCCCCGGAGGCCGGGCTGTCTTGCCGCAGGATGGTGCGGGCGACTCCGGCCACATCGTCATCAGCCGGGTCGGCGCCGACCTCCACCGCACCAGGCAGCCCGAGCCGGAGATCGTCCACAAAGGTCCTCTTCCAAAGTTCCTGCAGCAAACGGGCCGCTATGCGCTTCCCGCGCGTGTCAAAAATCTCCCTCCCGGCGTTGTCGAACCTATTCCCGGCATTCATCATCTCCGTCTTCGCCGCGTCAATAGCCCCCGGCAAGTCCGCCAGGCGCTGCAGGACCGCCTCAATCCGCGCCTGGATGTCGTCGACGCCCAACTCGTCCAGCCGCCGCGCAATCTGCATCAGGCGCAGCCTATTGGTTTCCAGTTCCCGGCCGAAAGCGGCGAGTTCCTCCTGAAGAACTCCGGCATCTTCCGCCGCTTCTTTCAAGTTCAAGCGGCAGTCAACAATCCGGCTCCGGCAGTTGGCAAAGTCCTTGCAAGCCAGTTCCAGCCGGTGCAGGTGGTCGTGGTAGCCGCGCATATGCCCTAGGGCCGCATTATAAGCTTCCTCCGTGCCCAGAAGCGCCAGCCCTTCCGTTAGGCCGCGAAGCCTGGCGCGCACTTCCTGAAGCTGCCCCAGAGCCTTTCTGAGCGTTTCGTCCTTCTTTTGCAACAGCGGGGAAACTCTGATACTCTTCACGGAGCCGGCGCAACCGGCCCTGCAACTGCTGCTCCGCCAGTGCCAGAGCGGCGCGCTCCTCCTCCAGCGTCTCCAGCTCCGCTTTCAGCCGGTCGATGACCTCCCGGCGGTACCGGCACCGTGCCTCCCGCCCGATGTAAGTCGACCGGTCCCGGCGGGGAGCGTGTCCCCTGAGCAAGGCCAGCCGGTAGCGCCCGTCCTCGCGGACCAAGGCCCGGGCCCGGTTCTCCTCTCCGGTGTCGTCAATCAATATGCTGCGCAGCACGTTGTCTACGTCCTGGGCGGTAACGGCGGAGTCCTCCGCCGGCGTTGGGGCCGGCAAATCGGCCAACGTGTGGGCCAAGAACGCCGGCGCGGGCTCAAGTACCCGGTCATGCCGGTCCACCTGCGCCAGAAAACGCTCCGGGACAATCAGCGCATCCAGAAGCCCCATCTGGGTAATCGCCGCCTCGAGGCGCTCCCGCATCTCCTCGGTGATCTCCTCGCGGAATTCGACGGCCGCGAAGAAAGGCAGGCAGGGAATCCCGGCCGCCTCAAGCCCCGCTCGTGCCGCCTCCGTGTCCGGGTGGCGCTCCGGTTCCGGGTCTTTCTTCTTCTTCCGCTCATCCAGTTCCCGGTTCTTCTCGTCGGTCGCCCGTTTCTTCTGCTTGATTTGCTGCCCAAGGTCCGCCAGTTCCTCGCGCAGCTTTTCGGAGTACCGGTGGTAGGCCTCCGCCGCCGGCTCCCTCACCGCCTCCAGGCGGTAAGGCTCGAACATCTGTAACGCCCGCTCGATGTCCGCCGAATTTCGTCCGCTGACAAAAGCAGTTCCCGGTTGTGCTTGACCCAGGCGTGAAAGGCGCCGAGGTACCGGTCCTTTTCCTCGTCGAAGAACGAATTGGCCTTGGACGCCTCGTGTTCGGCGCCGTCCAAAATCCTTTGCGCCTCGGCCCGGTCGCGGTCGGCATCCTCGTATTTGTCCCTGGCCCGGGTCTGCTCTTTGAGCACCTTCAGGATATTCTCCAGCCTGGTCAAGTATTCCGCGGTCTCCTGCCGCCAGAGGTCAAACGCAAACTCTTCCGTGTAACCCTTGCGGAACTCCGCCGCCGCCGGATGGTGCCCGGCAAACAGTGCCGGGCCGGCCTCGGCGGCCAAGTGCTCCAACAGGCTCTTCATTACCGTCTCGGTGTTGGCTGCCTTGTCTTCTTCCATATCAATCTGCCGGCGCAACCTCATCTCGGTCTGCCGCTTCTGCTCCAGCCCCTTCTCTTTGGCACGGATATTCTCCTGAAGGGTCGTAATGGTCCTCTCGACCTGCACCTTCTCGGCTTCGGCCTTGAATACGTCGTGCTCCCTTAAAGCGGCCTCTTCTCTTTTCCTGCCGTCCAGCAGCAACGGAATGAAGCTTTGCATTGTGACCGACTTACCCGACCCGTTGCTGCCGCGGAGCAGCAGCTTGCCGTCCGCAAACTCCAGCTCCTCGTCGTCGTAGTACCAGAAGTTGAAGATCCCGGCCCGGTGCAGTTGCCACTTATTCCTCGACATCATTGTTTCCCTCCTGCGGCGCACTGGGGTCGAAATCGGCCGGATAACGGCCGGCAGTCCGGGCCAAAAGGGCCCTTAAACACACGGCGCCCGTCTCCGGATCGCGCTCCGCCATTTTCCACTCCTCCAGAAACGCCAGCAAGTCCCTGGCCGTCTGCGCGACGCCGGCCTCGCGGTACTGTTTGCTCCATCCCGCCCCCCAACGCTCCCGGCAGCGCCGCACCCACTCCCGGAACTGCGGGGCGGTCAGACATAGACTGCCGTCAAACTGCAGGGGGATATCGTCCTCGACCCGCCGTTGGCGCGCAAGAGCCGCGAACTGGATGACAATGTCGGAGATGGCTTTGCTGTCGGGAAAGAGGGTGAAGCGGGCCCGCTGCTCGGGCAGCGTCAGTAAGGCCGCGTTTTGATAAAGCTCTAAGGAAAACCCGGTGTACCGTTCTATGTCCTCACGGATCCGGTGCCGGTAGTGGCGCAGGTACTGGAAATCCGCCTCCGGCACGTCCTCGGCGTACACCACCGGTGAGAGCAGCAGCCGGCGGTACGTCCGGTGTCGGCGCCGCAAGCCCTCATCGGTACCTTCAGGCCAATCCGCCGCCAACATCTCCTCTTGGCCGGCGAATTGAGAGAGGTCTCTGGGGTAGGACCGCACGAAGTAGCGGGAGACGACGGGCACTTCGTAGAGCACCTCATGGTCCTCGACGTGGCTAAACCCCTCAATGGTGCCCGTCCACCACTTTGACAATCCCCAACTCGGCGGCTTTGCGCAGGACCCGTACCAGTGACTTGCGATGTTCATAGTGGGTCCAGTCCAAGGTGTCCTCACCGGGGTAGAAGGTGCGCAATTCCTCGCATAGTTCGGACAGCAGGAACTGCTCGTCCACGGCCTTGCCCTCCAGATAGGCCAGCAAGCAGCAAAGAACAGCATAGTCCCGGGCCTGCTGGAAGTCCTGGATCCCCATCCAGGACTCAGGCTCTGCCGGGATTTTCTCCAACTTGGCGAAATACCGGTGCAAGACCAGACGAAACCCCGGTTTGTCCAAGAAATAGGTGCGCAGCACCTGTTCCCGCTCCCGCACCGCCTGGTATTTCTCCGGCTCCTCGTCACGGAGGATCCAGAACTGCTCCAGAAGATGCTCAGCAGCTTCCCGGGCCTGGTGGTCAAAGACGTTTCTGGTCTTTTCCTGCTCTCCTGCCACACTCCTCACCTATCCGTGAACCGCAGCACATAGTTGGGCATCATCAGGTTCCCGTCCCGGGAGCGCAGGACCACCCGGCGGTTGTCGATCTTTTCCAGGCGGAAGGACCGGCCGGTCTGTGTCTTCCCCGCTCGGTCCCGGCTGCCCATGCATTTGGCAATCCAGTACAGGAGCGTCTTGCGGACATGGGGTTCGACCACCGGCAGTTCTCCCACCACAATGCGGTCCCCGCTCATCAGTTGGTCGATGAGTTCCCGCTCGGAATCCCTTTCCCGCAGGTACTCGGCCGCCACCCGGGCCTTTTCATCCGCATGGTTGGCCGCGGCATTGGGCCTGGTCTTCTCGCGGTATGCCCGCACCCGCGGTCTAAGTGTTATTTCCGTGGGCGGCTGCTCCCATATCTGGGCGTAGATGTCCTCGGTCTCCTTGGGGGCGGCGTACAGGTGGCGGCTGTGAAAAGCGCCGAACACGGCCGCCGACAACTCGTGCGCCGCCCGAAGGTCGGTGCAGGCCGCAAACCACCCGGCGATATGGAGGTAATCCCGCTTCCGGCTGCGGAAAGTGTGGTGCCGTTCCCCCAGACGCTGGGCGAAGCGGGTGATTCGGCGGATCGTCTCGTTTGTGGCGTTTTGCAGGTAGACAAGGTCGCTCTCCCGGCCGGGGCCGCCCAAAAACCAGTCCCCCAGGGCCTGCCACTCGACCAGGTGCCTTTGCGCCAGCTCTTCCCGGGTCCGCGTCTCCTCCAGGCGGGGAATGCTCAGGTGGTAGTCGGCGAGGCGCCCGGCAACCCGTTCGATCAGGCTGGGCGGGGTCTCCTTAAGCACCATCTCAATCTGCAGCGAGGTCCGCTGCAACACGGTCATAAAATCGCGCAGGTATTGGGTGATCGCATCTTTATAGGTCAAGAAGGCTTCCGTCATCATCAACTCTTCGACACGTTCGCTCTGCAGGTGGGCCAGATAGTCGGTGGCGTTTTCGATCAATTTGCGGAAACTCTCGTAGGTGTCGCGCCACAGGGCGTTTAGTTCCTCACCGGAAAAACCGTCTGCAGCGTACGTCCGGGAGACATCCCTGCCGTCCGCCCGGTGGCGGCCAAAACCGCATCCACCGTGACCCGGCCCGGAATCCGGACCATACGCCTGGGCTTGGGGGGCGGCCCGGGCGGTCAACGGAACGCGCCGGGGCGGCACCCTTGCCGAGATCCCCTTCATCCTCGGCCACCAGCCGCTTCAGTAGGGTCAGCAGGCGGTCGAAAAGGGTCTTCTCCAGAGAGCCGCCGAACGATTCCCCCATCTGTTCGAGCTGCCGCACCATCCGTTCGATCTCAATTGTGTACGGGGTCGCCTGGTAACGAAACCTCTTTTTCTTAAACTCTTCAATTGAAGCCACCCTGCCGGTGTCCTGCCGGGGGACCAGATTCTTCCACTCCACCAACTGGGCCAGGTCCTGTTGCAGCTGGTCCCCGGCGTAGTCGTAAAAAAACAGGCTGCGCTGGAGGTGCTCCAAAACCTCTTCGGGAAAAAGGTAGTGGCGCAGGCGTTCGTGCTGGTCGTAGAAATAGCGCAGGACGGCCCGGTAGCGCCAGGCGTTCCCGACGGTGAGATAAGAGACTTCCGAGATGGGCTTTAAGACTTGCTCATCCATCTGTGGCACACCGGCCTTCCGGGCCCGGCGCGAAGTCGAAGATCGTCGACCGAGTGCAAGGCATAATTACGTATCAATTCGGCCGAAATCCCCATAGTCCTGCCGCCTCAAAGTCTGGTCCTTTTTGAGGCCCGAGGCCGTATTCCGTGCACCTTTTTGCGGCGGGCGGCCCCGGTTTTGGTCAGGCTGCGCCGGCGCGCCTCTTTCCGGCAGTTCACTACATCCTAAAATGGCGGTTTCCGAACCACTGGTTTAAGGGCACGTTGACGAGCGTCACCAGCAGGGCGGCGGCCAGGGCCCACCAGAACCCGGGGATCGTCAACCCTTCCACCAGGCGGCTCGTGAGCATCAGCATCCAGGCGTTGATCACCAGGGTGAACAGGCCCAGAGTGATCAGGTTGACGGGCAAAGTGATCAACAGCAGGAACGGCCGCACCAGCGCGTTCAGCAGGGTGAGCACCGCGCCGGCCAGAAGCCCCACCCACGCGCTCTCCAGGACCACGGCCGGAAACACCAGCGCGACCACGTACACGGCCACCGTGTTGGCCACCATCCTGAAAATGAGCCTACTCATCCAGACCACCTCTCCGGTCTAGTCTAAGTCGACGGACAACTTGAGGCCGGAGTTGCTTCGCGCACTGCTTTAGCCTCTCCGGTCTAGTATAAGTCGATGGATACCCGCACCTTGCCGGCCTGCACCTCCACCACGCGCAACCGGCGCGTGGGTCTCGTCCAGCGCGCCCAGGAGTTCCAGCCCCTCGTCCACGCTGATCTTTCCGTCCCGGACCATCTGCAGGATTCTGTTCTTCTCACTCATTGTATTATACTTACCCCTTTCCTGCTTGTCCGGCTTACTTGTGTTACCATCACTATGTTAATAATGGGTGAGGGTATTGCTTTGCGCCGCCCGCTGTTGTAATATGCGGTGTGAATGGAGATGTAAGCCGAGGTGGAAAATACCGTTATGAGTTCGCCAGGGTCAAATGGTGTAAGCACCAACAGGGTGGAAATTCGCTTCTTTGGCTTTTTGAAGAGACTGGCCGATGAAAAAGGACTGGGATTCCCCAGTTACTTAGAGCTGGACGTTGAGTGCACCGCCGTTGAACTAGCTGAACGCTTGGGAATTCCCGCAGTTAAAGTCGAAGCGGTGTTTGTCAACGGCACTGCAAGACCGATTGCCGAGGCGCGGGTTAAACCCGGGGACCGGGTAGGGTTTGTTCCTTTCGGGACTCCCGGTCCCTACAGGCTGCTATTGGGCTTTAAACGGCTATAGTGAAGGTCGCCCCCGGTTGGTTCGTTGATGCTCACTACTGCAAGGGTTCGCCGGTGCTACGCCAGCGCCACATGTGGAAATCGTTATAACTCAGATAGGCGCCCGGAAACACGGCATAGCAGATCATCGTGCCTTCGCCGGTCCGGTCCTTCATTTGATAGACGGCGCGCTCCTCATCCTCGACAATGGATATTTGTTAGGGGAGTCTAACTCTTATGATATTGTACCACATGTACGTTACGCCAAACCGCCGCTTCTCTTTCGAAACGGCGTGAGTACCGGAAGGTAAGCTCCTCTTGCCTGGCTAGCATAAATATGATATTTTATAGTCAGAATAATGGTATAAGAGAGGGTGTGCAAAGTGAATATCAAGCCTTCTACAACTATCCGACAGGACTATAACGGCTTTTCAAAACTGTGCCACGAGCTTGACGAACCCGTAGTGCTTACCCGTAATGGTGAAGCCGACCTGGTTGTCATGAGTTATGAAGCGTATCGACGCATGGAGGCCCGTGTTAAATTGCAGTCCAAGCTGCTGGTTGCAGAAAAGCAGATTGCCGATGGCGCTCAACTGCTTGAACACGATGAAGTCATAGCCGGGATTCGGGGAAAGATTAATGCCGAAAAAGCATAGAATAAGGTATGCTCCTGTAGCAGTTGACGATATGGATGAGGTTTTCTCATACATATCACAAGATAATATTGCCTCCGCGGAAATGATGCTGGAAAGGTTAAATGAAAGAATAGCCAATCTGGCGGAGTTTCCCAATATGGGTTCTGTGTTACCGGATGAGGAATATACGATTATTAGGCGTGGATACCGCTTTATCGTTATACATCCGTACCTTGTTTTTTACAGGATAATAGACAATACCGTTATCATTCACCGCATATTGCATAGTCGCCGGGATTACCTTCGTGCATTATTTGACTAGACTAAACAGATAAAAACTTGGAATGCGCAAAAAACTTGATTAACGAAAAAGATGACCTCTACTGGCGGTGGTGGCGGCGGCGGCAAAAACGGACAGGCAGATGAAGGTCGTGGCCCCTTGCAGGCTCCTGGTTAATTTGTCCGGGTTGTCAAAGCAGTATCCACAGTTGGCCACCCTTTCGGTGATCTTTCTCCTTGGTTTTCACATAGTCTGCCGTTTCCTGTCGCACAAGTCCCTATTCTCACAACTTGCTGAAGAACCCGTCAGCGGAACCCAAGTACAACCGATCCTCCAGTCTGGTCAGGAAGCCATAACCGTTCAAGGCGCCCCGGGCTTCGGCCGTGCCGATCCTGCAACCATCCAGCCGGTAAAGAAGCTCTCCGTCATGTTTGTTCAAAAACAAAAACCCGTTCCTTCCCCGGTACGAAAAGAAAGTCGCCGTGAAGGACGGGCTGTTTATCCGCTCCGATTTGATGCTGTGCCCGCCAGACCAGCCGGCCTCCGGTGAGGTCCACCACCGTGGGACGGCCATCCAACAGGTAGTAGAGGCGATCCCCCTCCACCACCCCGAAATCGCCTCTCC
>DBEH01000047.1 GCA_002294005.1 Firmicutes bacterium UBA911 | reverse complement strand
CTTACCGGATTCAAGTTTATACCAAGTCAAAGGTCAGACGGTATACGTTGATTACATCGTGGATTGCAGGCAGGATTATGGGTGGTTGATGCGGTGACAAGAACTGAGGGCTGAGGACTGAGTTATGGGGAGGATCGAGAGATTCGAGGATTTGATTGCATGGCAGAGGGCTCAGGAATTGACGCGGGCGATTTATGATGCGACACGGCAGGGCGCGTTCGCCAAGATAAGCAAAGCATTGACCCCGACCTTACGGAATAGCCTGCTTCCCTCCGTCAAAGACTAGAGCGGAGGTGGGTGTCCTGAACCGAAAAGAACTCCTCGCGAAGCTCAATTTCTTCTACAGTCTGGAGCTGCAGCAGGTGGACCTTTATACCGCCCAGTCCAAGCAGATGGACGACATCTACCTTTCACGCGCCTTGGCCCGGATCGCCGTGATCGAGCAGCAGCACGTGGACAACATCGCCGCCGAGATCCGCAAACGCGATGCCGAACCGACACGGCTCGGCGAGGTGGTCGCACCGGTGATGGGGCTGGCCGCCGGTGCGCTGACCGGGGTTCTCGGCCCGAAGGCGGTTCTCAAAGCCGGGATCATCCTGGAAGGGCAGGCCATGAAAGACTATAAGGATTTCATCGTGCGGGTCGGCGAGCCGGATTTGTTTGACCTGCTCTGGAGCAATCTGATCGACGAGGATTTGCACACCGCCTGGTTCACCAACAAGCTCAAAGATCTGGAGCACTGCCACTGACCGCGGACGCACGGCAACTCGGAAGGCCCAGATGTTCTTCACCGAGCAGGTGGAGTATGGCCACCAAGCGAATGGTCAAGCCCCAAGGATAGTTGCGGGGGAAGCGGCGGGGCACCTACTGTTGACCGGAAGCCGCTTCCCGCCGCCGCGTGATGAAGGCCAGAAGGTCCGAAAGCCGTCCGGTGAAATCGGGACGGCGGTCACTCCCCTGACGCCCGATCAGATGATCGGTCACCAAAAAAGTCCGGATGCCCAGATCACCGGCGACCAGGTCCTCTCCGGGATCGTTGCCGGCCATCAGGCACTCCGCGGGCCCGGCCCCGAGGAGGTCCAGAATCTCCCGGTAGTATTGGGGCCTCGGCTTGCAGAAGTGCATGGCCTCGTAAGCCGTCACCAGCCGGAAGGGCAGGTCGCCGACTCCGGCCCAACGCAAACGTTCCTCGATGGCGATCAGCGGGAAGATCGGGTTGGTGGCGACCACCAGCTCGATCCCCTGGTTGAGGGCGGCGAGGCACAAGGCACGGGCCAGCGGGGTGTTGCCGGTGAGTGCGGCCAGTCTGGGGAAATCCTCGTGGTAGAACCGTTCAAAAACGGCCATGATCTCTTTCTCCGGCAGTCCGGACCGGGAGAAGAAGTCGTTTCGGAAAACCTCGGCGTTGGTCAGCTCCGGGTCCAGGTTCTCGACCATGGCCCGGGTGGCGGCCAACAGGTATTTAACGAAGTCTTCCGGCGCCGCGAAGGATGCCATTCTGGCCGCCATCGCCCGGAGGTAACCCCTGAGAAACACCTCTTTGTCCATCGGGAGCAAAGTCCCGTCCAGGTCTAAAAGCAGGTATTTGCACGGCATGGTTACGCACCTCCCTGTCCCGTCCATTATATCAACGGGCTGCTCCCGGCACCACCCCGGACGAGGAAAGACGCCCCGACCAGAACTACTAGCCCCCCGCCCGGTTCGCGAGCAGCCCGCGCCGGTTGAAACGAACCACCCCGGGGAGAATAACACGGGCAAGGGAAAAGTATTTGACTTGTTCTTGGGCCGGGGTTATAGTTAAAGTCAGTCAAAGTCAAAATACTGAATAGCGGGAGTGAGACTGCTGCCGAATCTCAGCGACAGCATTGCGGAATACATTAGAAGGCGCGTCGCGGAAAGCCCGCACGGCCGCGTCGAAATCCGGCGCAGCGACCTGGCCGAGAGATTCCAGTGCGTGCCGTCTCAGGTGACCTACGTGCTGGCGACCAGGTTTCACGTGCGGACCGGGTTTGTGGTGGAAAGCCGGCGCGGGGGCGGCGGTTACATCCGGGTGGTCCGGTTGCCCGCGGCGCAAAACGGGCTGGTCCGGGAACTTTATTCCCTGGTCGGAGCCCATATCGGTTCACGGCAGGCCCGGGAGATCGTCCTGCGCCTGCGGACCGAAGGGCTGATCGAGGAACGCGAGACGCATCTGATCAGCAGCGCCGTCGACGACCGTGCCCTGGGTGCGCTGGATGTTCCCTGGCGCAACCTGGTCCGGGCGAGCATCCTGAAGGGGATGCTCAGCACACTCCTGCACGAAACGGCGCACGCCGCGGAACGGCCGCGGAGCCGGTAAAGGAGATGAATTCACCCCTTGATCTGCGAGCGCTGCAAACAGCAACCGGCCTCGGTGCACTACACCGAGGTCATCAATAACCAAAAACGGCAGATGTACCTATGCCCGGGCTGTGCCGAGGAGGCGCAGAGGGCCTTCGACCTCGGGGCGCCGCTTAACCTGCACAACCTGCTGGCCGGGCTGATGGGCCCCGGTGCCGCGAAGGAACTCCCCGAAAAAGAAACGGAGTTCCGCTGCGAAACCTGCGGGCTCGCGGGCGCCGCGTTCGGCCAGTCCGGTCTTTTGGGCTGCGGCGGGTGCTACCAGTACTTCGGCGAGCGCCTGGAGGCGCTTTTGAAACGGATCCATGGCTCCACCCGGCATACCGGCAAGGTGCCTCAGCGTTCCCGGAACAAATATCTGCTGATCCAGGAAGTGGACCGCTTGCGGGCCCAAATGCGGGAGGCGGTTGAAAACGAGGAGTTTGAGCGCGCCGCCGCGTTACGGGACGCGATCCGGGATCTGCAGCAGAGACTGGCCTGATGGGGAGAGTGATCAGGATTTGAGCATGAAGAATACGCTGCAAAGCCCGTACAGCCAGTGGATGGATGACGACGCTCCCGAGACGGACGTGGTCATCTCCTCGCGGGCTCGCCTGGCACGAAGCCTGGCGGGCTACCCTTTCCCCCACCGGTTGTCTCCGGAACAGGCCGAACAGGTGATTCAGGCAGCCGGCCTGGCCGTGCGCCACGCGGAGTTCCGCGCCCGTTTCGGCGACGTGGAGTTGACCCGGATGACCGAATTGTCTCCGGTCGACCGGTGGATACTGGTGGAAAAGCACTTGGTCAGCCCCGGTTTTCTCAAGAACACGGGAAAAAGTTTCGAGTGCAAGGGGCTGGTGCTGACTCCGGACGAGCGGTTAAGCATCATGGTGAACGAGGAAGACCACCTGCGTGTCCAGTGCCTCTTGCCCGGACTGCAGCTTGAGGCCGCGGCGGGCACGGCGGACGAGGCCGACAGCCTGCTGGAAAAGACGCTTGATTTCGCGTTTTCGGACCGGATCGGCTACCTGACCGCCTGTCCCACCAACGTCGGGACCGGGCTCCGCACCTCGGTGATGGTGCACCTCCCGGCCCTGGTGCTGCTCGGGCAAGTCAAGGAGGCGCTGACGACCGTCTCCAGGCTGGGGCTGACGGTGCGCGGCCTGTTCGGCGAGGGCACCGACGTGGTGGGCAACCTCTTTCAGGTCTCGAACCAGGTCACCCTGGGCCACCGGGAGTTCGAAATCATTGACAACCTGGCTTCGGTCACCCGGCAGGTGATCGAGCAGGAGCGCTCAGCCCGCCAACAGTTGGTCAGACAGATGCCGGTGGTCCTGCGTGACCGGGTGGGCCGGGCGCTCGGGATTCTCAAACACGCGCACACCCTGGGTATGGAAGAGGCCATGCGCCTGATCTCGGACGTACGCCTGGGGGTGACGGCGGGACTCCTTAAGGGACCGCCGTCGCGGGTGCTGCTTGAACTGATGGTCATCACCAGGCCGTCTTACCTGGTGAAAACCAGCGGGCGGGAGTTGTCCCCGCCCGAGTGGGACGAACTGCGGGCCACACTGGTCCGGAATCTGGTGAACGCGCATTCCGGGGGGGATCCCGAAAAAAGGGACGGTCCCGAAGAAGGAGAAGAAGGTGGAGAGTCCCCCTGAGGCCCAAGGGGACAAAGTCGCCTAGGGGGATAAAGAAGACAGTCCCCCTTCCCCCTAGGCCGCCGTCCGAGAGGGTGGTTTTTGAAAATCGCGGGTGCAAAAAGGGGCCTGACCCCTTTTTTCTCCCCCGCGCGACGGAGGTGTATTGCACTTGTACGGACGTTTTACCAGGCGGGCTCAGAAAGTGATCTTGCTGGCGCAGGAGGAAGCCAGAAAGCTCGGTTACCCGTACATCGGCACCGAGCACCTGCTCCTCGGCCTGATCCGCGAGGGCGAGGGGGTGGCGGCCAGAGCGCTGGCCGAAATCAAGATCGACCCCCATAAAATCCGCGCGGCGATCGAGAAAATGGTGGAGCCGGGCCAGGGCGGCACGGCCCTGGTGGAGGTTTCCTTCACCCCGCGGGCGAAAAGGGTGCTGGAGTTGTCCATAGACGAAGCGCGGCGCTTGGGCCACAACTATGTAGGCACCGAACACATCCTGCTCGGCTTGATCCGGGAGGGTGAGGGCGTGGCGGCCCAGATCCTGACGGGCATGGGCGCCGACCTGGAAAGGGTGAGGCACCTGATTCTGCAGTTCCTCGGGGGCACCGGACCGGTGGAAGGCGGCGTGAGCCGGGCGCAGCAGCCGACCCAGACAAACACCCCCAGCCTCGACCAGTACGCCCGCGACCTGACGGCGTTTTCCCGGGACGGGAAGCTCGATCCGGTGATCGGGCGCAACCGGGAGATTGAACGGGTGATCCAGATCCTAAGCCGGCGCACCAAGAACAACCCGGTCCTGATCGGCGACCCGGGCGTGGGCAAGACGGCGATCGCGGAGGGCCTCGCGCAGCGGATCAGCGACGGAAACGTCCCCGAGATTCTGACCGGAAAGCGGGTGATCGCCTTGGACCTGGCTTCCCTGGTGGCCGGGACCAAGTACCGGGGCGAATTCGAGGAGCGGCTGAAAAAGGTTTTGGAAGAGATCAGGACCGCGGGAAACATCATTCTCTTCATCGACGAACTGCACACCCTGGTGGGGGCCGGGGCGGCCGAAGGGGCGATCGACGCCGCCAACATCCTGAAGCCGGCGCTGGCGCGGGGAGAGTTGCAGACCATCGGGGCGACCACCCTGGACGAATACCGCAAGCACGTGGAGCGGGACTCGGCCCTGGAACGGCGTTTCCAGCCGATCATGGTCGAGGAGCCGACGGTCGAAGAAACGATCGCCATTTTGCGCGGCCTGCGGGACCGGTACGAGGCGCACCACCGGGTCCGCATCACCGACGAAGCCCTGGAGGGCGCGGCCCGGCTTTCGGACCGGTACATCGCCGACCGGTTCCTGCCGGACAAGGCGATCGACTTGGTGGACGAGGCCGGTTCCCGGGCGCGCCTCCAGGCCTTCACCATGCCGCCCGAATTGAAAGAGCTTGAACAGCGGGTGGAGGAGTTGCGCAAGGAGAAGGAGGCGGCGGTGACGGCGCAGGAGTTTGAAAAAGCGGCCCAATTGCGTGACCAGGAACAGAAGATGCGGGCCGAGCTGCAGGCCTCCCTGGAAGGCTGGCGGCAACAGAAGGGCGGCGACGAACTGGTGGTCGAAGAGCAGGACATCGCGCACATCGTCTCGA
The DNA here is from genome assembly GCA_002294005.1 of Firmicutes bacterium UBA911. Classification (GTDB taxonomy): domain Bacteria; phylum Bacillota; class Desulfotomaculia; order Desulfotomaculales; family Desulforudaceae; genus Desulforudis. Next base: position 14,967 of record DBEH01000047.1, on the reverse strand, counting down.
GCTGGACCGGCATTCCGGTCAAGAAACTCGCCGAAGAGGAAACCGAGAAGCTCTTGCGGATGGAAGACCTCCTGCATGAGCGGGTGGTGGGGCAGGACGAGGCGGTCAGGGCTGTTTCCCGGGCCGTCCGCCGGGCACGGGCCGGGTTGAAGGATCCGCGGCGCCCGATCGGGTCGTTCATCTTTCTCGGGCCCACCGGAGTGGGCAAAACCGAACTGGCCTGGGCGCTGGGCGAGGCGCTGTTCGGCGACGAGGACGCCCTGGTGCGGATCGACATGTCCGAATACCAGGAACGCCACACAGTGTCGCGGCTGGTGGGCGCCCCCCCCGGCTACGTCGGCTACGACGAGGGCGGCCAACTGACGGAAGCGGTGCGGCGCCGCCCGTACGCGGTGGTGCTGTTGGACGAAATCGAAAAGGCCCACCCGGAGGTGTTCAACGTTCTGCTGCAGGTCCTGGAAGACGGCCGGCTGACCGATGCCCGGGGCCGCACCGTTGACTTCCGGAACACGGTGGTCATTTTGACCTCCAACGTCGGGGTCAACCTCATCCACAGGGAGACCAAGATGGGCTTCGTGAACGTGGAGGACCAGGCGGCGACCTACGAGCGGATGAAAGAGAGCGTAATCGGTGAGTTGCACCGGACCTTCCGCCCGGAGTTTTTGAACCGCCTGGACGAGATCATCGTCTTCCACGCCCTGACCGAGGCGCACATCCGCCAGATCGTGGAGTTGATGCTTCGGGATGTGGCCGGCCGGTTGGAAGAGAACGAGGTGCAGGTTGAGTTCTCCGGCGCGCTGAAGGACTTGCTGGCCCGGGAAGGTTTCGACGAGAAGTTCGGGGCGCGCCCGCTGCGGCGGACCATCCAGCGGCGAGTGGAGGACAGATTGTCCGAGGAATTGATCCGGGGCGCCTTTAAGCGGGGGGACCGCCTGCTCCTGGACGCCGGGGACGGCGAGATCGTCGTGCGGACGTCAGGGTGACGAGGGATTATTCGTGAAATGTCCCTGGTTAGACATAATACGACCGTCTTCGACTTGTGGTCAGGTCCAAAAAATGGTATAGTAGCGTCCAGATACAAACGCGGGGAAAAAACTCGGGACATCGACCGAAATGGCCGTCCGGTTCCGGGTTTTTGACAGTGAGGCTGACTGATGCGCTGCCGGGAATGCGGGTACCGATCGGTCCGTTGGCTCGGCCGTTGCCCGGGTTGCGGGGAATGGCACACCTTTGTTGAAGAGGAAACCGGGGTCAGGGCGGCCCGCCGGGGGACTCCGGCCGGTGACCCTCCGCGGCCGCTGACCGAAGTGGCCGGCGCCGAGGAGACTCGCCTCACCAGCGGCATCGCCGAGGTGGACCGGGTTCTCGGGGGCGGCTTCGTTCCGGGGTCCGTGGTCCTTTTGGGCGGAGACCCGGGAATCGGCAAGTCCACGCTGCTTTTGCAGGCGGCCGTGCGCGTGGCCGGCGCCGTGGGACGGGTGCTTTACGTTTCGGGTGAAGAGTCCGCCCTGCAGGTCCGGCTGCGCGCCGAACGCCTGCGGGCGGTCCACCCCGCCCTTTACCTGGCGCCGGAAACAGATATCGAACGGGTAGAAAAGCACATTCTTGAACTAAAGCCGGTGATCGCGGTCGTTGATTCCATTCAGGCGGTGTCCCTGGACGGGCTCGCGGCGGTGCCCGGCAGCCTGGGGCAAGTCAGAGAGTGCACCGTGCGCCTGACGCGGCTGGCGAAGAACACCGGCATTCCGGTGCTCTTGGTCGGACACGTGACCAAGGAAGGAGTGCTGGCCGGCCCCCGGACCATGGAGCACATGGTGGACACGGTGTTGTACCTGGAGGGCGACCGGCATCATGCCTACCGCATCCTGCGCGGGGTGAAAAACCGGTTCGGCTCCACCAACGAGATCGGCGTTTTTGAGATGGACTCCGCCGGGCTCCGCGAGGTTGAGAATCCATCGCGACTGTTTTTGAGTTCCGGGAGCGTCCCGGTTTCGGGCTCGGTGATCGTGTCCTGCGTCGAGGGAACACGCCCTCTGCTCGTCGAGATCCAAGCCCTGGTCAGTACCACGGGGTACGGCAACCCCCGCCGTTTGACCGCGGGAGTGGACACAAACCGCGTCATCCTGATGGCCGCCGTCCTTGAAAAGCGGGTCGGCATGCTTTTGAGCGGCCAGGACATATACGTGAACGCCGTGGGCGGGGTGAGGATCTCGGAACCCGCCGCCGATCTGGGCATTGCCCTGGCCCTGGCTTCGAGTTTCCGGGACCGGCCGGTGCCCGCCGGCACGGTGGTGGTCGGTGAGGTCGGCCTGACCGGTGAACTGCGCCCGGTGCCCCAACTTGGCAAACGCCTGCGGGAGGCCGCCAAGCTCGGCTTTGACCGCGCTGTTTTGCCGGCGGGAGGTGCGAACGAGCCCGGCGGCGAGGGCCTGCGTCTGCTTGCGGCGGGCAGCGTGGCCGAGGTTCTGGATCTCGTCCTCACCAAGTGACAAGGAAAAGGGGGAAGTCTGTTTGGTTGATGAGCGGGGCGAAGAAGCGTTGCTGAGGGTGCTGCGCACGGTGGCGCCCGGAACCCCCCTGCGCGAGGGTCTGGAACACATCCTTCGTTCAGAGAGCGGCGCGCTGATCGTGGTGGCCGACCGGCCGGAGATACTTGAAATCGCCGAGGGCGGGTTTCATGTCAACGCCGATTTCTCGCCGGCCAAACTCTACGAATTAGCCAAGATGGACGGCGCCATCATTCTGGACAAGGACGCCCGCCGGATCATTGCCGCAAACACCCAACTGGTTCCCGACCTGGGCATTCCGTCCAATGAGACCGGAATCCGGCACCGCACCGCCGAGCGTGTGGCCAGGCAGACCGACGCCCTGGTGATTTCCATCTCGGAGCGGCGCCGCGTGATCACCATTTACAAGGGACCGATGAAGTACGTCTTGCGCGACCTGGAGGTCATCTTCACCAAGGCCAACCAGGCCCTGCAGACCCTGGAGAAATACCGGGCCGTGGTGGACCGGGTGCTGGTCAACTTGAGCATCGCCGAGTTTGAAGACACAGTCACCCTGTTCGAGGTTGCCAAGGTGATCCAGCGCGCGGTGATGACGTTGAAAGTGGTCAAGGAGATCCATAAATTCATCTGCGAGCTTGGCACCGAGGGGCGCCTGATCACCATGCAGTTGGACGAGTTGATCAGTAACGTGGAGAACGAGGGCCTGATGGTAATCCGTGACTACACGGTGACCCCGGAGGAAAAGTCTCCCAGGCAAGTCCTGGGCATCATCGAGTCCTGGCCCAGCGAGGATTTGCTCGACTTGCCGCTGATCGCCCGGGCGCTCGGCTATTCCGGCGGTAGCGGCATTCTGGAACAGAACGTTTCGCCGCGCGGGTACCGGGTGCTGGGCAAGATTCAGCGACTGCCCCATCCGGTGGTGGAGAACCTGGTAGGCGTGTTCCCCAACTTGAACAAGGTACTCAACGCCTCCCTGGACGAACTCGACGAGGTGGAAGGGATCGGTGAAACCAGGGCGCGTTCGATCAAGGAGGGGCTGAGCCGCTACTGGAACCAGTTGTTGCAGGAAAGATACAGGTAAGTGAGAGGTGAGAGGTGAGAGTCGAGAGGCGGGAAAGGGAGGAAGCGCCGGCGGGGCCGGTGCGTGGTTTTTGCTGGAGGCCGCCAAAAAACCCGCGCCGGGCTTTGTCAGGCTCGCCGCCCGGTGTTCACGTACCCAGGGGGACTGTTGGGGACTGTCCCCTTTGAACTAGGGGGACTGTCTCCTTACGGTCCGCTTCCGGGCCGGTTCGGATACGGACAAGCGGCGGTCCAAAAACCGGTTGCCAAGAAATAGTGTGAACGTTAAAAAGGAAGAGCGCGGGAGTGCTGATCCGCCCGGAGCCCCGATTTTGACAGGAATATCTTGTTTATGTTATACTACTTAGCAGGCAGAGGGGTACTTAGGAGGTGGGACGTTGTTTAAAATCGGGGACAAGGTCGTCTACCCCATGCACGGAGCCGGAGTAGTCGAGGCGATTGAAGAGAAAGAGATCCTGGGCGAGCGGCAACAGTACTACGTACTCCGCTTACCGGTCGGCAATATGAAGGTGATGGTGCCCACGGCGAACGGCCCGAACGTCGGACTGCGGCAGGTGATCGGGCACGAGGAAGTCCAAAAGGTCTTCGGAATCCTCAAGGATGTAAGCACACAGATGCCCGGCAACTGGAACCGGAGGTACCGGGCGAATCTCGAGAAGATCAAAAGCGGAAACATTTACGAGGTGGCCGAAGTGGTGCGGAATCTGGCCCGGAGGGAACGCGAGAAAGGGCTTTCCTCCGGAGAGAAGAGAATGCTGGAGAGTGCGCGGCAGATTCTGATCAGCGAGTTGGTGTTGGCCACCGAAGTAGAGGAAGACAAGGCGCGATCAATGTTGGAAGAGATGTTTGCCTAAAAGCGCTGGCGGAAACGCGCCAGCCTTTTTGTTTCGTGGGGTGGTGTGCCCAACTGTATAATACTGTATAATGGAGGCTGACGGTCAAGAATACTGGGTAAAGAAAGGAGGTGCAAGTACGCATATGTTACCGAAATTGGCCTTTGTCGGGCTGGTGCTGACCTTTGGCGGCATCGGCGGGGTAATCGGCTATTATCTGGTTCAGGGTGGGCTTTTTGCCCAACCCTTGAGCTACGGGGTCGCGGCCCTGGCGGTGGCCATGGGCTTGCTGGTGGGGATAATCGCCGCCCGCCGCCTTATGGACCTCGGCAATCTGTTGTTGGCGCGTGCCGTTGAGTACCTGCAGAAGATGCCCACCCAGGACCTTCTTTTTGCTTCTTTCGGCCTAATTATTGGTCTTCTCATCGCCAATCTTATCAGATCACTGCTTTATGTTTTCGGCTGGTTCGGCCAGGTATTCAGCATTGTGGTGGCCATTTACCTGGCCTACCTCGGGATAACTGTGGCGGTCAAGAAGCGGGACGAAATCGCCGGTTTGTTCGGGAACCTGTCCCGGTTCGGGCGCGGCGAAAAGAGCGCGCGCGGGGAAGCGAAGCTGCTGGACACTTCGGCCATCATCGACGGCCGGGTCGCCGATTTGTGCAAGAGCGGCTTTCTTGACGGTACCCTGATCATTCCGTGGTTTGTCCTGGAGGAGTTGCAGCATGTGGCCGACTCCAGCGACATCCTGAAGCGGAACCGGGGCCGCCGGGGACTGGATATCGTCAATCACATCCGCCGCCAGTCCGACGTGCGGGTGCAGATTTACGAGAGTGTCAAGGGGCTGGAGGAGGCCAACGATGTGGACGCCAAACTAGTGAAGCTCTCCAAGAAGCTGGGGGCCAAGATTATCACCACCGACTTCAACTTGAACAAGGTAGCCGAAATCCACGGCATCCGGGTCTTGAACATCAATGAGTTGGCCAACGCCTTGAAGCCGGTCGTGCTACCCGGCGAGGAGATGGTCATCCAGATCATCAAGGACGGCAAGGAGTCCGGTCAAGGCGTCGGGTACCTGGACGATGGCACAATGATCGTGGTCGACGGCGGCAAAAAGTTTATCGGTCACAGCGTTAGGGTCCTGGTCACCAGTGTTTTGCAGACCTCCGCCGGGCGCATGATTTTCGCCCGGCCCAAAGCGGTGGTGAAGCATGACGGGACGACCGCGCATGAACTGGACGAGGTGAACGCGGTTGTCTGAAACGCTGGCCATTGTGGTGGCGGCCGGCCGGAGCAGTCGGATGGGGGACGGCCCCAAGAAGCAATACCGGCTGCTTGCCGGCCGTCCGGTTTTGAGCCGTACCCTGGAGGTCTTTGAACACGCGCCCGCGGTTGACGGTGTGGTCCTGGTGGTCGCTCCCGGTGAGGAGGAATGGTGCCGCCGGGAGATCGTGAGCCGGTTCGGTTCCACCAAAGTAACGGCGGTGGTGGCGGGCGGGGAGGCGCGCCAGGATTCGGTCCGGGCGGGGTTGCAGGTCGTGGGGCCGTGTGCGTTGGTGTTGGTGCACGACGGGGTGCGGCCTTTCGTGACGGCCGGGCAAGTCGCCGCGGTGGCCGAAGCGGCCCGCGAACACGGAGCGGCCACTCTGGCGGTGCCGCCCAAAGACACCGTGAAGATGAGCGTCCCGCCGGGCGGGCCGGTTTCCACTCTGCCGCGGGAACACCTGTGGCTGGTGCAGACGCCCCAGGCTTTCCGGCGCGACGTGCTGGTCGAAGCGCACCGCTGGGCCCGGGAGCAGGGTTTCGTGGGCACCGACGACACGTCCCTGGCGGAGGCCGCCGGCTACCGCGTCCGGATGGTCCCGGGCGCTTATACCAACATCAAAATCACGACTCCCGAGGATTTGGCCTTTGCCGAGGCGTTGTTGGGAGGTGGGCCCGTGCTGGTCGGGTTCGGGTACGACGTCCACCGGTTGGTTGACGACCGAAAGCTGGTCCTGGGCGGAGTAGAGGTGCCTTATCGCCAGGGTCTCTTGGGACATTCGGACGCCGACGTGCTGGTGCACGCGGTGATGGATGCGCTGCTGGGGGCGGCCGGCGCCGGGGATATCGGCCGTTGGTTTCCCGATGACGATCCGGCCTACCGTGGCGTCTCCAGCTTGGATCTCCTGGTTCGGGTGGCGGTGTTCCTCCGGGAACGCGGCCTGGAGGCGGCGAACCTGGACGCCGTTTTGGTCGCCCAAGCGCCCCGCCTCTCACCGTTTATTCCCCAAATGCAGGACAATATGGCGCGCGTATTGGGCGTTTCCCCGGAAGTGGTGAATGTCAAGGCCACCACCACGGAGGGGCTCGGCTTCACCGGTTCCGGCGCGGGCATCGCCGCGTATGCCGTAACCACCCTGCGGCGGGTTGTTTTGCCCGGCGGCCCGGTGTTATAATGGGCTGTGTCAGCCGGCCCGGGAAGTCGCGATCGAGAATGAAAATGTAATCCAAGATTCCATTCTCGGGGGAGGGGCGCAGGTGTTTCGGACGCTGCGTCAGGACGTGCGGGCGGTCTTCGAACGCGACCCCGCCGCGAAGAACCTGGTCGAGGTGCTTACCTGCTATCCCGGGCTGCATGCCGTCTGCATGCACCGTATCGCTCATGCTCTTTACCGGTGGCGCTGCTTCACCGCATCCCGGTTGCTCTCCCACCTTTCCCGGTTCCTGACGGGCATCGAAATTCACCCGGGAGCCCGGATCGGAGAAGGGCTCTTCATCGATCACGGGTCCGGCGTGGTGATCGGCGAGACCACCGAGATCGGCCGTAACGTGACCCTGTACCAGGGGGTTACCCTGGGAGGTACAGGCAAGGAAAAGGGCAAGCGGCATCCCACCATCGGGGACAACGTGGTGATCAGTGCCGGCGCCAAGGTCTTGGGATCGTTTGAAATCGGGGCCAACTCCAGGATCGGGGCCGGATCGGTGGTCTTAAAGCCGGTGCCCGCGAACTGCACCGTGGTGGGGGTCCCCGGAAAGATCGTGCGGCGTGACGGACAGCGGGTCGACGGCATCGACCTGCGGCACGACCAACTGCCCGACCCCGTGGCGGAAGCCCTGACCGCCATGCAGGAGCGGATCACGTATCTGGAGGCCAAAGTCCGCCGGCTGGAAGGAGAACCACGGGCGCAAGGAGAACCAGAGGCGGAAGGCGAACCACGGGCGGAAGGAGAAACAACTCTTGGAGATCTTCAACACCCTGACCGGCCGCAAGGAGAGGTTTTGTCCCCGTGATCCGGGGCGGGTGGGCATGTACGTTTGCGGACCCACCACCTATAACTTCATTCACCTGGGGAACGCCCGGGCGCTGGTGGTGTTTGACACCATCCGCCGCTACTTCCTGCATAAGGGCTACCGGGTGCTTTTCATCCAGAACTTCACCGACGTGGACGACAAGATCATCAACCGGGCCCGCGAAGAGGGGATGGACCCCCATACCCTGGCCGCCAAGTACGTGGACGAGTATTTTGTCGATGCCGACGCCCTCAATGTGCGGCGTGCGGACGTGCACCCAAAGGTATCGGACCACATCCCCGAGATCATCGCCCTGATTGAGGCGATTATCGGCCGCGGGTTGGCCTATGAGGCCGGCGGGGACGTCTACTTCGCGGTGCGCAAGTTCGACGGCTACGGCCGGCTCTCCAGGCGCTCCCTGGACGATCTGCAGGCCGGGGCCCGGGTCGAGGTCGGCGAGCAGAAAAAAGACCCCCTCGATTTCGCCCTTTGGAAGGCGGCCAAACCGGGGGAACCCTGGTGGGAAAGCCCCTGGGGCCGGGGGCGGCCGGGTTGGCACATCGAGTGCTCGGCCATGGCCGCAAAACACCTGGGGACAAACTTTGACGTCCACGGCGGCGGGGCGGACCTGATTTTCCCGCACCACGAAAACGAAATCGCCCAGTCGGAGGGCGCCACCGGTATGCCTTTCGCGCGGTACTGGATCCATAACGGCTTCATCACCATCCGGGAGGAGAAAATGTCCAAGTCCCTCGGGAACGTCTTTCTGGTGCGCGAACTGACCCGGCTCTACCCGCCCGAGGCGCTGCGGCTCTTTCTCCTGTCCAACCACTATCGCAATCCGCTCGACTACGATCCTGAGGCCATGGAGGCCGCCGTCCGCGCCGTCAACCGGCTGAAGACGTGTCTGGGGCTGCTGCGCGAGTTCTTGAGCGGGGAGCGTTCGGCCGCGGGCGAAACCGGGCGGGGAGAGAACCGGCTGGAGGCGGTGCTGGATGAACTCCAGGGGCGGTTCGAGGCGGCGATGGACGACGACTTCAACACGGCGCTCGCCCAGGCCGTGCTGTTTGACCTGACGAGCGAGGTGAACACCTGCCTGCACCAGAACGAACGGCGCGACCGGGAGACCCTGGAGAAGGCCCGGGACCTGTTCGACGCCTTCAACCGCGTGTTGGGCATTTTCCCGGAAAAAAACGGCCGCATCGCCCTGGAGGCCGGTGCGTTGGGCGGCGACCTGTCCCAGGGGCTGCTCGAGCTTTTGATCGCGCTCCGCCGGGACGCCCGCCGCAACAAGGATTTCGCCACGGCCGACCGGATCAGGGACGGGCTGCGGGAGTTGGGCATCACGCTGGAGGACACCCCGCAGGACGTCCGTTGGAAAATTAGTGGTCGGTAGAGGATGGTTCATTCGTGGGAGAAAGAGAACTAAAAGTTGTGCTTGTGAAGCACACTGAAGGCCCCGAAGTGTTGGCCGCCCTGGCCGGGCGCCGGTGCTACTCCGGCTTGGACAATGAGGACCTGGTGGCCGCCGAAGCGGGGCGTGGTTCGGGGGAGCTGATCCAAAAGCTGGTGGGGATGGGGCACGTCACCGTCATCGAACATGCCTCGTACACCTTTGCGGTGGAGGGTGTTTCCCGCAGTCTTCTCGCCCAGATCACCCGGCACCGCCTGGCCTCATTCAGCGTGCAGTCCCAGCGTTACGTGGGCGAGACGGCGGCGAAAAACCCCGACGGGGTATTTGATTACGTAATTCCGCCGCGGATCGCCGCCCTGGGGGACGAGGCCCGGAGAGAATTCGCGCGCCAGATGCGCACGATCCAGGAGTGGTACGACCACTGGGCGCGGGCACTCGGAGGGGAAAGGGACGCCTTTGAGGACGCCCGCTTCGTCCTGCCGAACGCCGCCGAAACAAAGTTCGTGTTCACCATGAACGCCCGGCAGCTTCTGCACTTCTTCACCCTGCGCTGCTGCGAGCGGGCCCAGTGGGAGATCCGGGAACTGGCCGACCGCATGCTGGACCTGGTAAAGCCCACCGCCCCGACCATCTTTGCCAAGGCCGGGCCGGCGTGCCTGCGCGGGCCCTGCCCGGAAGGGAAACTCAACTGCGGCAGACTGAAGGAAGTCCGCAAGAAATACCGCGGGGGCGGCGGAAAGCAAGAAACCGGCAGGCAAAAGGCCGGGGCGCGAAGCAGGTGATTCGGGCCCCGTTTTTTAACCGGCAACGTCCGCCGGCGGCCTCTTCGGAAGATTGCTGAACGCAAACCAAATCTTGGCCCGAGGTACAAACCGGGTTAGAATAACTGGAATAGGGGAACCGGACTGGCCGTGCATTCTTGAATTCTTGAATTGAGGAGGCGTTTGGTTTTGAGCGGGCTCAAAGCGGTAAACCTCAAAGACCTCGTGGAATACGCGGAAGGCTCGATCGTGAGCCGGACCCTGGTGGACAAGAAGACGGGCACCCTCACCCTGTTTGCTTTCGACGCCGGGCAGGGCCTGAGCGAGCACACCGCCCCGTTTGACGCGGTGGTCCAAATTCTCGACGGCAAGGCCGCGCTCATGATCGGCGGTCAAGCCCTGGAGGCCTCGGCCGGGCAGTTGGTGGTCATGCCCGCTAACGTCCCGCACGCTTTGCGGGCGGTGGAGCGTTTCAAAATGCTCTTGACGATGATCCGGGCCTGATGATTCTGTAACCGGGCCTGTCCAGGAGGCGGCGGTGCGCGATTCTCGTGACTCCGGAAAACAGACGGTCATTTACGGCCGGAACCCGGTGCGGGAGGCCCTGCGCGGCGGGCGGACCCTGCACAAGGTCCTGGTGGCCCGGGGGGCCGACCCCCGGCTGTTCCGGGAACTGCGGGAGCTGGCCAGGCCGGCCGGGATTCCGGTCCAGGTCGTGGAACGCCCGCTGCTGGACCAGGTGACCGGCGGCGCGGCCCACCAGGGCGTGGCGGCCACGGTTTCCGTCAAGGACTTCGTGGCGGCCGAAGCGCTGCTGACCGGGGAAAACCCGCTCCTTGTGGTTTTAAACGCGGTCCAGGACCCGCGCAACCTGGGGGCCATCCTCCGCACCGCCGAGGCGGCCGGCGTGGACGGCGCCGTGGTCCCGTCCCGGCGGGCGGCCCCGCTCACTCCTGCGGCGGCCAAAACCGCGGCCGGGGCGGTCGAGTACCTGCCGGTCGCCCGGGTCACCAACATCGCGCTCACCCTCCGGGAGTTCAAACAGAAGGGTCTTTGGGTGGTGGGGGCCGACCCGGAGGCTCCGGTTTCCTACTGGGACGCCGACCTGGGGGGGCCGCTGGCCCTGGTGATCGGGGGCGAGTCGGCCGGTTTGGGCCGGGCGGTGCATGCCGAGTGCGACTCGCTGGTCCGGATCCCGATGTCGGGCCGCGTCGGCTCCCTCAACGCCTCGGTGGCGGCCGCCCTGCTGATCTACGAGGCCGTCCGGCAGAGGAGGGCCGGCGGGTCACGATGAAGGAACATCTGGTGGTGGACGGCTATTTGGAAAACCGCCTGGAAGAGCGAACCAGGGCGGCCTTGGAGGCTTGGCGCCGCAAAAAGCCGCGCGGGTAGCCGGGGGTCCGGACAGGTTAGGCTTGACTCCCGTCAGGCCATTAAGTATAATTCATTACGTAAGTGCCTTTCCCTTTTTACACCCTTACACGGAGGCGATAGTTTTTGAGCCTCAACCCCCAATTCGAGACTGCCCCGCTTCAGATCTATCACGCCCTAGAAGACGAGAAGATTGTTGAACACGCCCGGGAAGGCGACGGCGAAGCCCTGGAATTCCTCATCAACAAATACCGCCATTTTGTGCGCGCCAAGGCGCGGTCCTATTTCCTGATCGGGGCCGACCGGGAGGACATCATCCAGGAGGGTATGATCGGCCTGTACAAGGCGATCCGCGACTTCCGCCTGGACAAACTCTCCTCGTTCCGGGCGTTTGCCGAACTGTGTATCACCAGGCAGATCATTACGGCGATCAAAACGGCGACCAGGCAAAAACACATCCCCCTCAATTCCTACGTATCCCTGAACAAGCCCATCTACGACGAAGACTCGGACCGCACCCTCCTGGACGTCATCTCCGGCTCCAAAATCACCGACCCCGAAGAACTGGTCATCAGCCGCGAAGAATTCGACGATATCGAGGAAAAAATCGGCGAACTGCTTAGTTCGTTGGAATGGAAGGTGCTGATGTCCTACCTGGAGGGCAAGTCCTACCAGGAGATCGCCGAGGATCTGGACCGGCACGTGAAGTCGATCGACAACGCCCTGCAGCGGGTGAAGCGCAAACTGGAGAAATACCTGGAACGGCGCGAAATCTAGCCGGTTGACCAGTCAAGAACAGAAGCGCGGGGCTCAGACGAGCCCCGTTGTTGTTTGTGCGGCGGGGCGTTGCCTCCGCTCACGGTGTCCGCTGCCAAGGAATGAACTCGCTCGCCCCGGGCGGCGCCGAAACTCGCCCGCTCACGCGGGCGAAAGACAGGCCGCCGCTGGTCCTCGGCGCGCCGCGTTCCTTAATCAAGCTCCCAATGTGACCTTCGGCGACGCTCCACCGCCCGCCGGCCTGGTGAGAAGCGCCCGCACCCGGTCACCACCATTGTGAAGTCAGCGCTGTTCCATGTACACCTCGAGCATGCGGTCGCCGATCTGGATGGCGTCCACGACTTCCATCCCCTCGACCACCTGCCCGAAGACTGTGTACCGCCCGTCGAGGCCGGGCTGGTCGCTGAGGCAGATGTAAAACTGGCTCCCCGCCGTGTGCGGCCCGCTCTTGGCCATGCCGACCGATCCGCGCAGATGTTTGCGCTTGCTGTCCTCATCCCGGATGGCGTACCCCGGCCCGCCGGTGCCGTCCCCGTTCGGATCTCCGCCCTGGACCACGAAGCCCGGATCGACCCGGTGGAAGGTCAGGGAATCGTAAAAGCCCTGTTCCACCAACGACTTAAAATTGGCCACGGTCTCCGGGGCGTCCGAGGCGTAAAGCTCAATCACGATTTGTCCCAGTTCGGTTTCGATCACGGCCCGCGGTGCGGCCTGCTGCTGCGGTGCTCCCCCGCAGCCGGGGGCCGCGAGCAAGGCGAAGATGAACAGCGCCAACACCGGCAACACGGCGACTCTTCTGGTCCGGTCAATGCAAAGACACTTCAACTGATTACAGCCTCCCCGTTTAATGGTGTTCAGCAAGAGTACTTCCCCTTTGATCCGGCGGAGTCCTGCATCCGCCTGCGGATTCCATCTCCTGCCGTTATGGCGGCCTTTTTGCCTACCCGAGGCAACATTTTTGGACCGCTTACGGTGACAACATCACAGGCCGACAGCAGCGATGCGGCTTTTTCAGGTTGACAGCCGCGGCTCCTTTTGCTACCATAGGAGTGCGCTTGTAGGCAACACGGACGGTGCCGGCCGCTGTGACCGGCCCCGTCCCGCATTTTAGGCCGGCGTAGCTCAGTGGCAGAGCAGCTGATTTGTAATCAGCAGGCCGGGGGTTCGAATCCCTTCGCCGGCTCCAGCAAAACCCAGTAAAATCAAGGACTTCCGGGATCAATACCGGGCGACCGGGCGCGAATGTCCTTGTAAAGGATGCCGGTTTGTGATACAATAGTCGCGTTGACTTAGCGGGGTGGAGCAGCCGGTAGCTCGTCGGGCTCATAACCCGAAGGTCGCAGGTTCAAATCCTGCCCCCGCAACCAATATTAAAAGACGTGCCCATATAGCTCAGTAGGCAGAGCGTATCCTTGGTAAGGATAAGGTCGGCGGTTCGATCCCGCCTATGGGCTCCATATGCAAGGCGGAGTAGCTCAGGTTGGTAGAGCAAGCGGTTCATACCCGCTGCGTCGGGGGTTCAAGTCCCTCCTCCGCTACCAGTGTACAGCCAGCCAGCCGGGAAGGCTGGTTTTGTTTTTTGGGGCATAACTTGGCCACCTTGGCCAATCGAAAGGCGCCGTCGCGCCGAATTCATCACGCCGATTCCGAACCCCAGGAAGCGCAAGGATTTTTTTCATCGGTATCGGTTTGTTGAACCGATGTTCAAAGATTTCGTCATGTGAACATTCATGTGTTGACCTGATCAGCCGACGGGTTCAGCGCGGTTCATGGGTGAACGGAAAAGCTGTCGGTAAGGGTTGTAATGTGGTCATTTGGTCGATATAATGTGACCACCAGGAGGTGCAAGTGTATGCAGGTGGGAATCCGAGAGATGAAGACACGGTTCAGCCGCTACATCCAGCGCATAAAAGAGGGGGAAACCATAATTATTACGGAACGCAACACTCCGGTTGCCAAACTGGTGCCGATACAGTCGCCGGTGTCCGAAGAGATCATCCGCCTGGTAGAGGTCGGTATGGTTTCTTGGAAAGGCGGCAAGCCCAAAGGATTGGCCACTCCGGTTGAGCCGCAGGGGACCGTGAGTGTGGCGGATATCGCAACAGAAGACCGGCGGTGATCCTCTATCTGGATACCAGCGCTCTGGTGAAGCTCTATATCCGGGAAGAAGGATCCGAAGTGGTTCAAAGGTTGCTAGCCGCTTCCTCCGTCGCGGCCACCTCCAAGGTGGCCTACGCCGAGGCCAGGGCCGCCTTGGCGCGGGCTTACCGCGACAGCATCCTGGACAACAAGAAATATACCCTGGCGGTCAGTGCCTTCAAGGACGATTGGGACCGGTACTTCGCGGTGGAGGTATCCGACATGCTGAGCGGGCTCGCCGGAGACCTCGCGGAAAAACACAGTCTGCGGGGATTTGATGCCATCCACTTGGCCTCCATTTTGACAGTCAAGCGACAGGTCATAAGCCCCTTGTTGGCAGCCTGTTGGGACGCCCGCCTGTGGGATGCTATTCGAACCTGCGGCATTGAGGTGATTCCCGAAGTGCGCCCCGTACAAAAAACAAAATACTGAATAATCTAGGCTTAAAACTTCTCACCGAACCCTTTGCGCGAAGCGGCCACCCTCACGGTACTGAGGGAGGAAGGTCACCGGGCCCTCTTGTTTTCACAATATACCGAGTTTGATCCCTATTTCGGCCCCTCCCCGCAAGGTGCAGGTGGACGCCGGCATTCTTTAGGGAACTTCTGGAACTTACGGGCGGCCCCGCGGGTTTTTGCCTGGTCGGTCCCGTGGGTGGCGGCGGCGCCTTCGGCGATATGGATTTTTGTGACATTCGGCAGGAGTTCGCGTTTGATTAGCGAATAAAAACTCCTTGACTCTGGACAAATATGTAATAACCAATTCCATGACTGTTCGAGGAGGTCGGGTTTATGGCGAAACCCAAGTTTGTG
>DBEH01000003.1 GCA_002294005.1 Firmicutes bacterium UBA911 | reverse complement strand
CAGAAACAGGACTACCTCAACCAGAAAGCGAATCGTCAACACGAGACCTCACCCCTTTTGCCGGGAGGGCTCCCCTCGTGGGAAGCCGCTTGAGGTCTCACTTCTACTCCCGACCCCCAGTCACCTACTTAAACCTTACACTCACGTCAAGAGGAGAATCCGCCGCGCGGCGCGAACTAGCACTATTAAGGCATCAGCGACGGGGAGGGGTGCACCATCAAAACACCTGTGCAGCCTGCGGCGCGGGAGACGCGCCTGGCGGTGGTCTACGATCCGATCTATCTGGAGCACGATACCGGCGCCCATCCGGAGAGCGCGGAGCGGCTGCGCCACGCGACGGCCGCCCTGCAGGCCGCCGGCCGTTTTGACCGGGCTCCCGTGGTGCGGCCCCGGCGGGCCGCCGAGGCGGAAGTGGAGCGGGTGCACGCGGCGGAGTATGTGGCCGGCGTCCGGGAGGCGTGCCGGCAGGGCCGGCGGCGCCTGGACCCGGACACCGCCGTCTGTCCGGCCAGTTACGAGGTGGCGATGTGGGCCGCCGGGGGTGCGATCACCGCCCTGGAGGCGGTCATGGACGGCCGTTTCGACCGGGCCCTGGCGCTCGTGCGGCCGCCCGGCCACCACGCCCTGCCCGCACGGTCGATGGGGTTTTGCCTGTTCAACAACGTGGCGGTGGCCGCCCGCCACGCGCTCGAGGTCTACGGCCTGAAGCGCATCCTGGCGGTGGACTGGGATTTCCACCACGGCAACGGCACCGAGGAGATCTTCTATGAGGATCCCCGCGTGCTTTTCTTTTCGATCCACAGCCGGTACGGCTACCCGGGCACCGGCCACGCCGGCCGGGTGGGACGGGGGGAGGGAGCGGGGTTCAACATCAACGTGCCCCTGTCGGACAGTGCGGGCGACGCCGGATGCGAGGCCGCCTTCCGCGAAGTCCTGGTGCCGGCCGCCGGTGACTACCGTCCCGAGCTGGTGATGGTCTCGGCGGGCCAGGACGGGTACTACGCCGACCCGCTCGGCGGGCTCGGACTGACGCCCACCGGCTACGCACGCCTGGCGGGCCTCGTCCGGGAGATCGCCGAAGCCCACTGCGGGGGCCGGATCGTGGCCGCCCTGGAGGGTGGCTACCACCTCAAGGGACTGGCCGAAAGCCTGGGGGCCGTCCTCGACGCCTGGACTTAGCGAGTCTGACTCCCTGCTGCGGCTCTCGGTCGGCATCGGGGACGCGGGTGACCTGACCAGCGACATGGAGCAGGCCCTCTAACTCCTCATTCCGGCGGACGACGCCGTCACGCGCCGCCTCAGAGGACAACTCAAAAACCGGGCGGGCAGCGGCTCGTCGCACGGGGAATACTTTCGCTGAGAAAGTGGTTGACAATCCGGGACTGCTTATTTATAATAATAACAAAACAACAGGAGATTTAATAGAGTAATGATATCAATACCCAGGCTGAGGGAATTGGGGCTGAAACTGACTCCCCAGCGGCTGGCGATCCTTGAGGTACTTGAAGGCAATACGGAACACCCGTCCGCGGAAGACATATACAAGCAATTGAAGTCCCGGTATCCCTCCTTGTCCCTGACGACGGTCTACAATACCCTCGAGGTATTGGCCGGAGCCGGGGAATTGCAGGAAATAAGGATAAGAGCGAACAAGCGGCACTTCGACCCAAACCCCGCCCCCCACGGCCACTTCCTGTGCCGGATTTGCGGCGCCATTGACGATGTGGAGACTGGCCCTTTGGAAATACAGGCTCCGCTCCAGACAAAGGGCTATTTCGTGGAAAAGTACGCACCTTATTTTTATGGGATTTGCCCAAGATGCCGGGAGAGGGATAGGGGCAGCAACCAGTGATCGCCACCTTGGCGGAGTACCGGACAATTATTTGAAAACGGTGGTCAAAATGAGGCCTTTGGAATAAAGACCACGACCGGTGTTGATTCCGTGGAGCCTACCGAACATTCAAAATTGTTTCAAGGAGGTTGCAGAACATGAAAAAATGGCGGTGCAAAGTCTGCGGGTACGTCCGCGAGGGAGAAGCACCACCGGAGAAGTGTCCCACCTGTGGTGCCCCCGAGGAAAGATTCGAGTTGATGACCACCTCCGGCACCTCCGGCCCGGACCTTGTGGACTGGAACAGAGTTGGGGTGGCCAAAGATTCGGGTTTTGAAGAGGATCTGCGCATGCAGTTCAAGGGAGAGTGCATGGAGGTGGGCCTGTACATCGCCATGGCCCGTCAGGCCGAGCGGGAGGGCTATCCGGAGGTCGCCGAAACGATGAAGCGTATCGCCTGGGAAGAAGCGTACCACGCGGCCCGCTTTGCCGAACTCCTGGGGGAAGGATTAAGCGAAAGCACCGCGGATAACTTACAAAAACTGGTGGACGGCGAAGCCGGGGCCAACCGGGGGAAAAAGGAGATCGCCACCCGCTCCAAGCAGGCAGGACAGGACGCCATCCACGATGCCATTCACGAAGCCTGCAAAGACGAAGCCAGACACTGCATGGCTTTCTACGGCCTCTTGAGAAGGTACTTCCCGAAAGCGTAACTGCGACTCATTGATTGGAGCGCCTTTTAGGCGTTAACAGGCGTTAACGCCGGAACGGCATCAAAGCCGGGCCATCGTATGCGTCAAGGAGCTTGCCGGATCATTTATGAGATTCGGAGCGAAGAGCTTATCATAGTCGTGGTCAAGGTCGGTCACCGGCGTGAGGTCTATGAGCGCGGCTGACAAGAGCTTCTTACCCCCGGACCGGCTGTCTATCCCCGACAAGGTCTCAATCAGGTTAAGCGGCCCCAATGGTTATGAAGGAGTGCTTCGGATGAGACGGTTGCTGCTCGGAGTGATGCTGCTCGGACTGGTTGTCCTCCCGGCATCCTGTACCCGGGTTCCGGGGACCGAAGCCCCGGGCGTAGAGGCCCCGCCGGCACGGGAGCAGCTCGGCACCGCATTGAATCAGGCTGGCACGACCATCAGGGAGAGATTCAATCCTCCCGACGGGTACACGCGGGTGGAGATCGCGGAGGGGTCCTTCCAGCAGTACTTGAGAGACCTGCCTTTAAAGCCGCACGGCTCACCCGTCAAGCATTACGACGGATCGGTCAAGTCCTTGAACGTCCACGAGGCGGTAGTCGACATTGACGTGGGGGAGAGGGACCTGCAGCAGTGCGCCGACGCGGTCATCCGGTTGCGGGCCGAATACCTGTACGAAAAGGGGCTGTACAGTAAGATCCACTTCAACTTCACCAACGGTTTCAGGGCCGACTACGTCACCTGGATGCAGGGAAACAGGATCGTGGTGGAGGGGAACAGGGCCTACTGGGTCGGCAGGACGGGTTATTCCAACGACTACGGCAGTTTCCGCAGGTATCTGGACATGGTTTTCGCCTACGCGGGGACCCTCTCTTTGGCCGGGGAAATGAATCAGGTACCTGTGGCGGAAATGAGGATCGGGGACGTGTTCCTGAAGGGTCCCGACCCGGGCCATTGTGTGATCGTGGTCGACCTGGCCGAAAACAAAGCCACCGGGGAAAAGCTCTTCATTATTGCCCAGAGCTACATGCCGGCCCAGGACATCCACATATTGAAGAACCCCGGGGACGCCGGCCTCAGCCCGTGGTATGCGCTGGACTTCGGGGGAACACTGAAGACCCCCGAGTGGACTTTCAGCAGGGACCAGTTGATGAGGTTTGCGGACGAGTGAATCCGACCAAACCGGGTTCGCTCCGGCCCCGGCGCACCGGGCCTGGAAACCGGACCCGGTGGACAACCAGGGCCGAAAAATGGTATGAAATAGGTATGGAAAGCGAAAGGGTGAGCAGGATGTCCAAGATGCTGGCCAAAGACATAATGACCACCGAGGTCGTCACCGTCCATCCCGACGACAACGTGGAAAAGGTGGCGCAGTTGCTGCTGGAGCACCACATCAGCGGGTTGCCCGTGGTGGACAAGGACGGGAAGCTGGTCGGGGTGGTGACCGAAGGGGACCTGGTATTCCGGGAGAAGAAAGTGCGGGCACCGCTTTTCGTGATGATTTTCGACAGCCTCATCTACCTGGAGAAGCCCAAGCGTTTCATCGAGGAGATCAGGCGCACCGTCGCCCAGAAGGTGGACGAGCTGATGTCCACCAAGCTCTACACGGTGGGGCCGGACGCGTCCATTGAGGAGGTGGCCACCATCATCGTGGACCGCAACATCAACCGGGTGCCGGTGGTCGACGCCGACAAAAGACTCCTGGGGATCATCAGCCGTCAGGACGTCATCCGGGCGACTCTCGGCAAATAGGGAGAGTCGCCGCTATCCCGAATTTGACAAGGAATTCCTCCAATTGCCGCGAATTCTCTCTCCAAAAGGACATGAATGTCGAACGGATGGACGGGCCATGAAGTCGGGCATCACAAAACCGCTGGCCTTGCTGGCAGTGCCGTTTGGGGTGGTGGCGCTTTCCTGCGTTTGGCTGGTGAACGTGGAGACCGACCCCGCACTGGGGCCGCTGATACGGTACTCACCACACGGCGTGTTCCTGGTGGGGTTGGTTCTCAGTTGGTGGTTTCACCAGGGCCGGCTCTTCTTCACCACCCTCGCGCTTTCAGCCGGTTACTTCTTTGTGTTTAGCTATCATCCCCCGGGTTTTGACGCGGGTTTCTACCGAAGCACGGTCTACCTGGCGGCGACTTTTCTGCTGCCGTTGAACATCCTGGTGTTGGCCTTCCTCAAAGAACGGGGAATCTCAACCCCCAGGGGAAAAGCCTGCTTCGCCGCCATTTTCGTGCAACTGGCCCTGGTCGCGGGTGTGCTGTCGTCCGGAGATGCGGACATTGTGGAGGTCCTCGGTGCCCCCCTGCTGAAGACCGGTATTGGGGTGGCCACCCCGTTGCCCCAACTGTCCATCCTGATGTTTCTGACCGCATTTCTGGCACTGGGCACCAGGCACTTCTGGCGCAGTTCTTTCCTGGACAGTTGTCTTGCCGGAGCACTGACCGCACTATTGCTCGCCTTTCATTTCAACGCCGGAACAGCCCCCCCCTTGTTTTTTGCCGTGGCCGGGCTTCTGCTGGTCATCGCCCTTATTCACCAGGCGTACGCCATGGCTTATCTGGACGAACTGACCGGGCTCCCCGGCCGGCGCGCCCTCCGGCAGGAAACGATGAAGCTTGGCCCAGACTACACGATCGCCATGGTGGACATCGACTTGTTCAAGCAGGTCAATGACCGGTACGGGCACGCCGTGGGAGACCAGGCCCTGAAGTTTGTGGCCGCGGCGTTGCGGCAGATTTCCGGAGGGGGCCGGCCGTTCCGGTACGGGGGCGAAGAGTTCACCATTGTCTTTCCGGGAAGGACAGTGGAAGAAACGGCGGCACACCTTGAAGAGCTGAGGAAGGCCATCGCCGCAAGGCCGTTTATCCTGCGGGGAAAGGACCGGCCCAAAAAGAAACCCCGGCAGGCGAACAAGAAGAAAACCGCCCGGGGAAAAGTGAAGATAACCGTCAGCATCGGCGTTTCCGAAAGGAAGAAGGAACACGGCGCCCCCGAAGAAGTCATTCAGGCGGCGGACGCCGCCCTGTACCGGGCCAAGAAGAATGGGCGGAACCGGGTGGCGAGTTAGAGGCGAGTTAGAGCGGAAGCGCCTCACCGGAACGCCGGCCTTGCGGGCCGAGGGCAGGTTTTTGGCGCCCGGTGGTTACGCCGTGGTGTGCGTTGAACTTACTTCCGCCGGAACGAAGCGGCTGATCTGGGAGGCGGCTGGGCTACCTGCGTGTACGGTGAACTTACTTCCGCCAGAACCCCGGGTTCAACAGGGCGAGCACGGTGAACAACTCCAGGCGTCCGGCCAGCATGCAGAAAGAGAGGACGAGCTTCCCGGCGGCCGGGACGTCCGCGTAGTTGGCGGCCGGGCCGACCAGGCCGAGCCCTGGGCCGATGTTGCTTAAGGTGGCGATCACGGAAGAGAAGGCGCTGACAAGGTCGAGGCCCAGAGCACTCATCACCAGCACGGCGCCGATGAACAGGCCCAGGTACAGGGTCAGAAAGGCCTGCACGCTGTCGGCGACCTCCGCGGGGATGATCGAACGGCCGACGCGGATGGGAATGACGGCCTGGGGATGAATGAGCTTTTGGAGCTGCCGGAGAGCCAGCTTGGACAGGACCATGATCCGGATGACCTTGATGCCGCCCCCGGTCGATCCGGCACAGGCGCCCACGAACATCAGGAGCAGCAGTACCAGGCGGCTCAGGTCGGGCCAACGGTCGAAGTCGGCGGTGGCAAACCCGGTGGAGGTAATGACCGAGGACACCTGGAAGAGGGAGTGCCTCACCGAGGTCTCCACGGTGTACCCGGCGGCTTGCACCAGATTGTAGCTGATGAGCGCCACCGCCGCCAACATCGCCAGGAGGTACACCCGGGTTTCGCTGTCCTTCCAGATGACCACCGGTTGGCCCCGC
Organism: Firmicutes bacterium UBA911; assembly: GCA_002294005.1. Lineage (GTDB taxonomy): Bacteria > Bacillota > Desulfotomaculia > Desulfotomaculales > Desulforudaceae > Desulforudis. The sequence continues at coordinate 25,333 of DBEH01000003.1, read as the reverse complement.
AGGGCCTTGATGTGCAGGGCGAAGTTCATCCCGCAGATAACCATAAAGAACACGATGATCAACTCGACGGCCAGGCTGTCGTAGGCGCCCACGCTTGCGTTCCGGTTGGAAAAGCCCCCGGTCGACACCGTGCCGAACGTGTGGATCAGGCTGTCGAACCAGTTCAGCCCCGCCGCGCGCAAGGCCAGGATCTGGAGCAGGGTGAAGAGCATGTACACCTTGAACAACTGGCGCGACGTCTGGGCGACCCGGGGCAGCACCTTGGCCTTGGTGGGGCCGGTAATCTCGGCGCGGTAGAACTGCATGCCGGCGATCCGCAGCGAGGGGATGAGGGCGACCAGCAGGACGACGGTGCCGATCCCGCCGATCCAGTGGGTGAGGCTGCGCCAGAAAAGGAGCCCCGGCGGCAGCGCCTCGATGTCGGTCAGAATGGACGCTCCGGTGGTGGTAAACCCGGACATGGTTTCGAAGAAGGCGTCCACGGGGTGGGGGATCGCCCCGCTGATCACGAACGGCACCGAGCCGAAAAGCGCGGTGAGAAACCAGCCCAGGGCGGCAACGACAAACCCCTCGCGGTAGCCGACGTCCCGGTAGTCAACCTTGCGCCGGGCCAAGATGATCCCGGCCAGGGCCGCGACCGCGCAGCCCACGGCCAGTGCCCCGACGTCGGTGCTTTGATAGTAGACGGCGATGCCCACGCAGAGCAGGAGGGCCGCCGCTTCGCCCAGCAGCAGGATGCCGAGGATCCTTAAGACGAGTTGCCTGTTCAGACCAACATCTCCTAGGTGAACAGGGTCTCGATCTCGTTCACGTGGTGTCCGACGGCGAACACCACCAGCCGGTCGCTGCGCTCCAGCACCGCGTCGCCCTTGGGGATGATGATCTGGGAGCCCCGCTTGATCGCCCCGATGATAATCCCCTCCGGCAGACCGAGCCGGCTGATCGGCCTTCCGGCCATGCGGCTTTTTGGGCTTAGCAGCAGTTCGAGTACCTCGGCCTGGTCGTTCAGCAAAAGAACCAGGGAAAGGATTCGGCCGCCGCGGATGTAACGGAGGATCGCGCTGGCCATGATCAGGCGCGGACTGATGGCCGCGTCCACTCCCAATTGTTCGACCAGGGAAGTATAGTTGGGGCGGCTGACCTTGGCGATGACCTGTTTGGCCCCCAACTGCTTAGCCAGCAAGGCAACGAGCAAGTTTTCCTCGTCCAAGCCCGTCACCGCCACAAACCCGTCAGTCTCCCGGATACCCTCCCGTTTCAGCAGCTCGATATCAGAACCGTCCCCCCTCAGGACGAGGGCGTCCGGCAGGCGCTCGGCCAGGTCCCGGCAGCGTTCCGGATTCTGCTCGATGATTTTCGGCTTGAGCCCCAGGGAACAGAGCTTCTCCCCGAGATAGAAGCCGATGCGCCCGCCGCCCAGAATGATCACGTTGGTTGCGCCTTGATGCCGCTTGTGCTTCAGCCGTGCGGCGAACTTGCCGATGCTGTCGACATGCCCGATGAGGTACAGGGTGTCCCCGGGCATGATCATATCCGAGCCGCCCGGCACAATCATCTGCCCCTTGCGGGAAATGCCCACGATCAGACAGGATTCCGGGATGTCAATGTCCATCACCCGCTGGTTCGCGATGTGCTGGTGCGACTCGTCGATGATGACGTCGGCCATCTGGACCCGGCCGTCGGCGAACGGCTCGGTGTGCACCGGCAGGGACACCGTCAACAGGCGGGCTATTTCCAGGGCGGCGCTGTAGTCGGGGTTGATGATCAGGTCGAGCCCGAGATCCTCCTTGGGGATCACCAGGTCGCGCACATAGACCGGGTCGCGGATGCGGGCCACCGTTTTGGGTACGCCCAGCTTTTTGGCCATCAGGCAGGCGATCATGTTGATCTCGTCGGAGTCGGTGACCGCGGCCACGAGGTCGCTCTTCAGCACTTCGGGGAGGGTGAGCACGGAAGCGCTCGAAGCGTTCCCCTTCACGCAGAGCACGTCCATCTGCTGCTCGATCAGGGCCAGCTTGCGCTCGTCGCGGTCGATGACCACGATGTCGTGGTTGTCCTTGTCCAGGCGGCGCGCGATCTCCAGGCCCACTTTGCCGGCCCCGATAATGGTTACCCGCACCAGAAAACCCCCTTTGCGGCATTCTCCCTAATCTATAACGTCAAGGAAGCCAAATGGCAATGGACGGAATTCGCACTTTGCGGCGGTATCAGGGCTGTTGGACCTTCACGCTTCCCCGTTGTCCACCGCGCTCAGGTGGACGGCGCATAGATGCCCGAAGGCAACGGCAGGGCGGCGCGCCATGTGCACGATTAGGCCTTGAGATGCTACCGTCTATGGCCCAAAAAGGGGACAGTCCCCCTTTTTCACGCTCTTTCCCCGGCATCCTCAGCCAGGGTCTGCCGGTACACCTCCTGCACCCGGCGGAAAACACCATCCCAGGTCATGTCCGCAAGCAAACCGCAAATTCGGCCGGACGGCAGCGGTTCGCCCCGGAGGCAGCGCTGCAGTTGGCGCGTGATGGCGGCCGCAAGGTCGTCCGTGAACCGGGGGAGGTCCGCCGGTTCGGGCTCGTCCGGCCCGCGCAGGCGGGGCCGGGGCACCCGTTCCACAAGGCCGGAGCGGTCCAGCGCCGGCGGGAGCCACGTGTTCATTCCGGGCAGGTCGGTCACCACCACCCGGCAGCCGCAGGCGATGGATTCCAGCACCACCAGCGGCAAACCTTCATAGAACGAAGGCAGGACAAACAGGTCGGCGCTTCTGAAGACCTCCGCCAGCTCCTCCTGGGGCAGGGCGCCCAGGAGAGTGACGCGGTCCCCGCCGCCGGCAGCCTGTTGCTGGATGGCGGCCGCTTCCTCCCCTCCCCCGGAGCCCGCGACCAGCAGGCGCACCTTCACCCCCGGGGGAGGGTCGAGCCGGTTTACGGCTTCGATCAGCCAGGGCAGGCCCTTGGCCCGGCTCAGCTTGCCGGCGTACACGATGTTGAAGGCCTCCCGCCTGCGGGGCACGGGACAGGAGACGGCCGGGCGGAAGATGTCGTCCCGGTAGCCGGCGCCCACGGAGACGACGCGTCCGGGGGGCAGGCCGTAGCGCCCGGCAATCTTTTCAACGTGGCCGGAGTGCAGGGCCAGTACGCGGTCCACCTCCGAACAGGCGGGCACGACAAACGGCGCCAGGACCGGGACCAGTTCCAGCTGGCGCAGGTCGGTGCCGTGGCAGGTGCAGACCAGGGGGGTTTTGGGGAACATCACCCGGGCCAGGGCGGTGACCAGCCACAGGTGGTGACTGTGGATGAGGTGCGGGTGGAAGTCTTTCACCGCTTGGGTCAGCGTGCCGTGAAACGCTTGCAGGTAGCCGTCCAGTACGGCCGGGGTGAACTCCGAAAAGCGGGTGCTTTCGTACGGCATGACGTCGCTCATTCCGGGCACGGGGAAATCGGCGGGCGGCGTGCCGAACCGGACCGCGTGGACCTGCCCCTCTGCCAGAGGGCTGAGTACCGGTACCGGGGCCCCGGCCGGGATCCCCACCACCACCCGTTGGGCGATGCCGGCGCCGGCTCCGTGACGCACCAGGGCTTCGAGGTAAATCCCGCTGCCGGTCTTGCCCGGTTGCTGCGCAAGCAGGTGCAGGACCCGCAGCGCACCCGCCGGTTGGGCGCCAGCCGCAGCGGTTTCCCGAACCGGGCGGCGGGAGGCCGTTCGGGGTTTATGGTACAGAAGGCGCCAGGCCGGAGTATTTGGCCGCGGCCAGTGCGCGGTGGGTACAAGACCCGGGCGCGAACCGCGGGTGCGGACCGGCCGCCAGGGCTGCCGTTCCTGCGGGACGTCGCTTCCGGGCGGCACGGGCCCCAGCCACAGGTACACCCAGGCGGTCACCGTTTCCCCCGTTTCTTCGAGAACCGCCGGAAAAAGCTCGCGGCGGTAGAGTTTGCTCGCGTCTTCCAGGCGGTCAAGCGCCGCCAGGGCCGGGCCGTCAAGTTCGTATACCTCGCCGCGCACCGTCTTTCCCGGCTCGCGCACCACCCCGGGATAATGCGGGGTGACCGCGAACAGACCGGCCTCGTAAACCAGTGCCGAACCGAGAAAACGCGCCTTCCTCAGGAAGCGGTGGTTGCTCCTTCCCCGCATGAGGGTACCGTACACGAAAACCGGTGCAGACACGACCGCATAATTCCTCCCCCGTACGTGGCGACGCGGTACTGTCCACTATTGTACACTTTAACATTTGGGGCTGCCGGTGGGGCTGCCGAAGGGCAGGGTTGAAATCGGCGGGTACCGGCGGGAGGGAGCGCGCACGCACGAAAGTCGTGGGGGAACTCGCTCTAGTTCAGGTCGTTGAGGTTTACCGGTTGAAAGCCCCTTTGCAGCACACCGTTTATCGAGACGACCACCGGGAAACGGCCCGCGTTGAAGGCGGCGCCGATTCGTCCCCGGGCATCGAGGGCCAGAATCCCGCCCTGGACCCCCTTCATTTCGGCCAGCCGGCCCAACGCCTTGCGGGCCGCTTCCTGGGGGTGGGCGCCCGCAGCGACCAAATCGTCCACGTGTTTGGCGGTCAGGGTTTCGATGAAGGCCTCGCCCACCCCGGTGCAGACCGTGGCGCTCACCCGTGACGCGTAGATGCCGCCGCCCAGGGCCGGGGTGTCCCCGACCCGTCCCGGCCGCTTCAGCGAATAGCCGCCGGTGGACGAGGCCGCCGCCAATCCTTGCCCGTCCCAGACCACACAGCCGACGGTGTCGGCGTGGTATTCCAGCCCGGTGAACAGGTTTTGTTCGGGCTCTTCACCCCGGGCCAGGCTCTCCTTGGCTTTGCGCCAGGCTTCAAGCTGCTCTTCGGAAACGCAGTTTGCCTCCGGAAATCCCCGGTCCCGGGCGAACCTCACCGCTCCCAATCCGGCCAGGATTACCTGGCCGGTTTCCTCCATCAGTCTGCGGGCCACCGCGATGGGGTTCGCCACGGCCCGGATGGCCGCCACCGCCGCGAAACGGCAAGCAACCCCGTCCACGATGGCGGCGTCCATTTCCACTTCGCCGTCCAGGTTCAGCACCGATCCGTAACCGCAGTTGAAGCGCGGGGAGTCCTCCAGGACTTTAAGAACGGCTTCCAGGGCCGGCACGCGCCCGGTGTCCAGGAGGCCGGTGCCCTGTATGCACGGCGGCCTCCAGAACACTGATGTACTCCGGTTTGCGGCTGGTGTCCAGACCGCCGTGCAGTGCGATGATCTCCATGTTCCTAATTCTCGGCAGGCGCAATTTCTTCTATGCGGAGCACCGCCTCCTATAGAATGTGCTCCTCAATCCACAGCCGCAGTTCGTGGTTGATGTTGTACATCCCTTCCTTGCCAAGGGAGGCGCCTTGTTCGACGAGGGCCTTCAAGAGCAGCTCGTTCGGAGGCTGTTTTTCCACGTCCTCGCACTGGCTGCCGAAGCGGGTGACGTGGTAGATGGACAGCCGGGGTTTCCCGAAGGCCACGTCCACTATAAAGGCGTAGCCGGTACGCCGTTCACTGAAGCGGGCACTTTCGTCTTCCACCCGAAATTCCCACATCAACCGCCGTTTCACTCTGTCCATGTCCGGTTTCCCAAGCACTTGGCCGCACCCCCCTTCTACATTAAACAGCATTATGCCCATACACCTATTCTTTTTGCGCCGCCGATTTCCTCCCCGGGAAAAACTGTTGCGCCAACATTCCGGCTATGATAGGGGCACCGGGCACTGGCCGGACCGGGAAAAACTGTTGCGCCAACATTCCGGCCATGATAAACTGTGGGCGTAACGTGCGGTCATGAAGGCCGCCGCATTCCGGTTTTCGGGCGGACAGTCGTCAAAGATATCGAATGCTCAAGGCCACGAAGGTCGGCGTCCCAGAAAGGGGCGGACCGTGGTCTTTTGTTTTGTTCGGCGGAAGGGAGACTCGGGAGTTTTGCATATCGCGGACGGAGTGTTGAGCGTGCCCGTGGTGGGTGCGGCGGCCGTGGCCGCCGGCGGGCTCCTGTGGTACTCCGCCCGGGGCTTGAAAGCGGAGGATGTGCCGCGTATCAGCCTCCTGGCGGGCGCCTTCTTCGTTTCGTCCTTGATCCGGGTGCCCGTCGGTGTTACCAGCGTACACCCCGTGCTGCTGGGGCTGACCGGGGTGTTCCTGGGCCGCCGGGCCCCGCTGGCCGTCTTTCTGGGGCTCCTGCTTCAGGCGCTCCTTTTCCAGCACGGCGGGCTGACCACCCTGGGAGCGAACCTGCTGATCATGGGGGTGCCGGCCTTACTCGCCGGTCTCGCCTTTCCGGTTCTCCGCCGCGTGCCGCCCGCCCTGCGCGGCGCTCTGGGCGGCGGGTTGGCCGTGGTTCTGGCGGTGGCGGTAATGGTGTTTTTCCTGGTTTTGAGCGCGGAATACTATTTAAACGGGCCGTTCTCGCTGGTCTACGTCCTGTCGGCGGCCTACCTGCCGGTGCTGGCGGTCGAGGCGGCGCTGACCGGCTTCGCGGTGCGCCTGCTGCAGCGGGTCCGGCCGGAGTTGGTCGGGAGCGGGCGGCGGTCTTGACCTCACGTGCACAGCGGTCGAGCGCCTGGGGATACCGGGCCGGGCCGGGCCGGGGCGGGACGGGGGTTTGAAGACGAAAGCTTAAGGAGGGGGTCATCCTTGGGAGTGGGGCACATCCACGGTCAAGACATTGACGCGCACGCCGGGCTGGACTCCTGGTTGCACCGGTGGGAACCGCGGCTCAAAATCGCCGCCGGCACGATCTTTGTGGTCGGGGTGGTGTTGCTGAAATCGCTGCCCCTGGCGGCCGCCGCCTTCGGCTTAGCGGCGCTGGCGGTGTTTTCCGCCGGGTTGCCGGCCCGATTTTTGGCCGGCCGGTTTTTGTGGGTGCTGCCCTTCCTGAGCCTGATGTTCATCACCCTGGCTCTGGGCAACGGGTTGCCGCTCTCGGCGGCCGGCCTGAGTTTCGCGGCCCTGGTTTGCCTGAAGGCCCTGACCGCCGTTACGGTGATGGTCGCCCTGCTGGGGACCCAACCCCTGCAGGCGCTTTTTAGCGCTTTGGCCCACCTGCGCCTGCCCCCCCTGCCGCTGACGGCGCTCTTTCTTACCTACCGCTACCTGTTCCTGTTTCGGGACGAACTCCATGCCGCCCAGCGTTCCCTGGCCGCCCGCGCCTTCCGGCCGGGCCTGGACCGGCGTTCCTTCCGTGCCTTTGGTGAATTGACCGGGACGGTGCTCCTGGGGGCGTTGGACCGCTCCGAACGGGTGCACCGCGCCATGTCCGCCCGGGGCTTCGAAGGGCGGCTGCCGGCCGGCCCGGCGCGGGCGGTGCGGGGGGCCGACCTGGCCAAGGGTCTGGTTTCGGTGGCGGCCGTCGTGCTGCTGGTGGTGCTGGACCGGGGGCTGCCCATTTGAACGCTTTCGAGATCTTTGACCTCTGTTACACCTATCCGGACGGCACCCCCGCCCTCCGGGGCCTGTCTCTGCAGGCGCCGGCCGGGTCCCGAACGGCCCTTCTGGGGGCGAACGGGAGCGGGAAGAGCACGCTTTTGCTGCACTTAAACGGCCTGCTGGCTGCGGGGCGCGGCTCGATCCGGGTGTTCGGCCGCGCGGTCGGCCCGGACAGCCTGCGCGAGATCCGCCGCCGGGTCGGCCTCGTTTTCCAGAACCCCGACGACCAGCTCTTTTCCACTTCGGTTGCGGAGGACGTAGCCTTCGGCCCCCGGAACCTGGGGCTCAATGCCGGAGAGGTCCGGCGCCGGGTGCGGTGGGCCCTGGATACGGTGGGCATCGCCGCGCTCGCCCAGCGCCCGCCGCACCACTTGAGCCTGGGCCAAAAGAAGCGGGCGGCCATCGCCGGGGTGCTGGCGATGGAGCCGGACCTATTGGTGCTGGACGAACCCACCGCCGGCCTCGACCCTCCCGGGGTGCGCCAACTGATGGAGCTCCTGGCCGTGTTTCACGCCCAGGGCCGGACCATCGTCCTGGCCACCCACGATGTGGACCTGGCCTACACCTGGGCCGACCGGGCGGTTGTTCTGGCGGACGGCCGGCTGGCGGCCGCCGGTCCCGCCGCCCTGCTGGAGGACGAGGAGCTGCTGCGCGCGGCCGGCTTGGAACTGCCCGTGCTGCTTAAGGTGTTCCGGGACACGGGTGTTAAGCCGCGTGATGCCGGTTCGGCCAACGCGTGGATCCGCCGGCACTGCGGGCGGCGACCAGGCTGACAAAACGGATTCGGGCGCCATTGCCCGGATTTTGTTTTTTCACCAGGTTTTGCTTATAATAGTGTCCAGGTTAAGAAGGGACTACTGCAAAGTACGGCAAGGTATTCCATTGCAAGGAGGTTTGGACGGTGCGGTTTAAGAAGAAATCAGTGATCGTGACCGGTGCGGCCTGGGGAATCGGCTTGGCTGTCGCGGAGGCCTTCGTGAAGGAGGGGGCGATGGTGACGGTGGTCGACAAGGACCGGAAGGGACGGGAAGCGGCGGAGAGGCTCGGCCGGATAAGCGGGGGCGGGGCCATGTTCGTCGGTGCCGACGTGTCCAAGCCCTTCGAGGTGGACGACGTCGTGCGCATGGCCGTCGAGACTTTCGGCGGCATCGACGTCCTGGTGAACAACGCCGCCGTCGGCGTACCCGGGAGCATCACGGGCGTTTCGCCGAACGACTGGCGCCAGGTGCTGGACGTAAACCTGACCGGGGCGTACCTGTTTTCCCGGTCCTGCGTGCCGGAGATGGAGCAGCGCGGGGGCGGGGCCATCGTCAACATCGCCTCGGCGCAGGGGCTGGCCGCCGAACAGGACAACGCCGCCTACATCGCCTCCAAGGGGGGGCTCGTCGCCCTGACGAAGAGCATGGCGCTCGACCTGGCGTCCCTGAACATCCGGGTGAACGCGGTTTGCCCCGGCGCCATCGCCACCGAGAAGGTGGAAGAGACGCTGGCCGGCTACCCCGACCCGGAAAAGGCCCGCCGCGACTGGGCGGATTTGCACGCGCTCCGGCGGCTCGGAACTCCGGAGGAGGTGGCCGCGGCCGTGCTCTTCCTGGCCGGCGCGGAAGCCTCGTTCATTACCGGGGCGGTGCTGCCGGTGGACGGCGGGATGCTCGCCTCCTTCGGGATGGCCGGCCGCCCGGTCGATTAGGGGGGGCTGGACAGTGGACGCCATCGAAGCCCTGAAAAACAGGCGCAGCGTGCGCAAATACACCCGGCGGGACGTTCCCCCGGAAGTGTTGATGGACATCCTGGACTGCGGCCGGCTGGCGGCCACAGCGTTGAACCTGCAGCCGTGGGCGTTCGTGCTGGTGACTGAGGCGGCCACGCGGGAGAAGATCGCCGCGCTGACCGACTACGGCAAGTTCATCGCCGAGGCCCCGGCGTGCATCGCCGTGTTCTGCCTGCGGGACAAAAAATACTATCTGGAGGACGGCTCCGCCGCCACCCAGAACATGCTCGTTGCCGCCACCGCGCACGGACTCGGCTCCTGCTGGGTGGCCGGGGACAAGAAAGCCTACGCCGAAGCGGTGGGGGACCTGCTGGGGGTGCCGCGGACGCACACCCTTGTCTCTCTCATCGCCGCCGGCTATCCGGCCGGGGAAACGGTCGGCCCCAAGAAGAGGAATCTGGACGAAGTGGTGCACCGGGAACAATACCGCCGCTAGCCAGGGAAAGGTGAGTGCGGCAGGGGACGGTGCGACCGCAACCCTGTCGCAAAACCTCTGCGATCACTTACAACATTGCGCTCCACGCCGTTCGGCTTCGCCTTTCACGCGAGGACTGGTTTTGCGCGGCTTCCATGTCTATGCAGCATCTGTTCTTTGTCCGGTCTGCAGTACGCTACTTGCTCACCGGCCGGATCTGAACCACCTCTTTGCCGGTCAGGAACACCAGGCGGTTGTCCCGCACGTCGCAAACCGCCTCCTGGTCGAGAGGAATGAACACCGCGTAGAGCTTTTCCCCCTCACCGGACAGGGACACGAAGCGGGTGTGCTCAGGAAGCCCGTGCCGGATCGGATCGTTGACCTCTTGCCAGTCGACAACCCGGGCGTCCTGAAGCGTGAAGCGGATCTCCGGGGCCGGCTCGGCCTTGGTTAGGAGCACTTCCCGCCCGAGCTAGTGGTCCTTGAGTTCGCGGGCGGCCTCATCCGGTTTCTGGATGCTCAATTCAGGGCCCCTCCTTTCTGTTAGCCTCGACCATATTGTGTGACAAAAGCCGCCGGATTATCGGCGGCTCTGCAATTGGGCCTGCATTGGCGTATCTCGGGAGTTGCTTTCGGCGGGGGCGGCCAGAACTAGACGTGCATGGGCAACGAAGGTCCGCCCGCAGGGCGGTCCGGCCGGAACGGATGCGCCGGCCGGAGGTTTGCACCCTTGCTTGCCGGTCAGACCTTTTCGGTGCGGCAGGCGGGGCAGTCGGGGTTCTTGGTGTACGTGAATTCATCCCACGCCGCCGGGACGGCGTCCCAGACCAGGAGCCGCCCGACCAGTAGCCGCCCGATGCCGGTGAGGTACTTGAGGGCCTCGGCGGCCTGAACGCAGCCGATGGTCCCGGGGACCGGACCAAGAATTCCGGGCGGCGTCGGGTTGCCGGCGGTTTGGGTGCCGAACAGGCAGTGCCAGCACGGTCCCGAAGGCAGCAAGGTGGTGACGTGGCCGTAGTACTCGCTGACGGCGCCGTGTACCCAGGGCCGGGAAAGCTGCAGGCAGGTCCGGCTCAGCAGTACCCTGGCCCCCAGGTTGTCGGTGCAGTCCAGGACCAGGTCGCAATCGTCGATCAACCGGACGGCGTTCTCCGCTTCCAGGCGGGTGCGGTGGACCGTTGCCTCGATCTGGGGGTTCAAGGCCCGCAGGCGCCTTGCGGCGGCGTCGGCTTTCGCCTTCCCGAGGTCATCCGTGTCGTAGATGATCTGTCGCTGCAGGTCGGACGGTTCCACCCGGTCCCCGTCCGCAATCCCGATGCAGCCTACGCCGGCCGCCGCCAGGTAAAGCAGCACGGCTGAGCCCAGGCCACCCGCGCCCACCACCAGCACTTTTGCCTGAGCCAGACGTTGCTGGGTCTCCGGGGTCCAGCCCGGGAGGCTCAAGTTGCGGGCGTATCGTTCCTTCACTATCTTCAGCCTCCCGCGACGGGCGGGAACGCCGCCACCCGGTCTCCGTCGGCGAGCACGTGTTCCGGCCCGGCGTGGCGGTTGTTCACCATTATGATCTTCACCTGGTCCAGCGGCACCCCGGCCAGTTCCAGAAGACCGGCTACGGACGTGCCCGGCTCAGGCCGGAACAGGGTGCCCTCGCCCAGCGGCTGGGCCGGCAGGTACTTGCGCAGGGTGGCGTAGACCCGCAGTTCCACCTCCAAGCGGCTCACTCCCTCAAAAGAGAATCCGGGGACTGAAAAGGGGACAGTCCCCGGGGAGAGAGGGGGACAGTCCCCTTTTCTCGTCCCCTTTTCGCGGCGATGAATCGTTGTGAGCGACTCCTCAAGACACGTGATTTCCGTCGCTCGAAAAATAGGGGCCTGACCCCTTTTCCGGCGGCCGGTGCTAGAAGTTGAACACCTCGTCCAGTTTCTCGTCCGGGACGTCGAAGGTGACCCCGTGGGGCGCCAGCTTCTCGTGTCTCATGAACTCCGGCAGGCGGTCGTGGGCTTTCGTGAATCCCGCCGCCCGGTTGAACGCCCGCTCGGTTTTGAGGATTTCCTTCCCGTAGTCTACCACATCGCCCACCGTCAGGTTCACGCCGTACTGAGCGTTGAGCATGTCCACCACGCTGGGAAGGGCGTAGTCGACGTCAAGCAGCGGAAAGGCGGTGAACAGGCAGAGCCCGGTGGCGTCCACGGCGGCGGTGGCGATCTGCAGATTCCGGGACAGGTCGACCTGTCCCGCAGGCGACAGCGGGTCCACAAAACCGCCCACCTTGAGGATGTTGGACGTTACCGAGTAGCCGGCCGTGTGGTCGGCGCCCATGGTGCTGGTGGCGTAGGTCACGCCGATGCCCTTGACCGCCCGGGGGTCGTAGGCGGGCATGCCCTGACCCTTCACGGTCGGTACCCGGGTCAGCCCGAAAAGCTTCCCGGCCGCCTCCGCTCCCCCGCCCAGGATGCGGCCCAGCGGGGTGCCGTTGCGCACTTCCCGGTCCAGCAGGTCGATCGCGGCCTCCCCGTCGCCGAAGGCCAGCACGCCCGCCTCCATCAGCACGCCCAGGGTTACGCCGGTTTCAATGGTGTCCAGGCCGACGTCGTTACACAGGCGGTTCAGCACGGCGATGTGGTCCAGGTCACTGATCCCGCAGTTGGGACCGAGCGCCCAGGCGCTCTCGTATTCGACCGGAGCACAGACGGCCTCACCCTTTTCGTCTGCGAATATGTTGGAACAGCGGATCAGGCAACCGGGGTGGCAGACGTGACCGGTCCGGCCCTTGCCGCCGCGCTTTTGCACCGTTTCGGCCAAGGCCTCCCCGCTGCACAAGGCGGCCGCTTCAAACTGGCCGTCGGAGAAGTTGCGGGTGGGGAGGCCCCCGGCTTCGTTAAGGATGTTGATCAGTACCGCCGTCCCGTAGGCCGGCAGGGCGGCATTGGTCACGGGGTGTTCGGCGATGGCCTTGGCGAATTTCCGGGCGGCTTCCTTGAAGGCCTCCCGGTTTTTGACCGGGACGTCGAAAGCCTTGTCGGTGCGCACCACGATGGCCTTCAAACCCTTGGACCCCATTACCGCCCCCAGCCCGCCCCGGCCGGCGTAGCGGCCGGGATGGCCTTCACCGTCGTTGGTCGAAACACCGGCTACCACCATGCGCATTTCCCCGGCCGGGCCGACGCTGATCACTCCGGACTTGGTGCCGTACCGTTTCCATAGTTCCTCGTTCAGTCGATAGCAGCCCATCCCGGTCAGGTCCCCCGCCGGCAAGAGTTTGGCCTCGTCCTCGCCCACCACCAGGAGGTGGAAGCCATCCCCGGCGGGCCGGCCCTCGACCACAATCGCGCGGATACCCAGGCAGGCCACTTTCTGAGCGGTGATGCCGCCGGCGTTTGACTCTTTGATGGTGCCGGTCAGGGGCGACTTGGCCCCGACCGATAGGCGCCCGGAACAGGGCGCGGTGGTGCCGGACAGCAGACCGGGAGCGATGACCAGCTTGTTGTTTTCCCCCAGCGCGTGGGCGCCCGGCGGTACCTCATCCGCGACCAGGGCCGAGGTTAGCGCCCGGCCCCCGAATAAAAGGTACTTGTCGGGCAGATCTTCATACCTGACGGTCAGTTCGCGCATGTTAACCCGCAGAATCTTGCCCACCATGCGCCCCCCCTTGTCAAATATTGTTATAACTAGTTAAACAATAATCATTGTCAGACAAACAGTCAACATTTAAGTTTTTCCTTCTAGAAGGCTAGAAGGCAAAACTAGAAGGCTAGGATGTCGAGGACGGCCTGCTTCATTTCTGCTTTCCCGACCACCCGCGCGTGACGGACGGGCTTTTTGTCCAGGCCGCGCAGCCCCGCAGGGATCTCGAGCCCGGTGAAAGCGGCCAATGTCTCCAGGAGTTCAAACTCGCTCCGGCCCGCGGCCGCGTCCCGCCCCAGCAGGGCGCGGGCCACCGCCTGGTTGAACTTGAAGGGGCTCGCCGTGGATACCACGACCGCCGGGGTTTGGTCGCCGGTGGCGGCCCGGTACTTGTTCAGCACGGCTTTGCCCACCGCCGTGTGGGTGTCGATGAGGTAACGGTGGTCCCGCCAGACGGCCCGGATTTCGGCCTCGGTTTCGTCCTCGTCCGCGAAGTCCGACCAGAAGTGACGGGCGACCCGCTCCCGGGTGCCCTCATCGACCCGGTAGCGGCCCAACTCCCGGAGTTCGGCCATCCAGCCGTCCACCTGCGGGGCGTTTCGGCCCGTCAGTTCGTAAAGCAGCCGTTCCAGGTTGCTGGAGATCAGGATGTCCATGGACGGCGAGGTCGTCTGGTGGAAAGGCCGGTTCCGGTCGTAGGCGCCGGTGCGGATGAAGTCGGTGAGCACGTTGTTGCGGTTGGCCGCGCAAATCAGGCGGCGCACCGGCAGGCCCATGCGCCCGGCGTAGAAACCGGCCAGGATGTTGCCGAAGTTGCCGGTGGGGACCACGAAGTTCACGGCCTGCCCGGGGCTGACCGCCCCGCGGTTCATCAGGTCGAGGTAGGCCGAATAATAGTACACGATCTGGGGGGCCAACCGGCCCCAGTTGATCGAGTTGGCCGAAGAAAATCGGCGTCCGTGCCGGTGCAGGACGTCGTTGACCGCCGGGTCGGTGAACAGGGCCTTCACGCCGCTCTGGGTGTCGTCGAAGTTGCCCCGCACGGCGACCACGTGCACGTTGTTTCCTTCCTGGGTGACCATTTGCAGGCGCTGCATCTCGCTTACGCCCGCGGCCGGGAAGAACACGATGAGCTGCGTGCCGGGCACGTCCCGGAACCCCTCCAGGGCGGCCTTGCCGGTGTCGCCGGAGGTGGCGACCAGAATGACGATTTCGGCGGTCTCGCCCGTGCCGGTCACTGCCCGCATGAGGAGGTGGGGGAGGATTTGCAGGGCTATGTCTTTGAAAGCACAGGTGGGCCCGTGCCAGAGTTCCAGGAAGTGCAGGTCCGGGGCCACGGTGCGGACCGGAGCGATCCCGGGGTCGTCGAACTTCACCGCGCTGTAGGCCTGCGATACAGCGGCGGCGATTTCGCCCGGGCCCAAGCCGGCCAGGAACAGCTCCAGGAGGCGGGCCGCCCGCCCCCGGTAGTCCGGGACGGCCCCTTCGTGGAACGCATCAATGGACAAAGCCGGCAGGTACTCGGGGACGAACAGTCCCCCGTCCGGCGCAATGCCCTGCTTAATGGCCTCGGAAACCGTCACGGGCTGGGTGCGGCCTCTGGTACTTTCGTACAGCATTTGTGTTTTTGTCATACCTAAAGTTTTTAATGGCCAAATTTTCAGGCAGGAATCTCAAGAGGCAGTGTCGAAGGAATCCAATTAACACAAGGGGGTTGCCCAATATTTCCAATGTTGTTCCGCAAGCCAAAAGCTTGCGGAGTTCTTTTATACACCATTATACCGCTTTGAACTCGGCGATCAGGCGGTCAAAGATCTTGCTCACCGGCAGGATGTCCTTGATTTTATGCACGTTCTTGCCCGCAAAGACGATCCCCTGGTCGATCAGGCCGAGCCGGCTGTTTTTCAGCGCCTCGATAATGCAGTATTCCCTGGAGCAGACCTTCAGGCACTTTTGGCATTCGGCCGGTTTGGGGAGGCCGCCCTCTTCCATGAGCTTGGTGAAAGCGTTGCGCAGGGCTCGGCCGGGCATGCCCACCGGACTCTTTATCAGAATGACGTCCTCGGCGCCGGCCTTGAGGTAATGCTGTTTGAAGGCGTCCGACACGGCACACTCGGTACTTAAAACGAAGCGGGTGGCCATCTGTACCCCGTCCGCCCCCATCCGGACCATATCGGCGATGTCCCGCCCGTTGATGATGCCGCCCGCCGCAATTACCGGAATACCCACGGCGGCCCGGATCTCAGGCAGGATTTCCACAGTGGACCGTTCGGTGCCCAGGTGCCCGCCGGCGTCCCCACTTTCGGCGACCACCGCTGCGGCCCCCAGTTTTTCGGCCATTTTGGCTAACCGGGCGGAAGATACGATGGACACTATCGGTACCCGGCCTTCCCGGCCCCAGTCGAAAATGTCCCGGGAAAAACCCGCCCCGGTGAAAATCACGTCGATCTTTTCTCTAATCGCGGCGCCGACCAGGTCGGCGAAATTCCGGATGGCGTACATCACGTTCACCCCGATGATGCCCCGGGTCATACTCCTGGTCTGACGGATTTCCTCGATCAGCTCGTCGGCGGTCATGCCGGTGGCGCCGATGGTCCCGATCCCGCCGGCGTTGGCTACGGCCGAAACCAGAGGGGCGGTCGAGACCCGGTAGGCCATTCCGCCTTGAATGATCGGGTAACGGGGGATCAGATCGCCAATTTTGAGGGTCGGAAAATTCAAGGCCAATTCCTCCGCACGTCAGTCTAGACCAATTAAAACAGAAGAAAAAGCATTTGACAAACATTCTCTCAACCAAGAGTATTTTTGGTCGGCAGCCAAAATTAATGCATTCGATCTCGGCACAAACCATACTAACACTTTGCCGTGCTTTCCGCAATTCCTTCTTGGAACCTTGCTTTCCCACCAAATTATGAGGGGCAGGAGACCGGCCGGGTGCTGTAAAAACTTGGCCGTGAGCTTTTTCCCATTTTTAGAGGAATTTTGTGCGTGTTGTCGAAGCGCTTGTCGAAGTGATTCACCGGTATTCGGGCCAAGGAGTGCTGTAGCTTGATCCACTTCTTTAACGTTTCCAAGGTCTATCCCAACGGTACGGCGGCCGTTTCCGATATCAACCTGAAAATCAACAGAGGCGAATTCGTGTTTCTGGTCGGCCCCAGCGGGGCTGGCAAATCGACGCTGACCAGGCTGATTTTCAGGGAACAGCTCCCCACTTCCGGGCAGATTTTTTTCCGGGAGCGTAACGTGCTGCGCTTAGGGCAGCGGGAACTGCTCGCGCTCAGGCGCCAGATCGGGGTGGTGTTCCAGGACTTCCGGCTGCTGCCCCGGAAGACGGTGTTTGAGAACGTCTCTTTCGCGTTGGAGGTGATCGGCCGGTCGCGGCGGGTGATACGGGAACAGGTGCCGCACGCGTTGGCCGAGGTGGGCCTGTCCGGAAAGGAGGACGCCTTTCCGGCCGAACTGTCGGGCGGTGAACAGCAGCGCGTCGGCGTGGCCCGGGCGATTGTCAAGAAACCGCAGGTGATCCTGGCCGACGAGCCCACGGGCAACCTGGACCCGGACACATCCTGGGAGTTGATGGAACTCCTGGAGCGCGTCAACCGTGACGGTACCACGGTGGTGATCGCCACCCACGCCTGGGACATCGTGAACCGGATGCGCAAACGGGTGGTGGCGCTCGACAACGGCCGTCTGATCCGGGACGAAGCGCAGGGGAGTTACGGTCATGGGGCTTAACTCCCTGTGGTATTGCTTGCGCCAGACTTTTGTCTCCCTGCACCGGAACTGTTGGCTTGGGGTGGCGTCCGCGGCGATGATCACGGTCACCCTGGTGATTCTGGGCACGGTTCTGCTGATCGCGGTGAACGCCGGCCACTTCATGCGGAACATCGAGTCTACCGTGGAAATTAACGTGTTTCTCGACGACGGGGCCGACGTCCCGGATCTCCGGCAGCGGCTGAACGGGCTGCGGGGGGTGGAGAACCACACCTTCATCTCCAGGGAGCAGGCGTTGCAGGAACTAAAAGAATCGTTCGGCGAGAAAAGCGACCTGTTGGCCGGGTTCGAGGGTGAGAATAACCCGCTCCCGGATTCCTTCCGGGTGAAGGCCTTGGAGGCCGAGGCGGTGCCCGCGCTGGCGCACCAGATCTCCTTCTTCCCCGGTGTGAACAAGATCCGCTACGGTGAGGAGTACGTCGACCGGTTGGTCGAGGCCTCCCGTTGGGTGAACATGATCGCGCTTGGCGCGGTGATTCTGCTGGCCGCCGGGGCCGTGTTCCTGATCGTGACCACCATCCGCCTGTCATTGGTGGCGCGGGAGGACGAGGTCGGCATTATGAAATACCTGGGGGCGAGCAACTGGTTTGTCCGCTCCCCGTTTGTCCTGGAGGGGATATTCGTCGGCCTGACCGGCGCGCTGGCCGCCGTGACCGTGTTGGGCGGGACTTATTACTGTCTGCTGGCCGAACTGCAGAAGGTCGACCTGATCTTCTTCCTGCGGCCGGTCACCGACCGGGAGACGCTGGCGCCGCTTTTCCTGGGGCTCCTGGGACTGGGGGTCCTAATGGGGGGTGCCGGCAGTTGGATTTCCCTGCGCAAGTTCTTGCGGGTTTAACGAGCGAGCGGCCTTTATTCCCGGCCTGAAGCGGCCGATAGAAGAATGAAGAATAGAGAGGTAAGCGGCCTGTTTTTCCGGAAGGGGGTTTTTTGTTTTGCGCCGTTCCTGGATCACCACTGGTCTGATCGCGGCCTTGCTGCTGGTCTTGTGCGCCGGTTCGTACACCCTGGCTTACGGCGATCCGGAGCAGAAGTTGGAGCAGAAACTGGAACAGACGCGGCAACAGCTCGAGTCGGCCCGGCAGCAGACCGAATCGCAGCACGGCCAGGTGCGCAACTTCACCCGGGAGATCGCGGTCCTCGACAACTCGATGAAGGAACGGTTGTTGCGGATTGACCAACTCACCGCCCTGCTGCAGGAGGTAACGGCGCGCTTGGAGGAGGCCGAGAGCGCGCTCGCCGGCGCCGAGACCCGGCTGGCGGAAATGAACGCGCTGTTCGCGGCCCGGGTGCGCAGCGCGTACGAAAATGGGAACATCACCTACCTGGAGGTGCTGCTCGGCGCTGAGAGCTTCAACGAATTCGTCACCCGGGTTGAGTTCCTGAAGAAGATCGTGGCTTGGGATGTGGCCCTTATCCAGCAGATTGAAAAGGAGCGGCTGGCGATTGAGCGCCAAAAGGAGGCCATCGAGGAACGCCGCGCGCAGGTGCAGTCCCTGCGCGCCGAGCAGGAGGCGGCCTACCGGTCCCTATTGAACGAGCAGCGGGAGAAGGAATCCCTGCTCGTCGTCGCTCGGGGCAGTCTGTCGCAGTTCCAGGACGAAGTCGACCAACTGGAACGGGAAGAAGAGGAACTCCTGCGCCAAATCGCTCTGCAGCGGGCGGGCCAGGACGTTCTGCACACCGGCAAGTTAGCCTGGCCGGTGCCGAAGCACACCCGGGTATCCTCGGACTATGGCTGGCGCAGACACCCGATCCTCGGGGTACAGCGGTTCCATGACGGCATCGACATTCCGGCGCCCCACGGGACGGCGGTGGTGGCGGCGGGCACCGGGCGGGCCCTTTTCGTGGGCACCCTCCGGGGCTTCGGCAACGTGGTGGTGCTCGACCACGGCGGCGGCGTGACCACGCTCTACGCCCACCTGTCCACCATGGGAGTCAGCGAGGGCCGGATAGTGGCTCAGGGCGAGACCATCGCCCGCGTCGGCAGCACCGGTCTTTCCACCGGACCACACCTCCATTTCACCGTCCGGGAACACGGAGAACATGTAACTCCCTGGAACCATCTCCGGTAGACACCTATGCCGCCTGCGGCACCATTTCGGAAGGAAGCAGCAAGGAGCTATTTGCAGGGCAGCAGGTTTACCGGTTGGGGAAGCGAGGGGCCGCCTCTTGGAAGGCGGCCCTCAGTTCTTGCGCGGTTGTAATTTGGGTGGGCCTAAGATAGTATAATAGCGTACCAAAAACCTTGACGGTGGTGTTTTATGTTGCCTCGCCGGCAGCCGACGCACTGGTTCTTTTTCGGGATGGGGGTGCTCCTGGTCGGGGTGGTCGTCGTCCTGAACCTCGCGGTGGTTACTAATTTCAAACAGTTGGGCAACCTGGTCCAGGTAGTGCGCCTCGTGCATGCCGAGTACGTGGAGCCCACGGGCAGCGAACAGATGATCGAGGGCGCCATCTGCGGGGTGGTGGAGGCGTTGGACGACCCGTATTCGGTATACCTGGAGCCCGAAGCCTACGCGCGGTTTTTGGAACAGGTCGAGGGTTCTTTCGGGGGCATCGGGATTTTGGTCGGCTACCGTGACGAGGGATTGACCGTGGTTCGGCCCTACGAAGGCACCCCGGCGGCCGAGGCCGGCTTGCGGGCCGGGGATTTGATCCTGGCCGTGAACGGCAAGGACACCCAGGAAATGGATCTGGAAACCGCGGTGATGCTGATGCGCGGCGAGGTGGGCACCGAGGTGCAGCTCACCATCCGGCGCGGGAATCAAGAACCCCTGGAGTTCACGGTGGTCCGGCGGCAGATCGAGGTCCCGACGGTTGAAGGCGAATTAATCAATGGGATCGGCTACGTGGTCTTGAGTCAGTTCACCGAAAAGACGGGGGGCGAGATGGCCTACCTGCTGAACAGTTTTGAGAGCCGCATGCGCGGCCTTATTCTGGACTTGCGCGACAATCCGGGCGGCGACCTGATGGCGGCGGTCGAGGTGGCCGACCTGTTCGTGGATGACGGCCCGATCGTGCACGTCGACTACCGCACCGGTGAGGATGAGACTTACTACGCCGAAAAGCACCGGCTGGAAGTGCCGCTGGTGGTGTTGGTCAACCGGACCACGGCCAGCGCCGCGGAGATCGTGGCCGGCGCGGTCAAGGATACGGATTCCGGGGTCCTGGTCGGCGCCCAGACCTACGGCAAAGGGGTCGTACAGAACGTGTTCCCGCTTCGGAACGGGGCCGGCCTGAAACTGACCACGGCCCGGTACCTGACGCCTTCGGGTCACGACCTGAACCGGACGGGGATCGAGCCCCATATCCAGGTGGAGGAAGCGGACGATTTCGAGTCCGATCCGCAGCTTGAGAAAGCCCTGCAGATCTTGAAAGCAGGGCTGAACTCTAGATGATCCCCGGGGGATTCCCCTTTGAATGGGCTTTGGGGGCTGTTTTTACCTCGGTCGTGTTCGCCCTTTTCCATCCCCTGTTTTGGCTGGTCGTTGTGCTGGTCGCCCTTCAGTACCGGCGTATCGCGAGAGAGCGGGCCAACTTTTTCGGGGCCCGCGGCAACTCCGTCCTGGCCGAAACCTTTACCGCCACCGCCTACGGGTTCGGCGGCGGGCTGATCGGCGGCGGCCTCATCCTCCTGACCGGAATCACCATCCACGGTTCCGGGCTGTTGTACCTCTTGCCGGTAGCGATACTGCTTATGCTGATCAACCCGCGCCTGCTCTGTTTCGCGTACGGCGGCGGGGTGCTGGCGGTCTGCCACCTGCTGTTTGGTTTTCCGGACATCAGCATTCCCACCGTAATGGCCCTGGTGGCCATCCTGCACTTTGTCGAAAGCATTCTGATCCTGGTCAGCGGGCACCTGGGCGCGGTGCCCGCCTATATCCGGCTGCCCGGGGAACGGATGGTCGGGGGCTTCACCCTGCAAAAGTTCTGGCCGATCCCGATCGTCGCCCTGACCATCGCGACCGGCACCCCGGCCCCCGGAATGGAACTGGTGTCCATGCCTGAATGGTGGCCGCTGATCAAGCCGGACGTACCGGGCGGCACCGGCACCGTGGTCTTCGCCATGATGACCCTGGTGGCCGGCCTGGGCTACGCGGACATCGCCACTTCCCACGCGCCCGCCGACAAGGCCCGGATCAGCGCCCTGTACCTGGCCGGCTACAGCGTCACGCTGTTCGCCCTGGCCGTACTGGCCACTTCCGGAGGCGGGGCCGCCTGGCTGGCGGCTCTTTTCGCCCCGCTCGGCCATGAACTGATCATCCACATCAGCAAACACATTGAACTGCACGGCCGCCCCCTGTTCGTACCCCATCCGGCCGGGTTGATGGTTCTGGACGTTATGCCGCGCTCGCCAGCTTGGCGGGCGGGTGTCCGGTCCGGGGACGTGGTCGTCGAGATCAACGGCCTCGAGGTCCGTAACCGTGCCGATATGCACCTGGTTCTGAGGCAGCCCGGGTTGAAAGAAGTCGGATATCTCCACCGGGGAACCCATTTCCGGCGGGACAACGTGCGGCTGCGGGACGGAGAGCCGTTCGGAGTGATGCCGGTGCCCGAGGGAAGCGAGCAGGTTTACCTGGAACTGGACGGCACACCGCCGTGAAGCGCTGGCTGGGGCGCGGCCGGGGCGTGTGAGTGAGGGGCGGGGTACCGCGTGGCGTTCCCGGGCTGACGGCCGGTGCCCGTTCATGCCGGTGGGGGCGGCCGCGGCAGCCTGGGTGGCCCGGCGGCCCAGGGGCCAAAGGGGTATGCGTCAGCCCTGGGGCGGCCCGGACCCGGTTGACAGCACAGGTCTTTTGCACTAGACTTTAAAGCAGACGTTAATGCAAATATTAAGTGCGAGGGCCATCAAAATGGAGAACATTTTGGGCATCAACGAAGTGCGCCCCAAGCTGACCTTCCTGCTGGAGACCCTCGGGCAGGGCGACCAGCCGTACATCATCACCGTCAAGTCGGAGCCGAAAGGCGTGTTGATGAGCTATGCGGAATACCGGCGACTCCGTCAGGCCGAACAGGAACAAAAGCGACTCGCCCTGCAGCTAGCCTTGGAAAAGGTGCGCACGAAAACCGCACAGGCTGGTTTGACTGAGGTGGATATCGCCAACGAAGTCGACGCCGTCCGAAAGGGTAGGTAATGCGGGTACTGCCGGATACCAACGTGGTCATTTCCGGCCTGCTGACGCGGGGCGGCCATCCCAGCCGGATCATCGACCTGTGGGCAAAAGGGCGGTTTACCGCGGTTGTCTGTCCGGCAATACTGGAGGAGTACCTCACCGTGCTCCTGCGCCCTCGTTTCGCGGTGATCGGCTCGGCCGAGGAACGCTTTGCCTTGGTCCGCGGTTTGACCGCACTGAACAACACCCGTTTGGTGCAACCGGACCCGTCAGTCCGAATCAATGCCATCCAGAACGACCGGGCGGACAATCGCTTCCTGGAATGCGCCGTGGCGGCCGAGGCCCGATTCCTCGTCAGCGGGGACCGGGACTTGCTGGTGCTTGGTGATTTCAAAGGCGTCACCATCTGCTCGCCTGCGGACTTTCTCGCCGCAGTGACCGGTTAAGTCAGCCATTGACTTGCCAAATGGAGACAGTGGTGTTTGAAGTCGTCAAGCCCCGGAAAACACAGATCAGCAATCCGCTTTGATCCGGGCATTTCTTGATCCCATCTTAGCGGCCCGGGGTTGCATTGACAGTAAGAAGGCGCAAAAATATAATTTTTCTAGGGCCATCCATCTCGGCAGGGGGCGTGAACACGGAGTGTGTGAGGCGAACGCGTATCTTTTGACCGCCGAAGGCGAGGAGCTGGTGCTGGCGTCGGTGGACCGGGTGGTGCCGCACGAGGACGGGCTCCTGCTGGAGGACATTTTCGGGCGGCGCAAGATCATCAACGCCCGGATCCGGGAACTGGCCTTGGTGGAACACAAGATCATCCTGGAGCGCGGCTAGGAGACCGCTGCAAAAAACTCGGGCCTGGCAAAGAAGAGGTGTGAAGTGAGAGGTTAGAAGCTTGATGCTTGCTAGAATTCGCAAAACGAATTCTATACGGAATTCTCACCTCGCACTTCCCACATCTCACTTCTCAACGTCCAGCTTCGCCGCATCAAGCCATGCTTGTTTTTCGCGGCCTCCAAGCGTTTAGAATGATATCTGGTTTTGCAACACTCTCCTAAACGGCCTTGCCGTTCAAGAGCGGTGGGGGTGAGGGAGCTTTTGCTGGAATCGCGCTCCGGGCCGCTGAGCCTGGAAGACCTTGACGAGCCGCGGGGGCTGGATGAACTGCGCGAAGCGATGTCCGGCTGCCGGGAGTGCGGCCTTTTTGCGGGCCGTACGAACCTGGTGTTCGGGGAAGGCCACCCCCGGGCGCGGCTGATGCTGATCGGCGAAGGGCCCGGGGCCGAGGAGGACCGCCTGGGGCGGCCCTTTGTCGGTGCCGCGGGCCGGCTCCTGGACCGGATTCTGGACGCCGCCGGATTTGCGCGCTCCGAGGTGTACATTGCCAATGTGGTCAAATGCCGGCCCCCCGGCAACCGGGTGCCCAGCCGGGAGGAGGCGCAAGCGTGCCTGCGCTGGCTCCGGAAGCAGTTCGCCCTGATCGGCCCCCCGCTGGTGGTGATCCTGGGCAGCACCGCGTTGAAAAACCTGATCGACTCCCAAGCTTCCATTACGGCCTGGCGCGGCCGGTGGATCGTAAGAGGCCGCGTACGTTTCATGCCCACCTACCACCCCGCCGCGCTGCTCCGGGACCCGGGCAAGAAGCGCGAGGTGTGGCGCGACTTTCAGCTGGTTCGCGATGCCTACCGTGAAATCGGGCCCTTCAAGAACGATTTGAGCTGAGCGTAGACGGAAGCGGCCTTATTGCTGCCAGCCGCTTCTTCGTCTTTTTCCGGGCGGTATTCGGCCACCGGCTGGAGTTCCGGCCACGCCTGCAGTCCTTGCTTCTTGGCGGTCCTGATCAAAGCCTCGAACTGGCTGCGGGCGGCATTGATCCGGTTCACGGCGTGGTCGATGAAGTCGGGCTCGGCGTGGGTAAGCATCATTTCCGCTTCTCTACACTCTTCCCGGGCTTTTTCAACCGCCTCCAAAAGCGCGCTGACCGGAGTGCTCCTGAATATGGGAATCATTTCCAACCCCTCCTGACATAACTTATGCCGGCGACCCCGCAAATAGAATCAACCTCTTAATTCGAGGAATCATATTCTCGAGGGGGGCGGTGTTGTTAAGGGGGTGGTGTTGTTGCCCAAGAGTAAAAGAGCAATTGTCCTTTTCCTTTGCGTTTTTGTCCTGCTGGGGGCCGGCGGCTGCGACTTCTTCAACCGCGGTGGCCAGGCCCGGCCGGGCGAGCGTCCGCTGGCGGTGGCCTACAGCATCGCCGACGAACGCCGGGACGGAAACCAGGTGATCAAACGCCTCGTTCAGGCACGGGCGGGGACCGACGAACGGGTCCGGATCACCTGGCGGGATGCGGAAGGCGACGCCCGCCGCCAGGAGAGAGACGTGGAGCAGTTTATCAAACAAAAGGTCGACGCGGTGGTGATCCAGTTCGTGGAGCCGCAGATGGGCCCGGGCATCGTCCGGCGCCTGGCCATGAACCGGATCAGGGTGGTGGCGCTGGAGACGTTTGCCCCGGACGCGCCGCTGGACGGTTACGTGGCTTCCGAGCAGGTCCGGGCCGGGGAGCACCAGGCCCGGTACGTGGTGCGCAACCGGCCCGCGGGGGCGCCGGGCCGCGTGCTGGTGCTGGGCGGGGACCCGGCGGACCCAATCTCCCGCAACATCATTGAAGGGATCACCACGTTCATGGAAGGGCAACCCGGATTCACGGTCGAACTGCGGGAGCATCCCCAGGGTGACCCGGGGCGGGCGGCGGCCGGCGTGCGCGAAGCTTTGGCCGCGGGCCCGCTGGGGGCGGTGTTGGCGGTGGACAGCCGGATGGCGGTCGGCGCGGTGGAGGTGCTCCGGCAGCGGGGCCTTTTGAATGAAGTGCTGACCGTGGGCGTCGGCGCCGACCGCACGGCCGCGGAGGCGCTGGTCGCCGGGGACCACGACGCCGAGGTCGACGTCCGGCCGGACCTGCTCGCCCAGTTCAGCTACGACGCGGCGGTTGGCCTGGCCCGGAACGGGCACTGGGCCTACGAGACGCAAATCACCAGCGGGGACTACACGGTGCCGGCCCGCATGGTGCCGGTGCGTCTGGTGCAGGGAAATAACGCCTTCCTGCTCCGGGACTACTACGGCGACCTGACCCGGGGCGGCGGCCAACAGGGTGGCGGTCAGGGCCGGCGGGGCGGGGAGGACGGCCAGGAGGGGCAGGGACAACAACAGG